>JAJZZC010000290.1 GCA_021797775.1 Bacillota bacterium
CTTGTGCCGCCACTACCCCAAAGTATTGACGCTGAACGTGCGTGCGCTGGTCGTTCCGGTGCCCAACCCCCTGTTCGAACCTGCTCTGCAGCCCCTAGCGCACCCCCATTGCGAGATTCAGGTTCAAATGAAGGGCGTGTTCGCGGAGTGGCAACGCAACGACATTCGCGAGAAGACCCAGCGCGGCCGCGAGGAGAAAGCACGTCAGGGCAAGGTCGTGCTGCCGCGCAACCTGCCCTGCTGGCTGCACAGCAAAGACGGCGGGGCCACGGTGGACATCGACGAGCGCTGGGCACCCGTCGTGCGCCGGGCGTTCGCCCTGTGCCTGGAGGGCCACACCCTCTGGGCCATCGCCCGGCAGTTCGACGGCGAAGGTCTGCTGCCGCCCGCCGGGGGACGGACCTGGCGAACCAACACGCTGGACCAGTGGTTGCGCAATCCCGCCGCGAAGGGGACCTACGAGCAGTTCACCACCAGGGTTACGGCTCCGCGCACGCCCCGCCAGGAGGGCAATGCCGGCCGCAAGACGGCGCGGCGGCGAGGCATGGAGGCACCTTGGGCAGCGGTGCCAGTGCCGGCGCTGGTCGATGAGCTGATGTGGCAGGCGGTGCAGGAGCGGTTGGCGCGCAACCGCGCCCAGGCAAGCCGCAACGGCCGGCACTTCTACCTCTTTCCGGCCGGCGTGCTCCGCTGCGGCCGGTGCGGCGCGACCATGGGCGGCCACTGCCACCGGGGTACGCGCTACTACCGCTGCGCGCACCGTGAGGCGTGGAACGGAAGCTGGCGGGTGCCGCCGGACCAGCGCTGCGATGCCCCGTCGGTGCGCGCCGACTGGCTGGAGCCGCTGGTTTGGCAACGGGTGACCGAGCTGTTCGTCAACCCGGAACGGCTGCGCGAGGAACTGGGGCGGCAGCGCGAGGCGGGCTCGCCGACCCGCCGGGCGCTGGAGGAGGAACAGCAGTCGCTGCGGCGGCGGCTGGCGGGGCTGCCTGGGCAGCAGGACCGCGCGTTCCAGGCCTTCCTCAAGGGTCAGGTGTCCGAAGAGGTCATGGCCCGAGCCCAGGAGACCCTGCGCGCCGAGCAGCAGGCCGCGGCAGCGCGACTGGCGGTCTTGGAACAGGAACTCGCGCGATACGAGACGGACGAGCGCCAGCAGGCGAGCGCGTTGGAACACGTCGCCCGCATTGGCGCGGGCCTGGCGGACCTGGAGGACGCGGAGCGCCGGTGGTTCATCGGGGACATGGTGCCCGAGGTGGTAGTCGACGGGAATCGCGTCACGATTCGAACGATCCTGCCAACTGGCGGAAACGGTCCCGCTAGCGGGAGCCGTGTCCCAATGCATCCTATCCATCACGGGCGGCCGTCCTACCCGCTTCCCCTGCCGGCGGGCGCGCTCCATCCCGGCCTTGACGCGCTCAGACAGGACCTCCAACTCGAACTCCGCCAAGCTTGCCAGGAGGTTGAGCAGCAGCCGGCCGAGCGCCGTGCGCGTGTCGAACCTCTCGCGGGCGCTGACGAACCCGATCCCCTGCACCTCCCAGACCGCCAGCGTGTCGTGCATGTGCTTGACGCTGCGGAACGCCCTATCCAGCTTGAAGACGAGCACGGCCTGGAATCGGCGCTTGGCCGCATCGTCCGGGAGTTGGCGCCAGGCCGTGCGGTGCAGCGGGTCGTTGGCTGGAGCGTGGTCCACGAATTCGTCGACGATCTCCCACTGCAGCGCCCTAGCGAAGTCGCGGAGGGCGAGGAGTTGCGTCTCGGGGTCCTGGTCCTTGTCCGACGTGCTCACCCTGGCGTAGGCCGCGACCTTCATCCGGACCACCTCCCGTCTCTCACCACCAGCGCCCCGGGCCACGCGGCCAGGTGAGCGCGGCGAGCGCGATCACCGCGACGGCCAGGGCGACCAGCGCGGCGTTCACCCCGCCTGCCGCCGCTTCTTGGCCACGGGCTTGGCCGCACGGTCTTCAGAAGTCTCTTGGAGGGCCTGCTGCGTCGGGGCGGGCGGGTCATTGCCCGCCGTGAGCGCCGGGACGGCCGCCGCCTGCGCCTCCAGGCGAGGGACGACCTCCTCCACGGCCGGCCGGTGGTTGCAGAACGCGCGCAGGTGCCGGCCGTCTGTCCCGCAGAGGGTCAGGGCCGTCTTGTCGTTTCGGTTTCGCGTGATGGCCACGCGGAGGGGAGCGCCGCAGATCCAGCAGACCGGGACCGTTGGCTCAGCCATCCGAATCGCCCCCTTGTACCTGCTCCGGTGACATCGGGGCCATCGGCCCCGAGCGCCCCGGCTGTGTCGGCTGCGGCGACACAGCCTTGCGCCCACCCCGGCGTGGCTTGGGCTGCGGCGTGCAACCGCGACCAGCGGCCCATTCCGTGCAAAGCTCGGCCAGGGCGACGCCGCGGCGATTGGGCGCCTCGGCCGTGCCGAGCCGCGGCAGCATCAGCCCGACCGCGCGCTCCACGGCTTCCTTCTGGTCGGTGCTCAGACTGAACGAGGTGCCGTGCAGGCCGGCCGCCGCCTTCGCGTGCTGGACGGCGGCCCAGTCGGTCACTTGCTCGGCGAGAGAGGCCGGGTGCGCCTCGCGGATCGAGGCCGGGCCTCGGAGTGCCTCGGCACTGTCGGGAAGGACGGCGGCTGCCTCCTCGGCGCCCATGGCGGTGAGGATGTCCTTGACCAAGGCGGCCTTCTTGTTGAGGTCGTCCTGGCCGTGGACGCGGTTGAGCGCCGGGGCAAGAGGCGGGCGCGGGCGTGTTCTGCCTGGACCTCGACGCAGGAGACGGTCGCTGCGCCCTGATCGCGCAGCACCTTCAACCGCTGGTTCCCGGACAGCACCTCGAAGGCGTCCCCGACGCCGCGGACCACGACGCCGAACCGCTGCAGGCTCGTGCCCAAGCGGCGCAGGGTACCCTCGTCGGCCTCGTTGGGGTTCCAGGGGGCCTCCCGGAGCGGTTGAGCGCGGACCTGCGCGCCGCGCTCAAGCTGGCGGACCAGAGCGTGGCCGAAGGCGAGGGCGGCATCCGCGAATCCCTGCCCTACGGCGCCGAGGTGGTGGCGGCCGGCGTCACCTTCGGTGGCTGGGTGGCGGTGGACGCGCAGGCCAGCGACGTCGAGCGCGCTGCCCTGCGCAAGGCCTTCGACCTGGCCTTCCCCGCGGACGCCGACGGCGTGCGCGATGTCTTCCTCGGCGGGGGCGCCAACCGGGGCCTGGGTCTGGCGCGCCTGGAGATCGACCTCTCCCCCGTCGCGCCCGACACGGCGGCCTACGACACCTACCTGCAGACCCACGGCGACGAGATCCGCCGCTATCTCTCCTCTGGCAAGCTCGTGCCGGCCTTCCAGGCGGCCCCGTAGCGGAGGGTGGTGCCGCTCTGGTGGAGGGCCTGGAGGTCCGAGTCTCGGTCGGCGCGCCGGTGGTGCTCTGCGGATCCCCGCACGGGCCGTGCCTGGACCAGGTGCTGGCGGCACTCGCCGCCCGGCGGGAAGGGGCGACCTATCCCCCGCTCCAGACGCGTGGCGCGAGACCGTGCCGGTGCCCGGCATCCAGCAGCGTGACGGCGTACCGCTGGCCTGCGCGCTGTGGCCGGTCGGCGCCTACGTCTGGGACCAGCGCGTGCTGCCCCGCAAGCCCGACTTCGACGCCCTGATCCCGTGGTCTCGCCCCCTCGCCTGGCGCAGCGACTTTGGTCCCTATCTGTCGCGTGCGACCACCCTGCGCGTCGTGACGGCGACGACCTGGGTCTGGTGGTGCGTCGGCGACCGCGAGGTGCTTGAGGACGTCCTGGGCGACCTGCTCAGCGTGGGCGCCAAGCAGGGTGCTGGGTTCGGTGCCGTCACCCGGACGGAGATCCGGCCGGCGCCACCGGAACGCAGCGTGCTCTACCAGGGCCGGCGGCTGACGCGGCCCGTGCCACTGCGGTTGCTCTCCGCGTGGAGCATCGACGCGGACCGCCTGGACCCCGGCACCTTCGCCGTCGCGTCGGCACCTGGCCGCGGGGGCGTGCCGGCGTGGTACGCGCCCGCGCTGGAGCCGTGTCTCGTCCCGGTCCTCGGGCAGGACGACCGCCTGTGATCACCGTCGTGCGGTTCACCCTGGCGACCAGGCCAGCCGCCAACCGCGGGCCTGCGTCCGTCGCCCAGGACCTGGTCGACAGCCTCTACAACGCCTGCACCGGGGTCCGCACCGCTGATGTCGCGCACAATGCGTCGGGGCTGCCCCCGTTCCGACTCGGGGCGGTCACCGTCGCAGACGCCGGTGCCCAGGCGACCGCGGCCGTCACGGTCCTGGACGACGGGTGCCTGGCCCGGGTCCTTGCCATGAAGGGCCGGCGCCTCAACCCGTCTGTGGCCGCCGCGGACGTACAGGTGGCCGCGGCCACCACCTGGGCCCGGCCCCTGGAACTCGGCTCCCGGGTGCGGCAGCCCGTGGAACTCCTCCACATCCCCCCCCCTGTCCTTCATGCAACGCGGCATCGCGGCCTGCGCGCCAGACGGCGGGGCGCTGCTCCACTCGGCCCGCCACACCTGGCGCGTGTTCTTCGACACGGAGTTGCCGTGGGTGCCCGAGGACAACGCTTACGTGGTCGAGGTGGACGGGCGGGTCGAGACACGAGAGGCAACGCCGCAGGTCTCCCTGCGGGGGTTCGTGGGCAGCGCGGCCTACCAAGATGGCACCAGCGCCGGCTCAAGCGGTGGCGGGCGCGGGAGCGCTGTTCCTCGCCGCGTGCTGGGTGGGTGTCGGCAGGCGCGTGGCGTGGGGTGGCGGAAGGACGGAAACAGGGGACGCCAACCGTGCCGTGGCTGTTGCGGCGAATTTCGTGGCGGCCCCCGCATCCGCTGTTGCTACGCACGATGCCTGAGTGGGCCCTGCGACCGCCGACGCCAAGCCGCGCAGCATCTCCGGGCGCTTGCGTTGCGACTCCCGATGTCCGAGCAGGCCCGTGCGACTACCGGATCCGGCGCAGGAGCCGCGACTCCTGAGCGGTTGTGTGGCCCCCGATCTCCGAGAAGGCCCGTGCGACCAGCCGACTCGGGTAGTCCAGGGCGCACTTGAAGATGTTGCGCCCCCCCCGATGTCCGAGCGGCCCCGTGCAACCAGGTGATCCCCGAACCCCTTGCCGTCGTTGCGACCCCCGATGTCCGAGCGGCCCCATGCAACCCTGGTGCTCGGTGACTTCCATTCGGGCCTGCAGATCGTTGCGACCCCCGATGTCCGAGCAGCCCCATGCAACCTGGGTTCGTGCCCGTACACGAACGCCCGCTTGATGTTGCGACCCCCGATGTCCGAGCAGCCCCATGCAACCCGTGTGGTCCCCGAGGGGGGACAAGTGGTAGGTGGCGTTGCGACCCCCGATGTCCGAGCAGCCCCATGCAACTGTATAGCCCGGCGTGGAAGTCGGCCATCAGTCCACCGTTGCGACCCCCGATGTCCGAGCAGCCCCATGCAACCGCGCACCGGATAGCCCATGTGTCCGTGTCGCGTTCAGGCCCGACTGCGAGCGAGTTCTTGACATCCCCCCGCTATAGCGTCAGAACGCGGTTGGATCCGCTCTGCCTTGTCGGAGTAGGATCAACTGGCCACCCTGGCCTCCGCCAAACCCCTGTCCGATGGTCAAAATGCCCATTGGAGCCCTCCGGGGGCTTGTCTCGGTGGCCCAGAACTGTCATCGTGGCGACTATGGAGAGCGAAGTAGTCGTCAGTATGACAGGCGGTGGCGCCGGTGGGTCAGAAAACCGCGGC
>JAJZZC010000040.1 GCA_021797775.1 Bacillota bacterium
CCGATCTCGTGGCGGCCCGGGCCCCTCGGGGCCGCCACGGCCAGTCGCGGGCACGGCGCCGGCCGGATCCGGCGCGCGGAACCGGCCCCGTTTTCCCAACCCGCTGCCCGCGGCGGTGCGCCGCCACCTGCCCGACGCGCTCGCGGAACGCTGGGCGCCTCTGACGGCGCCTCCGGCCGTCGGCGCCGCGTGCCGCTGGCTGGCCGAGCGCTCCGGCCCCGCAGCCGCCCGCCGCCTGCTGCGGCAGGCCACCCGTTGGGACAGGGAACTGGCATAGGTGGCCGCTGCGAACGTGCCTTTGCCCATGGCCTTTCGCCCCAACGCCCTCGCTCCGGGCAAAGCGCGGCGACCGGCTTGTACAGTACTCGCCTCGATGCCAGGACCGCCTCTCGCCCGTCCTGCTCAGATGTCACACCCACTATGGGTGACCTGTGCACCACCAGCCCCCCGCTCGCGCGCGAGAGCAACACCACCCTGGTGGCGCACCAGAGCCGCGTCATTCGCGGCAGACGGCCTCAGCGACAAGGGCTGGCAGCGTGTGGCGACAACCGAGGGGCGTACGGCGGCTCTGGGGAGCCCCTCCGTGCACCGCCACCGCGGGCCCGGCTGGCCGCATCATCCGGCCGTTGCGGTGGCAGGTGCCGGGGCGGGCACCGGGGGTGCCCCGGTCTACGACCGCACGGCTGTGTGCGCCCCGCCTCTACGGTCACCGTGCATGCCTTCCCCACATAGGCTGACGTGGCCGCGGGAGGAGTGCGCCCGTGGCCGACAAGACCCCTGGGGAGGTTGATGCGCAGATGAGCAGCACCCTGCCCCCACCGCCTCCGGCCTGTGTGGGCGGAACGCTGCATACCGTCACCACGGGTGAGACGCTGACATCCATCGCCGCGTCCTTCGGTATCAGCCTGCAGGCGCTGGTCGCGGCCAACCCCCAGCTCATCAGCGTGGGACAGGTGCTGTGCGTCCCGGTGTCCGGGCCATGCTGCCTCGTGCTGCAGCCCACAAGCGACGCCCCCGCCACGGCCGGCGGCACCGCCTGGGTCAGCCAGACCCCTCCCAGCGCGGTCACCGCCCTGGTGGCCGGCATCAACCTGCCGCCGCCCCAGGGGTTCGGGCCGTTCACCACCTACTTCGCCCGTTTCGTCCCCCCAACTGGCGCCAGCTTCCAATTTGCCCTCTCGCCGGCCAGTGGGCAGCCCATCCCCGTGGCCGCGGGCGGCGCCACAGTGGTCGCCGGACCGCTCAGCCCCGCCACTACCGTGCTCGTGTTCCCGGGGAACCTCACCGGCGGGGTTGGGCCGGTGCTGTTGCAGGGCACACTGGCCAACGGTCACACGTAGGGCGCCCGCGCGGCTACGCGGCAGCCCGCGTTCCCTGTCTGCAGGGCGGCCTGTGGTCGGCGCCCGCGCGGGCCGACGAGAGGAGGGATGTTTGCCCGATGGCTGTGGAGATGTCGCAGGAACTGGACTGGACGGCGCTGGCGGCACCCGGATGCTGCGTCGTGCTGCGATCGTCGTCCGCCGCCCCGCTCGCCTTCGGCGCCCTATCCCTGGTCGTTGCGACGACAGGCCAAGCCGCCCTGGCCACGGTGGCGGCCGGCCTCCCGCCACCGTCCTCTTTCGGCGCGCGCCTCGCACGCTATGCGCTCTGGCTGTTTGGGGGCGGGGCCCTGCGCCTGCAAATGACGCTCGGTGCGGCCGCCTCGTCTCTCGGCACTGTGTACGCGGCGGGGAGCGGCCCGCTCGCCTCCACACCGCTTAGCGAAATCGCCATCTCGGCGGAGCCGCCCGCCTCCGCCAGCATCACGGGTCCGGTGGTGCTGACCGGATCCTTCGGCCTGTGCCGCTGACGGCGCCGGCCCCCCGGTAGCGCCACGGGGAGGGGGCACGGCCGGGCCAGGCACGGTCCGCACGGGACCCGGCGCCTCGGGGCTTGGGAGTCCCCCATGCCGACGCGGTCGGCGCCACGCGGTATGAGCAAAGCGAGACCGGCTCGCGCACCGCCATCTAGTAGGTCGTTGCAGGCTATCCCCTACTGGCAGTGGGCCTGCCGCCTGTTTCAGGGGTCAAGTGGGTTGTTGACAAACCGTGACCCCGTGGACCGAATCCAGAGGTGGCCCGCCCCTTGGGGCCGCGACGCCCTACGCGAGGGACGCCGACCGCGCGCCGACACGCGACCGGGCTCGCGCCGACAGACGCCTCCCCCTTGCCGCACACGCGGATTCCCCGACGCCCCCACCCGGAAACGGTCTCCCGGCCCTTCCAGCCTGTGATCAGAGACGAAGCCTCGGCACGCCGTCCCTGGCCATCCCCCGCGCAAGCGAGCCTCCGTACCCCAAGCCTGATAGCGGCCCTAACCGACTACGCTGACCGCGAGGGCATCCGACTCCCCTTCGGCGTTGACGGTTGGCACGATGGAGGTCACGAACGGACCTGACCGCACAGCGCGCAGGTAGTCGGCCACCACCGTGGCATTTCGGGGACCGACGTTGTCGGCACACAGCACGCTGCCCGCGCGCAGCCGCGGACGGATGACCTCCAGGTAGCGGATGTAATGGGGCTTAACCGCGTCGAGGAATGCGAAGTCGACGGGCTCATCGCCATCGGCCATCAGACGCGGCAGCGTGGTGAGCGCGTCTCCCTCCACCTGGGTAACCTGTGCGTCCACTCCCGCGTCCCGGAAGTGCTTTCCGGCAAGGGCCAGCTTGAACGGTTCCATGTCCAGGGTCCAGAGGTGGCCGCCGGTTTCACGCAGCGCGGAGGCGATGTGGATGCTGGAATAACCCGATGAGGTACCCACCTCAATGGCACGCCGGGCACCGCTGGCGCAGACCAGCACGTGCAGTAGACGGCCGGCCTCGGCGGACACCCGCCAGAAGGGAATATCAGCGCCGGTGGCCTTCTGTTGCCGATCGAGTTCCTCGATGTGTGCCAGCGTTCGAGTCACCTGTTCGTTGAGCACGGCCGGTCCATCCTCCTCCGTGGGGAACCCGGGCCTCCGGGTGGAGCCCCCGGCCCGTCCTTCGGCCTGGATTCCAAAGGGGGGGCAGTTCCCCGCTGGAGCGCCGCGTCGCGGCGCACTGGCGTCGCCTGCCGGGCGTGGCACCGCGGCCGAGGCCCCGTGCCTGTTTGCGGGAAAGACCGTAAACGCCCCACCCCTGACGGCCGAACAGCAAGGGAGGGGACGCCGCGCACCACGGTGCGCACGCCCCCCCCTTCGCGACAGCGCCCCAGGACCCACCCGTCTCAGGACGCGGACGTACCCGAAGTCGCTGGCGCCGGCATGATCGACATAAACGTATTGGGCGTGAAGCCCGACACGTTGGCGAACGCGTCGATGCCCATCTCCTTGGGCAGCGAGGTTGTGGCGCACAGGCCGACTAGGTAGCTGCTCGGCAGGATCACGCTGGTGGGCGTTGGGTTATACCACTTCTGCCCGTCCTGCGAGTACGAGACCGTGCAGGTGTACCCGGTCTTCTGCAGCCTGACCCAGATCGGGGCGCTGACGCCGATGGCGATGGACATGGGCCAGGACTCCTCGGCATCGTTGTCGTGAGTCCGCCACTTGAACACCACCCCGTTCCCATCGGTCGCCAAAACCGTCACGTTCTGGGCGTTGGGGTTAGTCGAGCTGCGCAACATGATGCCGGCCGAGCTGTTGCCGCCGTCCTTCCCATACGATACCACCCGGCGAACCTGGCAACTGAAGGTCCCGTCGCCGCTCATGGACGTGTAGAGGTAACTGATGTCGTCCTCATTGCTGTTCGAGCCCGCCCCGCCGACGCCGGCACCCCGTGCCACAACCTGGTAGAGCAGTGTCTTGGCGAACATGGACGCGGGCTTGGCCGGCGTCGCCGTCGACACGCTGGCATAATCGCCGACGCCCGAGTACGCGTTGGGCGTGTACGCGGGGCTGGCGGCGTCGGCCACCCCGTAGGTCACCGCGAGTCCGGCCGCGGTGGCCGCGGCGCCCCCGAAGAGCTTCATCGCATCGCGCCGATTCAGACGTCCAGCGACGGATTCGACCACGTTGCTGCACCCCCGCTTTGACTTCCCCGCCCCCTGTGGGCGGTGCGCTGGCACGCGGCGCCGCAGGTCGGCAGAGATGAACACTGATAAATGCAACCGCGCAAGCCGGCCGCCCGCGCCGCCAACCGCGCCCAGCCCGAACACCGATACGGCACGCGTAGGGTTTGCGCCGTCCCTCCCTCCACGCCCCGTCCACGTACAGGGCCAGCACGCCCAGGCTCGGCCTACCTACTTGGATGCACCCGGGAAGATTCCTGCATCCGCCCGCCGCCCATTCGAAAATTGCGCGGCACCCCGGCGCGAGAAACATTCGGAAGGGATCGGCAAACGCCTTCCCTGGACAGGCGGAGCAGCCTGTCCAGGTCCGGCCTGCCTTGTGGGCCATCGCATCCGCCTGCACCGTCCCGGGCACCCGGCGGGCAAAACGGGCCGCGCCGCCCGCCTGGCAGGGGCTAAGCGCCAGCCGCCCGCCACGTCGGCGGCGGATTTCGCCGCGTGGTTCCGCCATGCCTTCCACCGGGCAGGGCGGCATGGGACGAGGGCGTTCTCTGGCGGGGGGCCTTCGGCCGGACCGCCTGGCGGAGCGAGGTGGCACGGGGCCCGCAAGAGGTCGGCCGCCCGCACGCCCGCGCTTGCGCCGCACGGGCTCGGGCCCGCTGCGCCTCGACCGCCTCCACCGCCACGACCCGCGTGGCTGGCGACGTCCGGCGCCATTCCTGCGCCGGTGCCGGCGATCGGCTCCGGCCCAGGCGGTTTGGTGAGAAGGACGCGGTCGTGCAGGGCGGCATGGGACATCGTCGTTCTTGTTGGGGGGGCAGGGCCTCACACGCAGCCGGAGGCACGGTCCAGAGCGAGGTGGTGCTCATCGGCGCGGGACCGGGGCGGCAAGCCGCCCCCCGGGGTGGACCCAGCACAGGGGTGCCGCACGAATAAGACAAAGGCGCTGCGCCGGGCCGGCAGCCAAGCGGCCAGCCCCGTGTCGGCGCGGTGTCCGCCATCCGGCCCGGCAGCGGGTGCGCCGAAGGGAAAGGGACTAATGAAACGATTCGGGGGACACGGGGCAGCCACTCGGCGGGGGGCGGCCGCCACGGTAGGTCGGGCGCCCCCCGCCCCGCATCCTCACCAGGGGACGGACCCAGCGCAAACGCCACGGTCGACACCGTTCTACAGAGGTGCCCGGGCCAGACAGCGGGTCCACCCTGGCCGGGTGCCGGCGTCAGGTCCGGCGCAAGGCGCGCCGGGTCCAGGCTCAAGCCCCACGACCGCCCTTCCCCCCGCACGTGGCGGGATCGCACCCCGGCCGCTGCAAGCGTGGATCTCTGCTCCAAGCCGGGAGCACCCGATACCCCTGGCCTCTCCCGCAGAGGAGGACGCGCGCCTTTCCCCCGCTCGCCCCGCGGCAAACCGTGTGGTCCGCGGCCAGAACAGGCAGGAGGCCCACGCCCCGCGCAGAAATCGCCAATCCTCGGGGCCATCCGTTTGGTAGCGACGGGACATCCGGTTCGCCCCCGGCGGGGCGTAATGAGTTAGCCGCTTCGGAGGTGATGCCGCCGTCGGTCTGCCCCAAGGCGGTGGGCGTGCCGCTGCCTCGACCCTCAGCGGCCTGCGCCGTCCGGACCAGGGGCAAGAAGCCGTTCTTTCCCCCGCCGGCAGGGAAAGCGGGGCTGCATGGATAACATGGCCGATGTCCGCCGGATGGGCGAAGGTCGCCGTCAGGCTCGGCGACCGCCAGGGCACGCGCCGTGGGCTTCGCTCTGCGCGGTGCCGCTTGGTCCCGTCGGGGACAGCGTGATCGCGCGAACGTCATCGCGGAATGGGGAGCATAAGCATGGGCGCCTCTGTGTCGTCGGCCCCGCCGTATACGGGCTCCGGGTCGCCGTCCCTGGACCTCAAGACCGCGTCCCCGTCCAACCCGGCGAGCATGTTTTCCACGCAGGTCGAGTACACGTTGGTCGCCCGGGGCGGCGGCCTGGGCTCGGCCGGGTCTAACAGCAACCGGGACGACCTGAGCTACCTGTTCGGCACGGCCGATGGCGACGGCGAGTTCATCTGCCGCGTGAACTGGATCGCGGGCGCCAACGGCGACGGCGGCGACGCCGGCGCGGGCATCATGGCGCGGGGTTCCCTGGCCAACAACGCCAAGAACGTCACGGTCCTGCTCACGGATGGCAACGGCGTGACCTTCCAGTGGCGCGGCCAGGACAATGCCGCAGAGGAAGCCTGGCCCATGTCCATCGCCATCGGCGTGGGCGCGCCTGTCTACGTCAAGATGCAGCGGGCCGGGGACCTCTGGACGGTCAGCTACTCCCAGGACGGCACGACGTACTACAACCCGACCCACGTCCGGGTCGCGTTCGGCAAGGGACCCTACTACATCGGTCTGGCGGCGACGACGCACACGCCCAAGGGTGAAGTGGTGGACGTCATAGATCGGGTCAGCGGGTTTAACCCGCACATGTACGTGTCCATCCAGCCCTAGGGAGCAGGGAAGCGCCCGCGGGCGAGGACGGCGCGGCGAGGGCGGGCGGCCCTCGCCGCGCTGCCCTCGCGTCCGTGAGCAACACCCCAGGGTGCGCCGCCACCAGCGGGTCGCTGTCCGGCGGCGAACCCGATTTCCCGCTGGAAGCGCCTGCCCGCCGGACACCCACCCCCCCCCGTGCTCACACATCCCGCGCCATTCTCCCGGGGGCCCTCCGGTCTTGCGACAAGCCACCCCCTTCCGTGATCCAACATCTTCCCGGATGGCGCACGCGGTCCACGCACGGGAACGCTGCTCTGTCGGCGGTCACCGCGCATGCGGAGGTCCACTGCCTGGCAGTCGCGAGGCATGCCCCGGCACGGCCGGACGCGTTCAGCTGCGTCTAGGGTGACCGCCCGACCTTGGCCCCGGTTGCGGCCCCGGCACATCGGCAGCATCCGGGCGCCCCACCGGGGCCGAGCCCCTCCCCTCGCCGGGTGGGACCGAGTGCGACCCCGGGCCCGCGCCGTCCCGCGGAACGAGCCCACCCGCGCCCCCAGCGACGGTACGCGCGCTCCCGTTGCCACCCCGCTCCGGCAGATCCCCCCCTCGGGTTGGTCCCGTGGGGGATCCGTACAAAGGTGTCCGGAGGGCTTGCGCCGGCCGGCAACCGGTGCCAGAATGCTGTCCGACGCCTGGACGGTAGCTGCACCGCTTGCCTTTGTGGGACGGTGAGTAGGCGGCTGTGGGCGTTTCACCGGGTACCCCGCGCCATCCACGGCGGACGGGGGGCCGAGACCCTCCTCGTTCGGAGGCGGGGTGTCTTTCACGCACTGACAACCAGCAACTCGTGGTCGGGGGCGCGCTAGCGTCCAGGCGTCCTGCCGTCGCGACGAGGTTGGAATGCCCGATCCGGCAGCCGAACCGCGCGTACCAGAGGAGGCCTGCCGCGTTGCCCGGTCTAGGGTCGAAACAACCGTCCCGCCGCGGGTCCGCCCCGGACGGAGAGCCGGTCGCCTACGGCAGAAAGCGCGGCCTGCGACCCTTCGTCGTCGCGACCCCGGAGCAGCCCGGTGCGGGGGAGCAGGGCCAGGAGCCGCCCCTGCTGTGCGCTGGCACTGACCTCACCGAACAGGGCCGATTCGGGCGCCGCTGGCTCGTGATTCGTGACGGCGAGATCCTCGTATACGGCGACGAGGGCAGTTGGGACCACGTGCAGGGACCCTATCACAAGCGGCAGCGCGAGGAGATGTGGGACGGCGCCCACCTGCTCCTGGCCGCTCCGCCCCCGCTGACGGCCGTCGTGATGCACCGTGAGCCCCTGGACGGCATCCGTTCGTGCCGTGTGCGCCACGAGGCCGGGGCGGCCGTGCTGGTGGTGGAGCACAAACCAGAGGGTTGGACGCCGCCCGATCCGGACGCGCCCCCGAGCGGGGAAGGCCCCTCGGGGGAGAAGATTCCGCTCGTCCGCTTCACCGGCACATTGGCGCGCCATATGGTTCTGGCGGCCCGCGCCATCGAGCGGCTGGCCAAGGGGGAGCCGCTGCAGGTCGCGCCGTCCGACCTCCCCTATTATTGCCCCCGGTGCGGGCGGCGGCTGCCGGACGGCACAAAGGTCTGCGGCAGTTGCATCGACAAGGGCGCCGCGGTGCGACGGCTCCTATCGTATGTCTATCCGTACCGTTACCGCATGCTGGCCGCGGCGACGCTGGTCATCTTCGCCAGCCTGATCAGCCTGATCCCACCGCAGCTCAGCCGCCTGATGACGGCCAACCTCATCGCGCGCCACGGACCCAGCCTCGGGCCGTTGGGCGGTCTGGTTCTGATGCTGCTCATGATCGCCGCCTTCAACCAGTTCATCAGCGTGATGCAGAGCCGGCTCGGGGTGTGGGTCGCCTCCCGCATCGTCGGAGACCTACGCCGTAAAATCTGGGTCTCGCTGCAGCGGCTCTCGCTGTCCTACTTCGACCGCATGCAGGTCGGCCAGATCATGGCGCGCATCAATAACGATACCAGCAGCGTGCAGCAGTTCCTCACCGATGGTGTCCCCTTCTTTTTCCCGAACCTGCTGCGGCTGGTAGGTTCGGTCGTGATCATGGCCAGCATGAACTGGAAGCTGACCGTTATCGTCCTGCTGCCCGCGCCCAGCCTCATCATCGCGCGCTACTATTTCTGGCCGCTGGTGCGCAAGGTGGATCGCCGGCTGTGGCAGACCGTCGGCAAGCTCAATGTCGTCGTCGACGATGTGCTATCCGGCATCCGCGTGGTCAAGGCCTTCGGCCAGGAGGATCGCGAGATCGAGCGTTTCCATGCCGTTAACGAGGACCTCGTCGGACGCCGCATCCAGGTTGAGTACATGTGGCAGACGATCTTCCCTGCATTCGCCTTCATTTCGGGCCTGGGCGGCATCCTGCTCTGGTACTTCGGCGGGCGGTTCATCGGCGCCCACCAACTCGCCTTTCCGGAATTGATGGCCTTCATGGGCTATATGGGGATGTTCACCGGTCCCATCGGGTGGTTCACCAACCTCGCCAACTACTACGCATCCTCGCTCACCGCCGCCGAGCGCATTTTCGAGGTGCTGGACGCCGAGCCGGACGTGCGCGAGGCGCCACAGCCGGTGCACGCGCCGCGTATCGAGGGCGCGGTGCGTTTTGAGAACGTGGAGTTTGGCTACCACCCCGCACAGCCCGTGCTGCGCGGCGTTAGTTTCGAGGTCCACCCCGGCGAGATGATCGGACTGGTCGGCCATACCGGCGCGGGCAAGTCGACGCTGATCAACCTGCTGACGCGGCTCTACGACGTGGACTCGGGGCGCATCGTCATAGACGGCGTGGACATCCGAGAGATCCCCGTGGAGGAGATCCGCAGCCAGGTCGGGTTGGTCATGCAGGACACCATCCTGTTCGACGGCACCATCGCCGAGAACATCGCCTACGGCTCACCCCGAGCCACTCTGCTGGACGTGATGCGCGCGGCCAAGATCGCCAACGCCCACGACTTCATTGTACGCATGCGCGACGGTTACGACTCCCGCGTGGGTTGGCACGGGCACCGGCTCTCCGGTGGCGAGCGCCAGCGGGTGACCATTGCCCGAGCCGTGCTGCAGAACCCGCGCGTGCTCATCCTGGACGAGGCCACCGCCTCCGTCGACACCCAGACGGAACGGCAGATCCAGGAGGCGGTGGCCCGCCTGATTCAGGGTCGCACGACCTTCGCCATCGCGCACCGCCTGTCCACACTGCGCCACGCCAGCCGCCTGATCGTGCTGGATCACGGGCGCGTGGCGGAGATCGGCACGCACGAGGAACTGGTGGCCAAGGGCGGCATCTACGCCAAGTTGGTGGAGGCGCAGTACGAGGCGCTGCGCAAGCGGGAGGTCCTGGTCCCCTGAGGCCCGGCCCTGTGGGCATCGCCACCGCGGACCTCCGCTGGCGCAAAGCCCGGGAAGCCACGGGCCACGGGCGGCTTTGGGGGGGAGCTGAGGGCGATGCGCGGCCGGGCTCGCGCAGGTACGCGCCGGCAACGCCGAGCGGCCGAGACCCGCCGCCACGGCGCGGGCGGGCGGATCCGGGTGCATGCCGGCCCGGCCGAGTACCGGGGTGGTGGCGGAGAGTGGCGGCCGTCCGGCCCGAGTGCGCCCGTCGCTTCGGCCCCGTGAGATGAGGCTGAAAGGGGCGAGAACCTCTGCCCGGCGGAAGACGTGGACGACCGCAGGCTCGGTTTGCCCACGGTTCTGGTCAGGCGGGTGACGGCATGAGTGCGCACGACATCCCAACCATCGGTTCCGAGGAGCGCGATCCGTGGGAGACTGCGCTCCAAGGCTTGGACCTGATCGTGATCGACCCGCGCGCCTGCCAGGTGCGGCTCGACGCGCATCAGCGGCTGACGGGCAGCGTGTATGGCAGGGAGTACGCCGAGATTGTGCCCCACATGCCCTTCCCACTCACGCACCCCGAGGACTGGGTGTCGCTGGTGGCGGTGACCGACGCCGACGCCGACGGGCGGCGGAGCGACGGGAGTGCCAGCGAGCGCGTGGAACTCGGGGTCCTGCAGGGGCTGGAGGGGTTGGACCCGGAGAGCCGCGCGGCGGTGGCCAGCGCCCTGCATCTCCGCTATTTCATGCCCCGGGTGCTGCGCATCGTCTCCGCGTGGGACGAGGCACCCGGCCAGAGCGGCGCCGTACATTGGGAGCTAGAGACGGATCGGGGCAGCATGCGCATGCGGATGCCTAACCTGTTCGAAGGCATCCACGAGCTGGAGACAGGGCGCATCATCCTCTCGGACAGCGACGGCAACCGCGCCGAGATCCCTTCCGTCCGCGAACTCGACCGCGAGAGCCGCCGCCTCCTCGACAGGTACTACTGGTTCTGAGAAGGGGGCAGGTTCAGTCCCCCGGGGGCCCTCCCCCGCCAAGGGCCCGAAGGCGCCGGTGTGGGTGTCCAGGCGGGGGGCGCCGTGCGGACCATGGACGGATCGTACGGGTGCGTCCCGCCTTACTACGGCGGGACGCACCCGTACGACGTGAGGCACGGGGGCCGGCCCCTTTTCCCGGCCATGGATGGCGGAGGACCGCGTTCGCGCCGCCCCGCGACGGAAACGGCGGTGAGGCGGTTGGCGACTCCCGCACCGCCGTGTGGCACGCCGATGCCACGCCAGCCCCCGACCCAGCGGTGGGTCTGCGGCAGGCGCGTTAGGAACGGCCGCTGTCCGGCTTTCTCCGTCCGAGCGGGCCACTCTCAACGCCCGGTCCAAACCGCCCCTTCCACGGCATGACGCATAGCCTCCCGCGGCCGGCCAAACCACGACTAACGTGGCCATCCTTAGACAATCTGCCGCCGCACCCGTATGATCTCCTGGGAGGGTCCACCTGACCTATTGCAACTGTCCCTACAGATCAACTCGCCCAAGCGGATCGCCGCGTGGACGGGTCCACAGCAAGCATCCCGGTGGCACTTCCGTACGCCGTCTGGAAACAGCTTCATTCGTCGCGGGCCCTTACGGGACCCCCTGGTCTCCACCCCCCCGCTCCAACTCCCGGGCGGCCGTCGCCGCGGCCCGCGCGCCGGGGATACGCCGTACGGCGAAGACGTAGCCGCGCATGATGAAAAAGCTAGTGCCGGATGCGAAGGCCATGGCCACGCCTTTGGATAGATTGACGCTGACCCACGCCGGTCCGAGGTGTACCTGCAGGAAGAGGCCGTTGGTCACCAGCAGCGCGGCGTCGTTGATACCGATATTGAGAAGCGATTGCGCCACAAACAGCGTCGCCTGACGGAAGCTTCCGTCCGCTTGGGCGGCGAACGTCCAGCGGGTGTTCCAAAGGTATGAATTGGCGATGGCGAGCGCCACCGCCAGCGAATTCTCCACCGTCAGGAGGAGTTGGTCCCTGCCGGGCGGCCACAGGGCGAGCATGATATTGAGCACGCCCAAATCCACCACCGCGTTGGCGACCCCGACGGTGGCGAACTGGATCCACTGCGTTCCCGCACCGCTCGCGCGCCACGAACGAGGGGTCCGGCTGGCGGCCTGGCCAGTGCCATCCACCGGCGCGCTGTTTCGCGTGGCCTTCAGCGTCCTACCCCCGCTTCGTCGGAGAGCAACGCCCCGGCCGCAGCGCCACGGGCGATGGCCACCGCCTCACCGTAGTGCCGCACCAACTGGCGCGTTGAGGCATCCCACCCACCCACCCCGCCGCGGCGCAAGGCCGCCTCGCTCAGCCGCTGCCGCAGACCGGGGGTGGTCGTCAGGGCGCGCACCGCATCCACCATCGTCTCGGCGCGATCCGCATCGTAGAGGAGGCCGCCCCCGTCCGCAAGCAGTTCGCGGGTGGGCGCGCTGGCGGCCGCGATCACGGGCAGCCCGCAGGCCATGGCCTCCAACAGCACGAACCCGAGCGTCTCGGTCGTCGACGGAAAAATGAATGCGTCGGCCGAGGCATACGCGGCCGCGAGTTCCTCTCCGTGCAGGTAGCCCACGAAGACCGTCGACGTGCCGGCAAACACCCGCTCTAGTTCAGAACGGCGGGGACCGTCGCCGACCAGTGCCAGGCAAAGATCCGGCACGGTCCGGAGCAGGGGCAGGAGGCGCGGAATTTCCTTCTCCGGCGCGAGCCGTGCCACCAGCAGGAGCACCTTGCGCCACGGCTGCCCGCCACTCAACCGTTCGCGCATGGCGGGGTCAGGCGCGCGCCAGCGGAACAACTCCAGATCGATAGCCCGTGGCCACAGACGCAGGCGCCGGAAGCGGCGCGCACTCAGTTCCCGCATGGCGGCAGTCGACGTACAGAGGTTGATGGCGGCCCGGTTGTGCAGCAAGCGCATGTACCACCAGATCCCGGGCTCGACCCAACCCATGCCGTAGAGCTGGGCATAGTGGGCGAAGTGGGTGTGGTACGAGGCGACCAGGGGCACGCCATTCAGGCGAGCGGCCACGATGGCGCCCATACCGAACACCGCCGGGTTCATCGTGTGGATGACGTCCGGGCGGAAGCCGTGGAGCAGGTCGAGCACACGCAGGCGGGGCCAGATCACGCGCTTGTCTGGGTAAAGGAAGAACGGCTTGCCGGGAAAGCCCTCCACCCGCATCCCGGCGTACGTGGGCGGCCCTCCGTCCGGGGCCAGTACCAGGGCCTCGTGGCCCTGCCGCCTCAGGTGCTCCAGGGTGTGCAACAGGCGGGTGACCACGCCGTCCGTTGAGGGCAGGTAGGTCTCGGTGAAGATTGCCACCCGCATGCCTCTCATCCCCTTCCCCGGAGGGAGGGGCCCGGCCCGGCCCGGACCCCCCCTAACGCCAGCTCACCCGGGGCAGGAGCTTCGCGGGGACGATGCGGTCCTGATGCTGCACCGCCAGCGTCAGGAGCTCCCGCAGCAGGTGGTCGTCGAGCCGATGCGGCTCCAGCCCGAGCCCGACCAGGGCCGTGTGCGCCGCGTTGTAGTAGTGTGCCTCGCGCTCGACCCGGGGATTGGGCAGGTGCGCGATGCGGACGGTCAACCCCAGGGACGGGGCGACGGCGGCAACCCGCTGCGCCAGTTCCAGCACCGAGAACTGCTCGGTGAACTGGTTGAAGACCCGGAACTCGCCGGGCCGCGCCGGGTGGAGCAGGGCCAGCTCGATGCAACGCACCGTATCGCGGATCTGGATCCAACCCCTGGTCTGGCCACCGGCGCCATACACGGTGAGGTCGTGGCCGGTCGCGGCCTCTGCCACGAAGCGGTTCAGCGCCGTACCGAAGACGTCGTCGGTATCGAAGCGGTTCCAGAGTAGCGGGTCCATGGCCGTCTCCGCGGTCTGCACCCCGTAAACGACCCCCTGGTTCAGGTCGGTCGCCGCGAGGCCCCACGTGCGGCAGCAGAAGTGGATGTTGTGGCTATCGTGGACCTTGGAGAGGTGATACATCGAACCCGGTTGCTTGGGGTAGGGCAGCACGTCGCTGCGGCCCTTGTGGTGGATCTCGATGTAGCCCTCTTCGATATCGATGTTCGGGGTACCGTACTCCCCCATCGTACCCAGCTTGACGAGGTGGGCCGTGGGGACAATTTCCTTAATGCCATACAGCAGGTTGAGCGTACCCACCACGTTGTTGACCTGCGTGAACACCGCGTGCTGGCGGTCGATCATTGAGTATGGGGCCGAGCGCTGCTCGGCGAAGTGCACGATGCCCTCGGGACGTTCCGCCCGCAGCACGCCCGCCAGCCACTCCGCGTCGGTCAGGTCCCCGACATGGACACGCACCTGGCGGCCGGTCAGTTCCTCCCATCGCTGCAGGCGCTCCTCCAGGCTCGCGATGGGCAACAGCGACTGTGTGCCGAGTTCGACATCCCACTGGCGCCGCGCCAGGCTGTCGACGATGGCCACGTCGTGCCCCCTGACCGACAGGTGGAGCGCCGTCGGCCAGCCACAGAATCCATCTCCCCCGCAGACGATGACGCGCATGACTCACTCTCCCGCCCGCATCCCGGGCCCCTTTGGTCACCCGCACGCGGACCACAGCCGGGCGCAATTCGTCCACGCGGTGCGGGACACCTGCACCCCGACCCGCGGTCGCCCTGTACCCAGCGCGACCGGGCCGCACCGGCGCGAGCCCCGCCCATTCTCTCACATTCGGCGGCACCCCGCGCTTTACCATCTGGTGAACCCTCCGCCGCAACGGCCGGTCGCGGAGCCTCAGGCGCGCTCCAGCACGCTCCACGGGGCCAGGACCTCGTCGAGCGACTCGCCCCCGTGCAGGTAGCGCGGCGCTTCGCCCGCCAGGGCGGCCGGCCCCTCCGCGCGCCGGAAGCCGTGATCGGCGCACAGGACCACGCGCGCCCCGCGCGCCAGCGCCACAAAGGCCGGCAGCACCCGGCGCGTCACCTGCACCCGCACCTCGGCGCAGAACGAGGCGAACCCGTCCGTCGAGGCATGCACCTTGGCGTCAATGAAGTCCCACTTCCAGATGCACCCGTCTGTGCGGGCGGAAGACCAGTCGAGTTCGGCCAGGACCTGCCTTCCGCCTGCGGCCAGCGCCTCGGAGCTGCCCTCCTCCCAGCGGAGCAACTCTCCCCGGAAACCGGAGATGCGTAGCGCCTCGAACTGGGGGGCCGTAGTGGTGGGCGCCGCCGCCCAGGACGCCCCCCGCTCCGCCTCGCTCAGCCGGACCCCGCCGCGGCCCAGGGCATCGAGCACGAGGTCCACCAGGTCGGCACGCATGCCGTCCAGGCACCAGACGTATACGCCGCCCCCCCCCCGCCGTGCCAGGGCACGGGCACGGGCGACCCCACCGGCCAGACCGCCGCGTTCCCCCGGCGGCACGGTGGCCAGCGCGGCGGCGAAGGGGCGCTGCAGCCGGCGCGTGCACTCCGCGGCGTCAAGCTCCCAGCGCAGCAGGGGCAGTTCCGCGAGGCGGCCCGCGGCCAGCGCGTCGTCGCGCAACTCGGCGAGGATACGCGCCCACCGTCCCGCCGGCCCGAGCCAGAGCGCCGCCCACGCCTCCGCCCCGCGCGGCGGGTCCGCCGCGGCGCGGTGCAACGCGGCCAGGCTCTCCTCGGCCAGATCGACGCCGGCTGTGCAGCGCGCGGCGGCATCCGCCATGGAGCCCGCGCTCGTTCCAGCCCCCAACGGTGCGAGCGCGAGTCCGCCCGGGGCGCCAGGGCCGGCCCAGCGGGGAGGCGCGCTACGCACGTCAGCCGAGGGAGCCCGGGCGACGGCAGGATCGGCCCCACGCGGTGCCCCGGCCAGTGACGGCTCTCCGACCATCCGCACGAACGATCCGGCTCCGAGCTCACCCAGCCACTCGCGCATAGCGGCCAGAGCCTGTTCAGGGCGAAGGGCCCGACCCGCCAACCGCGCCAGCAAGGCAGCGGCCTCACGTTCCTCGACCAGCGCCTGCCCGGCCAGTGCGGAACGGACCTCGGCCACCCCAGCACGCTCCACACACGCGAGGGCCTCCCCCGCTGCGGCCGCATCCGCCGGATCGAGGTCGAGCAGGCGCCGCATGGCGCCGGCGGCGTCCGCCCGCCCCACGGCCGCGAGTCCCTCGGCATACGCGCGCAGGCGCTCGGCGTGCTCGGGCCGCTGCAGCGCGGCCAAGTAACCGGCCGCCACGTGCGTGGCCAAGTCGCGCAGGTCCTGCGCAGGGGGGAGCATCGGCGGCCGGTCGAGGCGGTAGCCACACTCGCAGCAGGGCAGACGGCGGAGCCGGTCGGCCAGGGCCGCACGGTCGCGCTCACAGCGCAGGGCCAGCGCCGCACGCGCCGCCTCGTGCAGGGTCACGGCGTCGGGGTCGGCCTGCAGGCCGGGGATGTCGCCGAGCACCCCCGCCAGCCGGTACGAGGCCCCGCGCTGGACGTCCTCGTGGGCGGCGAAGGCAGCGGGCGATACGGCGGCGGCGTGGGCGGCGGCGTAGGCCTCCGCGTGTCCCTGGCGCAGGGCGGCAAAGGCCGCTTCCGCGCTCGGGTACCCCTCCCCGAGGACGACGTCCGCGTCGCGCACGAGGGCTAGTAACTCGGCAGCCTGCTCGCGGAGCGGCTCTGGGGGCGCGAAGTCCCCACCGTCGAGGTAGTTCACCATGTGGAGGTAGCCGGCTAGGCGGCGTTCCATGAACTCGCGCAGGGCGGCGGCGCGCTCCAGCGTGCGGGGGGCCCCGGGGCGCGCGGCAAAGGCTTCCAGCAGCCGCTGCAGCCCCTCCTGTGCCGGCAGCGAAGGCATGACCGCAGAAAGCAGGTCTTCCAGGCGGTCGAGCTCGCCGAGCCAGTCCGGGGTCAAGACGCCGCGGAGCGACGGGAAGTCGCGCACCGTCGCCAGTTCGCTGCGCACCGTGGGCAGCGCGGCCGCCCACTGGCGCTTCCAGTCCACGGCGGCCTCCCACGCCTCCCGCTGCAGGGCGTAGGTGAGTGGGCCGCGCCGCAGCCGCGGCGGGAGAAAGGGCAGGCCTTCCAACCCCTGCTGCAGCGCGGGGTCGACCAGGGCTCCCGGGGCGAGGCCGTCGACCTCCCAGAGGCCGGACAGCCGAACCTGGGCCGGGGGGAGCCGCCGCCCGCTGCGCGCCGCCGCGACCGCCCCGGACTGCACGAGCGTGTAGCAGAGCAGCTCGAACACGCGCCGGTGCAGACCGGCGTCCCCCTTTCGCAGCCTGCCGTACACCTCGTCCACCCGCACGGGCGCGGCGGCCGAGGCACCCTCGACGGCGGCCAGCACGTCCCCCCCCAAGGGGCAGACCCGCGGGTCGACCGTCAGGCGGTAGCCGCGCGCGCCGCGCCGGCAGAGGCCGAGCGGCACGAGGAACTGGTCAAGCACCCCGCGGGAGGCGGGGTCCAGGGGCGCATCGCCCGCATCCCCCCCGCGGCTTAGCTCACCCACCGCGCGTTCCACGGCTGCCGGCACCAGCAACTCGGGACGGCCGGGCAGGTCGGGGTGCAGCGGGAAGCGCCGGCGCAGGGGGGCGTCGCAGGCCGCCTCCAGCAGCGCGGCGAACGGCTGGGCGCCGAGGCGCGCGAGGTCGCACTCGTCGCCCTCGGCGTTCCGCAGGCTCCCCTGCAGGTAGAGCTCGCGGTAGAGCAGCCCCACGTCCCGGCGCAGGGCGGGCACCCCGCCCTGCAGGTGGGCGCGCAGACGCTCGGCCGTGGCGCTGCGGTCCGCCGCCACCTCGGCCTCCAGGAGCGCGTGGGCCACGGCGTCACGCAGGCGCTCGGCCTCCTCCACGGTGGGGGCCCGAGGGATCCAGGCCAGCGCGGGCAGGGCGGGGTGCAGCGCCAGTAGCGCGGGGGCGATCTCGGCCTCCCAGCGGAGGGGCGCCGCCTCCGGCTCCCCCGGATAGCTGGCCGCGACGAAGACCACGACGTCCGTCTCGCTGGTCTCCAGCGTGCGGGCGACCTCGCGGGCGTCGGCGGCCTCCAGCGCGGAGAGCTGCGTCAGCCAGACCAGCACGCGGCGCGGCGTGCGGCGCCAGGTGACATCCCACAGGGAACGCGGTTGCGCCGCCAGACGGCTGAGCGGCACGCTGGCGTCCTCGCACCACGGCAGCAACGCGCTCCAAGTCCGGGCGTCGTCGGGCAACAGGCCTGAACGCCAGTAGTCGAGGCGGCGCCGCACCACCAGCGAGAGGTCGGCCTGCAGGTCGCAGAAGTACGCGGTCGCGCCGCCGTCGGCGGCCTGACGGCGCCCGACGTAGGCGCCCTCGGCCGCCATGCGCTCCAGAGTCTCGGCGACGAGTTCGTAGTTGAGGGCGGGGTCGAGGTCGGTCAGGCGGTGCAGCAGGGCGTCGGCGAGCTCGCGGGCGGTGAAGGCACGTGGCGTCGGGCAGAGCGCGCCCGCGATCAGCACGCGGCCAAGACCGCCCGCCAGACGGGCGGTCTCCTCGTCCGGGAAGAGCCGGGCCATCTCCCGCTCGAAGTACGGCAGGGCGACCGTGGCCAGTTGGGCAGTCTCCGGGCGCTCGCGCACGCGATCGCGGAAGTGCTCGACGATGGAGTCCGGGCCGAGCAGGCGGTCGGCCGGCTGGTCGAGGAACGGCGGGATGCGCCGCGCCGGGTCCCCGCCGAGGCGGGCCACGATGAAGTCGATGACGCCGCGCTGCTGGGAGAAGAGGGGCCGCAGTTCGTCGAGCAGTTCGACCGTCGCCGGGTGCACAGGGTAGAGGCGCATGAAGTCCTCGGCGCTGAACGGCAGGCCACCGAAGGTGTGGTGCAGGCCCGCGTAGAGGGACTCCAGGGCCGGCCCCGCGCCCGGCCGCTTGCTGATCAGCCGCCGGCAGACCAGTTCCTTGATGTGCCCGCCCCCGAGGCGGAAGCGTACGGGGTAGCGGTCACGGATGCGGCTGAAGACGGGCGCGGGCAGCTCGCCGGTCTGCTCGATGGCCTCCTGGGCGCTGCAGAGGATCCAGGCCGGCGCCGTCTCCGCCCACTCCCCCAAAAACTGCAGGAAGCGCACATCTTCGGCGAAGGCTCGCCCGTCGGGCTTGCTGCGGAGGAACTCGGACAACTCGTCCAGGCAGAGCAGCAGCCCGCCCGTGCCGCTGGCGCGCAGATGACCGACGATGGCGGCGAAGGCTTCGCGGCGGTTTGGCGCCGGCCCGCCCGCCGCCCCGAGCAACCCCGGAGCCGCGCGGGCGACGCCGTGCAGCACCGCCTCCTGCAGGGTCTCGCGCGAGGCGAACTCCACCAGCGAGACGGGAACGACCAGCAGCGGGCGCTCCGGCAGGTCCGCAGGGGTCAGGCCCGCCGCGCGCGGGGCGACGCCCTCGCCCAACGCCGCGCCCAGGGACTCGGTCCCGAGGCTTCCGCGCAGCAGGCCGAGCAGCACGGCCATGAGGTGCGATTTGCCCGAACCGAAGGAGCCTTCCAGAAAGTAGCCGTGTCCTCTCCCCGAGCGCACGTCGCGCAGGACCGTCCGCAGGCAGTGCTCGGCGTCGCTGGTGAGCACGAAGGACGTGGCGAGCCCCGGCTCCAGGTCCGGGTCGTCCAGGTCGGTGAGGCGGACGACGGTGCGCACCGCGGCCACGTCCACCAAATCGCGCACGCGCCCGCCCACACGGGGAGCGGTTACGCCAGCCGCCGCCGGGCCCGCCTCGCGCGAGGCCGTTGCGCCGCCGGCCGCGGGCGGTTCGGCGCCCTCGGCCACCGGCGGCGTCGGCGGTGTGGACCACGCGAGCGAACGGTACGGGGACGCCTTGCGACGCACGGCCATAGCTATGGGCCCCCTTCATCGTCAATAAGGTGGTCTGGGCGAAAGTCCTCTTTCGCGTGGGGGACGTCATCCTGGCGGGGGGCCTTGGGCGCGGCGAACGGGGTAACGCGGGGCCCGCACCGGAGGTCGCCGCAGACGCGCCCGGACTTGCGGCGCACGGGCTCGGAGCCGCTGCGCCGGGGCCGCCCACACCGGCGAGGCCGGGGACGTGCGGCGCGATTTTTGCCCCGTGCCCGCCACTGACCCCGGCGCAACCGATTGGCCGAGAATGACGCAGTCCTGCTTGTTCGCACAGAGCCCTCGTCCTCGCGGGGCGAGTGGGGGCGCGGGTGAGGCCGGGGACCACGCACTGTACCCCACTCCGACCCGCTGCCGCCTCCCACCAGACGGCTGCCCCGGGCGATACCCCCCGGCCGCCGGGCGCCGCCTCCCCCACCGTCACCCGCCGGCCGGCCCGCGCCATCGCCCCCCGGGCCGCCCGACGTCGCCTCCCCCACGATCACCCCGCGGCGGGCCCGAGGACCCCGCGTCCCCGTCCTGCGGCGCCTTGCGGCGCCGCCGCCGGGGGGCAGGTTGCGGGGGCTCGGCCCCGGCCGCCTTGGCCGCGTCGCGCCGCTTGCGCCGGGGGCGCGGCGGGGTGCCTTCGGGCGGGGTCTCGTCGCGGCGCAGCACGCGGACCCAGCCCCAGAGCGGCCGGCGCCCCGGGTGGCGACGCACCAGGTCGGCGAGGAAGTCCGCCGCCTCGTGCCGCCGGTCGAGGGCGCGCGCGTCAGCCACGAACGCCCGCACGGCCGCCGGGTCCGCGGGGTCGGCCTCGAGCACGGCCTGCAACAGGCCGAAGGCGCGGTCGAGCCGGCCCGCCCGGCGGCAGGCGTAGGCTAGGCGCGCACGGGCGAAGTCGCTGCCCGGATCCGCCGCGAGGGCGGCCTCCCATGACGCCACGGCGTCCTCCCACCGGCCGGCGGCCTCCTGCAGTTCCGCTCGCAGGCCGAGCAGGTGCGGGCTGGCGGCGCGGGCGGACAGGCGCATCACCCGTGCCAGCTCCGCCAGGGCCTCATCCGGCGGCCGGTGGTGCAGGCTGGCCCGCAGCATGCGCGCGAAGGCGAACCCGTCGTCGGGCGCGGACCCGAGCGTCCCGCGGTACACCTCCGCCGCCTCCACGCTCCGCCCCATCCCCTCCAGCAGCAACGCCTCCTCCTTGCGCAGCGCCTGGTCACCGGGGAAGCGCTCCAGGGCCTGGCGCACGAAGCCCAGGGCCTCGCCCGCGCCCTGCGCTGTGGCCCGCGCCCGAGCAAGGCGCCGCGCGACGAACGCGCTCGGCGCGGCCGCCCAGGCCGCTTCGAAGGCGAGGACGGCGTCCCGTGGGTGATGCAGGCGTTCCGCAGCCATCCCCCGAGCCACCAAGGCCGGCGCGAAACCGGGATGCTCACTCAACACCGCGTCGGCCAGGGCCAGGGCCTCGTCGGGATCGCCGCGACGGCAGAGCAGGTCCGCGTAACTGGCCCGGAGAAACGGGTCATCCGGTCGGCCTTCGAGGGCTTGGCGCAGCAGCGTCTCCGCCGTGGCCCAGTCGCGCCGCCGCTTGGCCTCGACCACGCGCGCCAACAGCCCATCGCCCGCGACGCCCTCCCCCGCCCGCGGAGCTGCTTCGGCGTCCATGATCCATATCCTTCCATGCCGCGAATGGCGTCCGCCTCTTTTGGGCGCGCCCGCGCCCCGCCGGGGCGCGGCGCCGGAGAGAGCGCCGCGTTCCCCGGCGTGCCGCTCGGTGGAGACCGCCCGCCAGCCCCCGCGCCATCCGCGCGACCGCGGCCGGACGCACGCCGCCCCTGGACGACCTGACATCCGACTGGGAAGACCGCGGTCCCCTCCCGGCGGCCTCGCGATAGCGGCGACGGCCCCGCTGGTGGCGGGGCTCCCGCGGGCGCGGCCACGCTCGAGACCGCCGCCCCGGACGGCGCTGCCAACAGCGCTGCCGCGGGCCTGACCAAACGCACCCGCGACACCGGGGCCCGGAGCTTGAGGCTGTCGCGAGAGGGGACCTTCGTGACAGCCTCCTACCGCACAATGGGCACGCCGCTGGCCGCGCAGACCGCCAGGGCTAGGGAGAGGGCCCGACGCAACGTCCGGGGGAGGCCGTTCCGGCGCAGAAATGCGAAGGCGCCCAGGGACCAGTCCAGCAGGAAGTACGTCGCGACGATCAGGAGCCCACGCACCAACACGAGCCGCCACCCTCCTCCCCACGCCGCGTCCCCACCTGACAGGGTAGCATGCGGACGCGCCAGAGCGGCACCCGCAGCGTGGCGGCAACGGCGTATACTCTGTGGTTGGCCGCTCGGTCCAGCGCGCGCGCCCGACAGAGGGCTGAGGCGCCGGCCGGGCGCAGAGGGGGTGGCGATGTGGACGCCTGGCTCGTCGCGGCCGTGGGGGCCGAACTGGAGGCCCTCTGCCGGGGAGGGCGGGTGGACCGGGTCGGCCAGCCCCGTCCGAGCGACCTAGTCCTGCAGATCCACTCGCCCCGCGGCGGCCACCACCTGCTGCTCTCGGCCGACCCCGGCCTGAACCGGGTGCATTTCCTGCCATCGCGCCCAGCCAACCCGGCCACGCCCCCGGCTTTCTGCCAGTTGCTGCGGCGACATGTCGAGGGGGCGCGACTGGCGGCCTGCCGCCAGTCGGGGCTGGAACGTGTGCTGGAACTGCACCTCGCGGCGCGCGACGAACTCGGCAACGCGCGCCCGCTGCGCCTGATCGTCGAACTGACGGGCCGGCTGGCCAACATCATCCTGGTCGGTCCCGACGGCCGGGTGCTCGACGCCCTGCGGCGCGTGTCTGAAGAGGTCAACCGCCACCGCGAAGTGCTGCCCGGGTTGCCGTATGTGCCCCCACCCCGGCCTACGGCGCGCGTCGATCCGGTCCTGGCGCTTGCAGCTGGGGGGCCGGAGGGGCTCCGCGCCGAGCTGCTGCCCGCGCTCGGCGCACGCGATCCCCAGGAGCCCGCGGCGGCGCGCCTGGCGGCAGCCGTGTTCGGTCTGACACCCGCGCTCGCCGCCGCCCTTGCCGCGTGGGCTGGCGGGTCGCCCGGTGGGCCGAGCCCGGAGGGGGCCACCGGCCCCAAGCCACCCCCGGTGGCGCCGCGTCCTGGCGCGGACAGTCACGACGCTGGCCTGGTCCGCAACGGGGAGCCCGGCGTCGGTGCGGATGGCGACGGCGTGGCGGGGGCGGCCGGGATGCCGCGGAGCGCGCCGCCACAACCCACCATCCCCTGCCGCGACCCGGGCGACGAGGCCCTGGCCGCAGCGGTCGCGGGCCTGGCGCGCTCCATCAGCGAGGGGCGCTTCCGCCCCTGCGTTCTGGAGACCCCGCGCGGCCCGGTTCCGTCGGCCTGGCCGCTGCCGGGCTGGGAGGCGGAGCCGGCGCCCTCTGCCTCGGACGCGTGCGCCCAGGCCTACGGGCGGCTGGCGGCGGCCCGGCAGGCGGACGCGTTGCGCCAGCGGCTCGCCGCCGCGCTGCGCGCGGCCAGGGAGCGGACGGCCCGTCGGATCGCCAAACAGGAGGAGGAGTGGACCCGGGCCGAGGACTGCGACCACCTCCGCGTGGCGGGCGAGCTGCTGCTGGCATATGGCCACCTCGTCGCGCGCGGCGCGGCCGAGGCGTGGCTTCCTTCCTTCGAAGACCCCGAGCGCCAGGTGCGCGTGGCGCTCGACCCCGCGCTTGCTCCCGCCGCCAACGCCCAGCGCCTGCTGCGGGCCTACCGCAAGGAGCGGCGCGCCCGCGAGGAGGTCAGCGCACGGCTGCAGGCCTCGCGTGACGAGGGGCGTTACCTGGAGGAGACCACGCTGGCGCTGGAACACGCCGAGGACGCCCGTGACCTGGCTGCCCTCGAGGCGGAGATGGCTGCCCAGGGCCTCTTGCGGGAACGGGGGCCGGGGGGCGCCAGTGGGTCCGCGCGCCGCCCCGCACCCCTGCGGGGCAAGGGCGCGACGGCGGGCGGGGTGGCGCGGCCGGTGCCCGCGCCGCCTCTACGCTTTGCGGCAGATGCCGGCTGGGTGATCCTGGTCGGGCGGAGCGCAGGGAGCAACGACCACTTGACCATGCACATGGCGCGGCCGGACGATGTGTGGCTGCACGCGCGGCAGATCCCGGGTAGCCACGTGCTATTGCAACCGCCCGCCGACGGCCCGGGTCGGGGCGAGCCCCCGGGCACGGCGATCTTGCAGGCGGCGCGCTGCGCCGCCCACTTCAGCGCGGGGCGAACCGCCGCGCACACCGCCGTCGACTTCACCCTGCGGCGGCACGTCTCCAAGCCGGCCGGGGCCCGACCGGGCTTCGTCCTCTACCGCAACGAGCGCACGCTGGTGGTCGAACCCGCCGACCTGCCCCCGCGGACCGAGGCAATCGGACCGGGTGGATCGCCAGCTGCGGAGCCTGCGCAGGCGCCCGCGCGGTAGGCGAGGCCGGCGCTCCTCCCCACGTTTGGGGCCAGTCTCGACCGCGGGGGGCCCACGTCTTCCGGTTGACAGCCCGCGGGGCACTCCCGAGTGCCTCCGCCCAGCCTTTGCGTGTTGCATCCGCCCGCGCATGTCAGGCCGAAGCGGGGAGACATATCGGCCGTAGCCATGTGGTCACCGTGACCGTTCGGCCACGCCAACCACACAGGCCGCGCGGCCGATTGCACCCACCATGTGGCGTGACGCAAGCTGTTGCGCTGGCCGCATCGCGTGCCCTCTTGCCTCGTGGCGCGAACGGCTCCGCCACGTCAGGTACTACTCCACCGGTGGCCCGCTGCGCGGCCGTGGTGGGCAGCAGGAGGGCGCACTCCGCGAACTGCCCGCCTGCCGGCGGCGCGTAGCGAGCGGCTTGCCCGGCCCGCGCGCCGGCGTCCGTCGCGTATGTCAGCAGCAACCGGTCCACGCCGACAAGGACCGTGCTACACTCCCGCTGGTGAACGTACCCCGACCCTTCCGCGGCCTGAGTTCCGACGCCGGGGGTGTGGCAACTCTCGAAGTGAGGAGGGAGGCCCCGAGATGCACCTTCGTACTACGCCGGATCGTCCTGCCGTACGGACGATGACGTACCAGCAGTTCTTGGACTGGCTGGACGAAGACACCCAAGCCGAATGGGTGGAGGGACGAGTCGAGTTGGCAAGTCCGGCCTCCCGGCGGCACCAGGAGGTTGCGCGCTTCCTAACCACACTGCTCAGCTTGTACCTCCGGCGTCGCAAGGTCGGCGTCGTGATACCCGCCCCGTTCCAGTGTAAGCTCGGCCCTGCCCTGCCTGGCCGCGAACCAGATCTCAGCGTCGTCCTGCAAGACCGCCTGGACCGTCTGCACGACACCTGGCTGGAAGGCCCGCCTGATGTCGCGGTGGAGATCGTCTCCCGGGAGAGCGCCGGCCGCGACCGTGGCGACAAGTACCGTGAATACGAAGCCGCCGGGGTGGGCGAATACTGGCTGGTCGACCTGGAACGGGGAACCGTTGGCTTCTTTGTCCGTGGACCTGACGGGCGCTTCCGCCCCGCTCCGGCGCGAGATGCCGGCGTCTTCTCGTCGACGGTGCTGCCCGGCTTCGGCCTCGGGGCGTCCTGGGTGCTGTCCGACCGGCAGCCAGACGAGCAGACCCTGGTCGACGAAATGCTCCGCCAGGCGGAGTGAGCGTGCCCCGCCCGGTCGTTGGCACCCAGCTGGAGGTGCCATGCAGCCGGTCCCCCCGAGCCACGGCAGATGGCTCGGGGGGAGGACCCTCGCCCTCCGCCGAGCCTGGCATGGCCGCGGGCGCCGAAGCGTGCCGCCCGCTCGGTCCGGTAGCACGAAGCAGGAGCGCGAAGGCGCGGCCTTTCGCTCCCGTTCGGCCATCGCCGACGCCTGTGGCAGCCTCTCCTCGCTCCGGCCGCGGGCGCGCGGAGCGACCTTCGATGTGGGCGAACGGGGCGCCCCGCCACCCGTCCCGCCCGAATCCTCACGCGGACCCGGCGCGGCCCGCCACCCCCTGACCCGGGGACGCGGCGGCGCACCCCGCCTCCTCACCATAGAGCCGCGCGTACAATCCGCCGGCGGCGAGGAGCTGTGGGTGACGGCCCTCCTCGACCAGCCGGCCCTCCTCCAGGACCAGGATACGGTCGGCGTGCACGACGGTGGAGAGCCGGTGGGCAATGATCACGACGGTCATGTCGCCGGTGCGCTCGCGGATGGCCTCCATCACCGCGTCCTCGCTGATGGTGTCCTGGGCCGAGGTCGCCTCGTCGAGGATGAGGATGCGCGGGCGCCGTAGCAGGGCGCGGGCGATGGCGATGCGCTGCCGCTGGCCCCCGGATAGGGTCAGCCCGCCCTCGCCCACGACGGTCTCCGGCCCCTGCGGCAGGTCCCAGACGAAGTGGGCGTTGGCCGCGCGCAGGGCGGCGTCAATCCCGGCATCCGTCACGCCCCCAAGCCCGAAGGCGACGTTGTCCCGCACACTGCCACGGAACACGTAGACGTCCTGCAGCACCACCGCGACCTGCCGGCGCAGCGAACGCAGGGTCACCCGCCGGAGGTCGTGGCCGTCGATCAGCACTGCACCCTCGTCGCAGTCGTAAAAGCGGGCGATCAGCGCGGCGACCGTGGACTTGCCCCCGCCGCTCGGCCCGACGAGCCCGACCGTCTCGCCCGCGCGGAGGGCGAAGGACACCCCACGCAGCGCCGCCGGGGGCGGAGCCTCCGCGGGATCGTCCACCTCGCCGGCCTCCTCCGCCTCCGCCGACACGCCGGCCGCGGCCTCGACCTCTGGGGCGGGCTCCTCAGCCCGCGCGCCTTCCTCGCCGCGCAGCACCCGCAGGATGCGGCGCCAGCGGGCGAACGCCGCCCCCTCCATCCTCCCCACGGGTCGAAACGGGGCCGCGGCCCGTACCCGGGTGGCCTCGGCGGCGGGCGTGGCCGCCCCCGCCCGCCGCAGCAGGCCGACGGGCTCCACCGCCGAGCCGCCCGCCAGCGCGGCCAGCGCGCTCGGCTGCGGCTCACGGGGGTAGTGGAAGACCACGTCGCGAAAGGCCACGGCCCCTGCGCCGGGCGGCAGGTCGCCGGCCCCCTCCCCGTCCGCGACCGAAGCCTCCGTGTCCAGGTACTCAAAGATCCGCTCCGCGCCGGCCGCCGCCTGCTGGTAGGAGGCCGTCAGGCCCGCGAAGGAGGTGAAGGGCAGAAAGAGGTTGCCGCGCATCGAGTTGGCCAGGACGTAGGTGCCCAGGGACAGCCCGTGCAGCACCTGCCAGCCGCCGAAGAGAATGAAGTAGGCGGCCGAGGCGCCGGTGATGAGCCCCATGGTGTTGGTGAAGGCTGCCTGCAGCCGCAGCAGCGCCAGGTTCTTACCGAACAGGTCGACGTTCTCCACCTGGAAGGAGTCGATCACGGGCTCCTCGACCCCGAAGGCCTTGATCGTGATGAAGCCCGCCAGCGCGTCGTGCACCGCGGCGGTCAGCCGCGCGGTCTGCCGCCGAATCCGGCGGTTCAGGTTACGCAGGCGCCCGGAGAACAGCAGGACCGATCCGGCGATGGGTGGGCCGAACAGCAGCAGTGTGTCCGTGAGCCGCGGGTCGAGGCGCTGCATGATGCCCAGCGAGACGGCGAAGGTGAAGACCTGGGTCAGCATCTGGTTGATGTTGGTGGCGACGAAGTTCTGCACGGTGCTTGTATCGTTCATCACGCGCGAGAGGATCTGCCCGATCCCCGTTTGGATGTAGAAGTCTGGCGAGAGGTACATCACCTTGCGGAAGACGTCGCTGCGCATGCCGAGAACCATACGCTGGCCCACGATGCGCGTGGAGTAGTTGCGCACAAAGGTCACGCCCGCGTTAAACAACTGGACGGCGAAGAGGCCGAGCGCGATGATGACCACCACATGCAGGGGCCGCGCCACGCGCTGGCCGGGACGGGGCGCAAGGACGTGATCGATCAGGTAGCGGTTGGCGAGCGGCGGCAACTGGCCGACGACCGCGCCCACGAGCGTCAGGAGCAATGAAGCCAGGACCAGGGGCCAGACGGGCCGCAGGTAGGCGAAGATGCGCCGCAGCGTGCCCGGTCGCCGCGCGCGGCTGGGGGTCGCCTGAGTCTCACGCAAGCCGTTCCCCCCTGGCGGGGCCGACGGGCCGCGGCGGGAGCGGCGGGCGGCCCCGGCCGTGCCCGCGGGCACCGGCCAGCGCCGCCCGCGGTGGGGCGGCTCCCACAACGGCCCAACCGGGTCTCCGCGCCGCAAGTGCCCCACCACGCCGCACCGGCGGCGCGCCACACCGCAGGGCCCCTCCCCCGCTGCCTTCCCCCCGCGGCCAGCCTTTCCTGCGTCCCACGGGGTCAGGTCGGCACCGGCGGAGAGGGGGAGGCCGCTGAGACCGTCGCCGTGGGGTGACGGGCGGCACCTCGCGGGGAAGTTACGGCGGCGCGCGGCAACGCTCGGCGCGACGCAACGGGTGCGCCCGGTCGCCCGATGTTCTCGACAGGTTGAGGCAGCGCGCAGTCCCAAGCCACCTGGGCTGCAGGTCCGGCGCCAGCCCTGGCGCGGCGGGGCGGCGTGGATCACCCGTTCGGCGGCAGGCCCTCCCCGGCGGCAGGCAGTGCCTCGATCACGGCCATCGGTCCAACGACCTGAGCGACCGCGGTCAGCGGGTCGGGCATGCCGTCGGACCGCAGCGACGCCGCGTGGACCCACAGGCCCGGTAGCACAACGGCACGGTAAACGCCGTCCGCGCCCACCGCCGCCGCGCGGATGATCCTGAATCTCGCAGTGTCAGGCGGACGCCGCTGGCGCAGAAGGACCCCGCGACGCCAGCGGGTGAGGTCGTGGCGAGGGGCCGGCCCCTGGGCACCAAGGTGACCGGCCGCCCCTTTGCGAAAGTCA
>JAJZZC010000041.1 GCA_021797775.1 Bacillota bacterium
TTACGCGCCGTTTTTCGCCCAGACGAAGTACCTGCATCCGCTGGCACCGCTCAAGACGATCTACTGGACGCGTGACGTGGTCCCGCCGCTCCAGAGCGCGATCAACGCGATGATTCGTGGCGCGCCTGTGGCTAAGACCATGCGGCAGACGACGGCCACGATCGACGCGAAGTTGCAGGCCTCGCTCAGCCACGCCGGCTAGCCGCATGCTGGTGCGCGTGGACCGCGTGGCGATGGCCGTGGGTACGCCGCCGCGGGCAGGCGTGGGGAAGTGTGCCACGCCTGCCCGCGGATGTGGCCAAGAGCGCCCGGCACGCCGGCCCGAGCCAAGCTGGGACGCGGCCGGAAAGGCCGAGCCGGTGCCACGCGAGGCGGCACGGGCGGCGCTGGGCGAGCGCGGTCCGGTGAGGGAGTTCCCACCGCTCACCCAGGGGGAGAGGTGCGTGGCCACGCGCGGCGGGACCGAGCACGGCCGCATCCGAGCACCCATGTCGCGACGCAAGAAACGGGAGGCGGCGGTCTTCTATCTGTTCATCGCGCCTTGGGTCGTCGGCTTTCTCGGGTTCTACTTCGGTCCGATGATCTCCTCGCTGCTGCTCAGCTTCACGCGCTGGGACATCCTGACCCCGCCCCGCTGGGCTGGACTGGCGAATTACCGCCACATGTTGCACAGTGCGCTCTTCTGGCAGTCCTTGAAAGTCACCGCGCTCTACTCGCTGGTGAGCGTGCCCCTCGGGCTGGCGTTGGCCCTGGCCGTCGCGGTGCTGTGCAACCAAAGGGTGAAGGGTCTCGCGCTCTTCCGCACGATTTTCTATCTTCCTTCCGTTGTGAGTGGGATCTCGATCTCAGTCCTGTTTCTCTGGGTCTTCAATCCCGATTTCGGCATGGCAAACGCTGTGCTCTCGTGGTTTCACATCCCGGCGCAGCAGTGGCTCGCCAGTCCCCGGGAGGCGCTGCCCAGTTTGATCATCATGAGCCTCACTGGTCTGGGCGGAGCGATGATCATTTTCCTGGCGGGCTTGCAAGGGATACCAGAGGAACTGCACGAGGCCGCGGCCATCGACGGGGCCGGCGCTTGGATACGCTTCTTTCGCATCACGGTGCCCTTGCTCACTCCGACCATCTTCTTCAATCTGGTGATCGGTATCATCGGTGCGATGCAGACGTTCACCCAGGCCTTCGTCATGACGGCCGGCGGACCGGAACACAGTACGCTGTTCTTCGCGTTGTACCTATACCTGAACGCCTTCCGCTATCTGCGCATGGGGTATGCGTCCGCCCTTGCCTGGGTGCTGTTCCTACTCATCATGGGCCTCACGCTGCTGGTGGTGCGCTCCAGCAGGAATTGGGTGTACTATGGGGGCGCTTGACGTGGGCGCGGCGGTTCCGGACGCGCCGCCCGCCAGGCGGCGGCGCGACGGCGGCGCGGTGTGGCGCGGAGTCTTCGTTTACGTCCTGTTGACGACCGGGGCCAGTATCATGCTCTTGCCCTTCGTCTGGATGGTTTCGTCATCGCTGAAACGCGAATATCAGGTGTTTACCCTGCCGCCCCAATGGGTCCCGCAGCCGGTGCGTTGGATCAACTACTATCACACGCTGGTCGTGCTCCCCTTCCTGCATTACTTCGCCAACACCTTGACCGTGGTGGGGCTGACGGCCCTGGGGGACGTAATCACCTGCACCCTGACCGCTTATGCCTTTGCTCGCCTCGAGGCGCCGGGAAAGGATGTCCTCTTCATCCTATTGCTATCCACCCTGATGCTGCCCTATGCCGTCACGCTGATCCCGGTTTTCGCCCTCTTCGATAAGCTCGGGTTGGTGAATACCTACTACCCCCTCTGGCTGCCGCATTTCTTCGCGGTAAGCGCCTTCCTGATCTTCTTGGAACGACAGTTCTTCATGGGCATACCCAAGGAACTGGAGGACGCCGCCGCGATCGATGGGGCGGGCCATCTGCGCATTCTGTTCATCATCATCGTGCCCAACGCGCTGCCGGCGATCATCGCGGTCCTTATCTTCTCGATCCAGGGCAGCTGGAACGACTTCCTCAATCCTTTGATCTACCTGAGCAGCAATCGGCTCTACACACTCGCCGTGGGGCTGTACTTTTTCATCGGTCGCCACCACGCCTATTGGAATTACCTGATGGCGGGGACGACGATGATGATCGTGCCACTCCTGGTGCTCTTCTACTTCGGCCAGCGCCTCTTCGTGCGGGGCATTACCTTGACCGGAATCAAGGGGTGATCGCGAGCCGGAGCGTCCGTGGGGGCGATTCTTGGCGCCGGGTGTCCCGCACGGGCTGCGTGAGGGGGGCGGGGACGGTCCAACGGACGCCGGAACGGACGGGCTTCGGGCCGTTGCTGGCGGTCGCGGTCGCGGCGGGCGGCGGCCTGGCGGCGGAGGTTCTGCTTGCCGGGGCGTTCTCCGTGCTGTTTTCGTCAGCCTGGGCGTACCTGGCGGTGGCGATCGCCCTGTTTGGGACGGGGGCGGGGGCCTTCTGGGCGTCTCGGCAGGTTGGCACGGCGGTCCCGCCCCGCTGGTGGCTGTACTGGGCGGGGAGCATGGTGCTTGCGGTGCTGGTGCTGCACCTGTGGCGGGACGCAAACGTGATCGCCGTGTACGTCGCGACGGCTGCCCTGGTGTTTTATTGGCCCGGCGCGGTGGTCGCTCGTTGCTATGTGGGGGGCGCGCCCGAGGCGGTGTACGTCAGCGACGTGCTGGCGGGCGTCGCTGGACTGGTCCTGGGAGTTGCGCTGCTGGCTTGGGTTGGGGCCTTTCGCGGCTTGGTCCTGCTGGCCGTGCTTCCTCTGGCCGCTGGCACTGGGATGGGGTCCGTCAGGCGGGGATGGCCGCTCGCGGCGACCTGGGCCGCCGTGGCGGTCCTAGGCGGTGTGGCCGCGGCCGTGCCACTGCACCCGCCCTTCCGCGCGCTGCGCGGGGTGTCGCCCGCCAAGACGCTGGTCGCGGCTCTGCGGCTTCATCCCGGGGCGCCGATGTCGCAGCACTGGTCGACCTTTGGTCTCACGACGCTGGTCGGGTCCGGCCGTTCCGGGCGCAAGATGCTGTTCATCGACGGCGGGAGCGGCAGTTATATATACGCGGCGGATCAAGCCAGCGCTGTGGCGCGGGGGATTGTCGGTTTCGCGGAACGCTGGTCGCGGCCGCGGACCGTGCTCGACCTCGGCGCCGGGGGAGGTGCGGACGTGGCCGCGGCCTTGGCTCTGGGGGCCCGTTCCGTCACCGCGGTGGAGATCGACCCGGCCGTGCGGCCCATCCTGCTCGCCCAGGCACCCTTCGACGGGCGCATCGCCGACCGGCCCGGTGTACGCTACGTCACCGCCAACGCGCGGCGATTCGCGGCTGGGGCGCGCCCGGGAGCGTACGGTTTGGTCCTGCTCGACCTGGTCACCTCGCAGGCGGCGCAGCCCGGGAGCCTGGCGCTGGCCGGCAGCTACGTCTTCACGACGCAGGCACTGCAGCAGGACTTGCGCCTGGTCTCTCCCCGGGGTGCGCTCGCGGTGATCGCGCACCAGGTGGTGGAGGGAAGCCGCGTGCTGTTCACGGGCGTGCGGGCCACCATGCGTGACCGCCGGATGGGAGCGGCCGAGTCCCTGTTGCACTGGGCGATGGCGGCGGTCCCCACGACGACGCCCGAGGCGAGGCCGACCATCGTCCTCTACCGGCAGCGACGCTTCAGCCGCGCCGCGGCGACGCGGCTGGGTCTGGCGATGGGCCGCGCGGGCCTGGTGCCTGTGTACCTGCCCTACGTGTACCCGAACCTACTGAGCGGTCTGGCCGAAGGGAAGATCGGCCTGCGTGCGTTCCTCCGGGGATCGGCGTTCAATTACTTCCCCGTGACCGACAATCGACCGTTCTTCTTCCTGTTCACGCCCGGCGTCCCCCGGAGCGCCTGGGTGGCGCTCGCGGTTGGCGGCGCGCTGGCGGGGCTGCTCCTCCTTTGGCGTCGGCGGGGGGAGGGTGGCCCCCCGCTCGCCACCTCGCTCATCGCCGGTCTGACCGGCATGGCCTTTCTGCTGGTGGAGGTCGCTTGCGTCGAGCGGTTCGTCCTCCTCCTGGGCGGGCCCACCAGCGCGCTGTCGGCGGGACTGGGGGGTATGCTGCTCGGCGCCGGGCTGGGGGCCGTCCGGTGGCGCCCCGGTGTCCGCGGGGCCCTGGCGAGTGCGGCGCTGGCCGTCTCCCTGATCCTGGTGCTGAGCACGTGGGTGGCGCCTCTCGGGCTCCATGTCGGCGCCGCCGAAAGCGCGGTGGTGGCCTGTGCTCTGCTCACCTGCCTGTCGGCGGGGTTGGGATTGCCGTTACCCAGCCTGTTGCGGACATGCCCTGCCGCTTGCCGTCCGCGCCTGTTCAGCGAGAACGCCGCGGGGTCCGTAGTCGGCGCCGTGCTCGCCATGGTCCTCGGGGTCGCCTGGGGCTTTGCCGGGGTGCTGGCGGTGGCACTGGGGCTCTATCTGGTGGGATTGGCCCTTGCCGGGCCCTGGCCGGCCGGAAGGCGGGGGAGACCTGTGCCGGTCGCCTAGCTAGTTACGCCTAGTCCGGGTGAATGGATACCCTGCCATGCAGCGCCAGATCGACGCGCTGGTTCTGGGAGAACGATGCCGCGACCAGGGTGCCGCGTCCCCCGGTGCCGGGCCAGACCGAGTGCACCGCGCGCCCGAAGTTCCCCCGCCCGTCCCCGAAGAGGACCGTCAGGGTCCCCGCACCCGCGCTGCCGTAGCTGCAGAGATCGGCGAGCCCGTCGCCGTCGACGTCGCCGGCCACCAGTTGGCCGCGGCGGAAGCGCCAGCGCGTCGGAGGCGTCGTCGGGCCACGCGCTGCGTGCGCCCCCGAGAACCTACGCACGCTCACTGAACTGCGGCGCCGTGCCGGAGGACCGGGCAGGACGATCCGGGCGAGGTGCTGGCGTGGTCCTGACAGTTACGACGGTGGCTCTCGGAAGGTTGGGGTGCCGGCCGCGGAGCGGCCACGACACCCCCTTGTGCATTAGCCCGGGATTTGTCCCTCTTTCCGAAGGAAACGGTCCTCCGTTTCGCCGACGTACGTCCCTATTGTAAAGGGTGTCGGTGTCACGGTAGCGGGCTGTCCGTGTGACCGTAGCGGGGACTTGGACTCGGCTGCGGAGGTTTGCCGCGGCGGGGATCGGGGGCCGTCGATTCGGGCGCGGGGACCACGCGGGGAACCGGGGCATGGCGGGTACGGCGTCGTCCCCGGTGCCTTGGTCTCCATGGCATGATGGCCTCCCATGGCAGCCACGCTATCGTTTCCGCACCTAAAGAGTTTCTTAACAGTGAAGAGGGTGTTGCCCCATGCCAGGTCATGTGTTGCGCTGTCGGCGCCGTCCGCTGTTGGCGGTGGGGGCCGTCTCGGCCGGCGCCGCGCTGCTGGGGGTGCCCGGGGCCGCAGGGGCGGCGGCCGGGCCGACCGCTGCGGTGGTGGGAACCCCCGTGTCGATCACCATGATGTATCAGGCCGGCCTCTGGGACCCGCAGCAAACTACGACGGTCTTGCAGGCCCTGTGGGACGCCAGCGCCCCCTTGCGCGCGGCCCACCGGAGCCTGCGGCTACAGATCACGCCGCTCTTGCCCGGGGTGGAAACCACCGACTTCGCCGCCGACACGGCGCCGGATGTCGTCGCGGGGTGGTTCAACTTCAGTTCCCTGGCCAATCACGGATTTCTCCTGGACCTCACGCCGTACCTGCGTGCGGAGAACGTCTCGACGAACGTCTGGCCGACCCCGCTGGTCGACAGCTTTCGTGTCAACGGAAGCCTTTACGCGCTGCCGTTTTACATCGCGACCGACAGCATGGTGGCCAACCTCTCCCTGGCGGACCAACTGGGCCTGGGGCAGCCGGAGGCGGCCTGGACCTGGGCGGACTGGTTGCATTTCTGGGAGGCGACCACCGTGCGGGGCGGTAAGACGCCGCGTGCGGGCGGGGCTATCTTCTGGTGTGAGAGTGGGATCCCCGAGGCCTACCTCCGCGGCTGGGGCGCGAACCTCATGGATCCGGCGGCGCCCGCGCGCTGTCTCCTCGACCAACCCGCGGCCTACGGCGCGATGAGCGAGATCGTCCCCCTGGTGCAAAACGGGGTATGTACCCTGACCGGCTTCGGCGGCGCCGACATGTTCACGGGGCTGGGGCATATCCTGCGCGGGCAACTCGCCTCCACGGCCTTCTGGGACGCCGCCGTTGCCATGACCAGTCAGGTGGAGGCCATGGTGGCCATGACCGGGGCCATGAAGTGGGACTTTTTCCCCATGCCGACCATGCCCCAGGGCTCGTTCGCTTACACGGCGCGGATCTTCCGGGCCATCAACGCCTCGACCCGTTTCCCCGAGGCAGCTTGGGAGGTTCTGCGCTGGGTGGCGTATGATCCCACGGTGCAGCGCACCTTGATGCGCTTCGGCCTGCAACCGCCGGCGCTGAAGTCTCTTCAGGAAGAGTACGTGACCGTCCTGGGAAACACCGTCCCCTTGCTGCGGCGCAAGAACCTCGCGGCCCTCATCGCGCCCATCCTGAACAACCAGGCCGTTCCCCAGCCGGTAATCCCTTTCGCCGAGGCGCAGGCCCACACCCTGGTGGAGAATGGCGAGCAAGCCGTGCTCAAGCGGCAGACCGGCTTGGCGCACGGGCTGCGAGCCATCGCCGGGCAGGTCGACGCCCTGGAGAGCACCGGAAGCGCGGTGCTCGTCGGCGCCCGGCGCGTGGTCGCTTTCGAGGACGCCCAGTTGGCGGCGGCCCCCGCCCCCGGGGCCCACTACGCGCCGCCCCCTCTGCAGGGTGCGGGGAGTCCTTCGCGGTCCGCGCCTGCGCTGGTTTCGGTGAGCAGTACGGGCGCCTATCGGCTCTTGGGCGACGGGGCGGGGGTCAGCGGCATCGCGGGCAGCCTGGTGGTCTGCGCCCTGCCGGTGACCGCGAGCAGCGGGGAGTGGACCGCCCGCGTCCAGGACATCTGTGACCTGAGTTGCACGCTCGAGGGCCTGCCCCTCGTCCCTGCGCAGGCCCAGGTCGGGCTGCTGGCCGCCACAGACCTCTCTGACGACCCCGCTTTCGTGGCGATCGCGGTCAGCGCCGGTTCGGGCCTGCTGCTGGCTTACCGGCCGGTGCCGGGGGTGTCGGCGGTGCTTACCGACGCGATCTCTCCGGCGAGCACGCTGACGCCTCAGGCGCTCAACCCGGTCGGCGCCTCCCCCGCGTCCCATTTGTTGCGACGGCCGGTTTGGCTGCGCCTCAGCCGCTCGCGGGAGCAGTGGACCGCCTATGCCTCGACCGACGGCCTTCACTGGGTCGCGGTCGCCCCCCCGGTGCGGGTCACCATGGCCGGTTGCTGGGTCGGCGTCTACGCCTGCGCGGCCAATGCGGTCCTGGGCAACAAAGGCTACGTGCGAGGCTTGGCCGACCGGCTTTCCTTTCGGCCCTCACGTGCGGTGCAGGTCGGTGGCGCCGGCTCGCCTCCGAGCGCAGGCCCCGTCCCGGCGGGTTGGGCGACGACGACGCCGGCCCCCGCCCTGGCCCCGGCCTTACCGGCCGGAGCCCAGTGGGTCACGCCGCTGCCGCTCCCCCCGGCGCTCGCCGCCGTCGAGCAGCGGCACCCCTCCATGCGGTACGCCTGGGCCGTGCTCTCCGCCGTCTACGCCAGTCGCTCCGACTTGCAGGCGGCGTTCCCGCAGACCCGCCCGGGCTACCAGAAGGCACTGCTGCAGTGGGCCTCGACCTGGGGCGTCGGATTCTCGGGCGGGGTCGACGTGGATCACGTGTACCTCTCGCCGTTCAAGAGCCAGATCGTGGCTCTGGCCAAGGCCGCGGGGTGAGAAGGAAGCGGGGGAGGGATCCGGCGCGCGGCGCGGACGGCTCTCGGGGCGGGGTCAATCCGCCGCCCGGTACGGGGAGGGAGGGACGGGCCCCTCCGAGGCGGCCCAGCGCCTGCCGCTGGCGGTGTGGGCCGCAGCCCGATCGGTGGAGCCTGGGGCGAGCGCGTCTTTCAGCCTGATTTTCGCAAAGGGGCTGCCCGGCGCCTGGGCGCCCAGGCGCCGGCCCCTCGCCACGACCTCACCCGCTCGTATGGCAGGGTCCTTCTGCGACAGCGGCGCCCGCCTGACACTGCGAGATTCAGGTTCAGTGGCCCTCGCGGTAGGCCCTGCGGTAGGCGTCGGGGGAGAGGCCGAAGGCCTGCGCGAAGGCCCGACGAAAGCTGCGCTGGTCGGCGTACCCGTGGCGGGCGCCGACATCGGCCACCGGCAGGGTCTCAGCCAGCAGGGAGGCTGCCGCTCCGCCCAGGCGACAGCGGCGCAGGAATGCGGCAGCGCTCTGCCCGGTGCAGCGCCGGAAGACCGCGCTGAAGTGATCGGCGGACCAGCCGGCGGCTCCGGCCAGGTCGGCCACCCGGACGGGTGCTCCGGCGTGGGCGTGTGCGTAACGGATGGCGCTCAGCAGGTGGGGCCAGGGGTCGTCCAAGGCGCGGGCGGGGGCCATGCCCGTCGTGCGGCGGGCGATGCGGCACAGGAGCACCAACAGGACGTGCAGGTATTGCTGCAAGACCCACTGGTATCCGGCCTGCCGCCTTTGGTACTCCTGCACCATGGCGGCGGTCACGTCCCACAGGCCGCCGGTTGCGTTCACGGGTGGGGTGCGCTCAAGGGCCTCCGCCCCGCCGGCAGCCGACGCGCCCGGACCGCAGCCGGAGGCGTCGTCCGGTTCGCCGACGCCCCTCGGCAATTTCCAGGGGCCGCCGTGTTCGTCCCTCTGGAAGAAGAGGCTGATGCCGACGGTCAGTTCGGGACAGGACGCGTCCGTGGCGAGGGCCGCTTCCTGAAAGCTGACGTGGCGCACACCCAAGGGGGCCGTGCCGGCACTGGCAAAGGCGTGGGGTACGGTCGGTGCGATCAGGAACACGTCTCCCACGGCGACGTCCTGAAGGTGGCTGCCGGAGAGGTGCCGGCCCTGACCGCCGGTCACCAGGGCCATCTCGTAGAAGGCATGGCTGTGGAACTCCTTGCGCTCCACGAGCCAGTCGTCGACGGCCACATACTCACCCGGGCGGAAGCGGTCTTCTTGCCACAGCATGCCAAGGCCGTTGAACGCGAGGGGCGGTGTTGGCGCCTGCGCCCCGACGCCACTCCAACCTAACCCCATGTCCCTGTGTGGTGGGGTGGCCCCATTGTCGAGCGCCAAGGCCTGGACGCTCCCCCGACTGGAACGCACGGACCGTCTGCCCCCCTTCGTCCCGACCGCCCGCGACGACTTTCGTCCGACGAACGGCCCGCGCCGCGGTCCGCGGGGTTCGGGCTGACTGGACGCGACAGCCGCGGATTCGTCCCCTGTGCCGACGGGTTTTGTCCTTGTTCTACACGGCGACTGTCTTCCATAATAGCGCAGATGGCGATGCAGGAACCTACATTCCGCGCAGCTGCCCGACCATTGCTTCCCAGTTTCGCCGACGCTTGTTGCGACGGAGCGACGTCAGGAACCTGGCGCCGTCCGCAGGAGCGGCTCCGCAACCCCCGGCCCGAAGGCCGGCGCGCCAGGCCAAGGCTTGATGCCTCGAACGCTTTTGCGCGCCGGAGGTCTTCCCGGCGCAACCCGCCACGTTCGGTTGCCAAGCTGCTGGGCGGAATGTACCAGAGCACGCCTGCTTGGGCAACGCGCCTGACCCCACGGCTGAAGCTGAAGCCAGGGGCTTGCGCCGCGAGTTCGGTCACACCGGGGGGCGTGGCGGAGGGACGGGGTCCGCGGGGCCGACCGGCCCCGCGGTGATGCCTCGGGGATGCGGTTCGACGGAACCGGCGGGTGGCCGGCCTGGTGCGTGAACCGGCCGTGGGTGGCGTCCCTGTCTGTGGGGACTGGGTGGGTCGGCGTACCTGGCGGTTGCCGCCACCTGTCCCCGCCATCCCGCATCGAAGGGGGGACGACCCGGTCGACGGGCGGCGGTGGAGGCAGGCGATGCGCGCCCCGTCTCCGCCGCGCTCGAACCGGGGATGCAGTGGATCTAGTCTGGGGGGAAGCGGGAGCCGGTGGCCCATTGCCGTCGATGGAGCATGACCTGGGTCGCGGGTCAGAGGCCTTGGGGATCGGCCTGGTGGGGGTGGGGTGGATTGCGCGCCTGGCCCACCTGCCCGCCTATCGCAAGGCGGGGTTCCGCGTCGTGGCCGCGGCCGATCCCGCCCCGGAGGCCCGCCGCGCCGCCGCGGAGGAGTGGGGTGTTGCGCACGTTTACGCGGACTATGAGGAGATGATGGCGCACCCGGGGGTGGCGGTGGTCGACGTGGCCACCCCCGCCGACACGCACCCCGCCGTGGTGGCCGCCGCGGTAGCCGCGGGTAAGCATCTCTTGTTGCAAAAACCGTTCGCCCGCTCGTATGCCGAAGCCCTGTCCATGGTCCGTAGCGCGGAGGCGGGGGGCGTGCGCTTGGCGGTGAACCAAAACGCCCGCTGGGCCCCCGCCTACCAGGTCGCCCAGCGCCTGGTGGCGCACGGTGCGCTAGGGGAGGCCTTTCTCTTCGAGCACGCCTTTCGGGGTGGCGGTTGGGGCATGCCGGGCATTCCGCCTCAGGCCGGGTGGTATCGCGGCGTGCGCCACGGATTGCTTTACGAGAGCGCCATCCATTACCTGGACGCCGCCTGGTGGATCATGGGCAGCGCCCCCGTGCGCGCGGCCTGTGTGTGGGGTCAGGTCCCGCTCCAGGGGACGACGCGCGAGGCCTACGCCCTGATCACCGTGCAACTGGCTGATGGGGCGTACGCCACGGTCAGCTTCTATCCGCCGCACCGCGGAGACGATCCCACCTGCAGCTTCCGGGTTCACGCCCAGCGGGGGAACCTGGTGGGCGACGTGGGGTGGGTGCACTGGTGGAACAGTCAGCGCGACCGCGGTGACTGGCTGGAGATTCAGGTCGACGAGCCGCACCCCGCCCGCCACCGGCGGTCCTGGCGGACGTGCTGGTTCCCCGACGCCTTCCGGGGCGCGATGGCGGATCTCATGGACGCCGTACAGGCCGGGCGCGAGCCGCTGTGCTCGGGGGCCGACAACCTGCGCACCATGCTGCTCCTGGAGGCCTGCGTGCTCTCCGCCGACGAGCGCCAGGGCGGCTTCGTCGACTTGGACGAGGCGCGGCAGCGGGCCAGCGGTGGGACGTAGATCCCGGGTCAGGTGCGGAACCTGGCGTGCCGGGCGGGCCAGGGCGCGGGCCCTGGCGGGGCGCGCGGGTGCGGGGCCCGGCGGTCGGCGCGCAGGCGCCGTGTGCGCCGGGCAGGCAGCTCGGGCCCGCAGGGGGGCGATGGCATGCGCGTGGGGCTGTGTGGGCTGAGCCACCCGCACCTGCCTGGCCGGTTGGCGGGCTGGCGCGCCGCGGGCTGGGAGGTGACGGGTGGCTGGGACGCCGACCCCGAGCAGTGCCGGGCGTTTTGTCGGCGGCACCACGTGCCGCCCATCGAGCATCCGGCCCTGCTCGACCCCGCGGTCGACCTGGTGGTCGTGGATGCGTGGCCGGACCAAGCCTGCCTGCTGACGGCGGACCTGCTGGCGGCGGGCAAACCCGTGCTTCTGGAAAAGCCGGGCGCACCGCGGGCGTCCGCGTTCTCCGTGGTCGCGGCGGCGGTGCGGGCCGGCGAACAAGGCGGTTCCCGGGCCTGGGTTCAAATGGGCTACCACTTCCGCTACTCCCCAGCACTGACGTCCCTACGCGCGTGGTTGCGGGCCGGTGCGGGCGGACGTCTGTCTCTGGTGCGCGTGCATGGGGGTGCCCCGGCCGGGACACTGCCCACCGCGGACTGGCTACGTGCTGGCGAGCGGGGGGGCCTGCTCTTCAGTCTGGGCTGTCACTGGGTGGACCTGGCCCTGTGGCTATGGGGCGCGCCGCTCCAGGTGACCTGCCAGCTCTGGCGACGGAGTGAGAGCCCGACCGCGCGCTGGGGCACCGAGGACGGCGCGACGGCCGCCTGGACGTACCGCGACATGCTGTTGACGTTGGAGATGAGCGGTTGGGAAAGCCGGGGCTACGGGGATGGATGGTCCATCGCGGTCTACGGGGAACGGGGGGAAGCGGTTGCGGAACTGGGTCCCTGCACCTTCCGCCGCAGCATGCCGCTGCCTGGGCTTGCCGTACCGGCGGAAGGGTGCCGGCGGTGGGCCTGCACCCAGCAGGACCTGTTCGCCGCGGAGGCGAAGGACGTCCGGACCCGACTGCGCCAGGGGCGAGCACCGGCCTGCGACGCGGCACAAGGGGCCGCCGTGCTGGATCTGTTGGAGGCCCTCTATCAGGCGGCGGAGAGCGGTAGAGCGGTCGCGGTGGCGCCCTGAGGGACGGGGCTCACCCGGTGCCGTGCCTGGGTGCGTGCCCACGGTGGCCCGGGTGCCAGCCAGGCCGGGTGTGCCGCCGGGGCCGCTCGCCTGATCGGAGATGATGGGGCGCATGCGCCTCCCCTTGGGGCTCGCCGGGTGGTCCAGCGGCGCCTACATGAGGTCTTGACCCCCGCGTGCAGGGGCCCTCGGCCGGGCTCTGGCCGGTCGCGGGGTGACAGGAAAACCCCGATGCGCCAATTGGGTAGGGCTTCGCGGGCCCAGGTCCGGTGGGGGAGACGGGGGCGTCAGGGGGGGCGGACGATGCCAGGATCGGCGACGGTCTCGGACGAACGCCCGGCGGCGGACGGGGTGCCCCGCGCGCGCGTGGTGGTGGTGGGAGACGTAGGGCATCCCTGGAGCCATACCCTGCTCCTGGCTCGCTGTTTGAACGGCCTGACGGCCGAGGGGGCACAGGCCCTGTGCAGGTTGTCGGCGCCGCTGCACAGCGGTGTTCGGTCCGCCCGCACCGCGTCCATGAGCGGCTGGGAACGCCAGGGCTATGACGCCGGTTGGTCCATCGAGGCGTACGGCGAGTACGGCGAGGTGCTGGCCACGCTGCAGCCCGCCGCCCTCCACGCGACGCAGCGCGCGCCCGCCCCGCAGCGGCCGTGCACGATACGGCAGGGCTGGGCGTGCGCCGCGGTGGACCTGTTCACCGCGGAGGGGCGCGATGTGCGCGAGCGCCTGCGCTGAGGGGCCCCGTCCCCGTGCGGCTTGGCGGCGGGAGCGGCCGTCTTGCGCCTGCTGGATCACCTGTACCGCGCGGCGGAAACGGGCGCGACCGTGCGCTGTTCGGCGTGAGGCGCTCCCGCGTCCCGGTCCGAGCCCTTTTGGGGGGGGGTGAAGCGCGTGCCCGCGGCCGGGTCCCCGCTCGTGCCCGCCGTGCCCCAGCTCCGGGTGGCCATCGTCGGAGACGTGGGCCACCCCTGGAGCCACACCATCCTCTTCGCGCACTGCCTAAACGGGTTATGCGCCGAAGAGGCCGCGGCGCGCGGCCTGCCGCTGACCGGCCTCCCCGCCGCTTCCGGGGCGCGCGCGGTGGCGCTGTGGTCCCCTGACGCGCGCGCGGGCCAGGAGGCGGCGCGTGCGTTGGGCCTGGCGTGGGTGACGCGGCTGGCCGACGTTCCCTCCGTCGCCGACGGCGCCGTGCTCAGCGACGACCAGGATCAAGAACGCTTGCGGATCACCGAGTGGGCGGAGACGCTGATCGCGGCCGGCGCGCGCAACCTGCTTGTGGACAAGGCGCTGGCGGAGCGGCCCACTCAGGCGCGGCAGTTGATCGCCGCGGCTGCCCGGCATCAGGTGAACCTGCTGGCGGGGTCGGGTCTACGCTGGTCGCTGCCGCTGGAGAAGCTGGCCCGCGACGCCGCCGCCGACCGCCTGCTCACGGGTGAGGCCTCGGTTCCGAACGGGCGCATCCTCTTCTACGGCAGCCATGCCGTGGATCCGCTACTGCGCGTGTGGGACGCGCCCGCGGCCTGGGTGGAGACGGCTGGCCCCCGCGGCCGGCACACCATCACGATCGGTGGTCCTGACGGCCGCGTGCTGACCTGCCACGTGGTGGAGGGCGCGCGCTACGCATTTGAGTACGCGCTCTGCGGTGCGCGCGGCCGGTACCACGCCACCGTGGAGGGCGAAGAGGTCTACCGCTGTCACGCCCGTTTCGCGGCGGCGTTCGTGCAGATGGCGGTCTCGGGCCGGATGCCGGTCCCTTACGCCGCGCTGAGTGCAGCGGCGGAAATCGTCGCCGCCGCGGTCGAGTCGGAGCAGGCCGGCGGCCGGCGGATCCCTCTGCGCGGCGCTTAGCACGCAGGGACGCGCCGCGGCCGCCTCCCCGACCGATGCGGCAGGGGACGCGGCCCGGTGGGGCGTGCGCCGGCCTCGGCCCCGCGCCCCTGACCCGGTGGCGGCCTGTCGTGTTTTCCTGCCTCCAGTGGAGGGGGGTGCGGCCACCGTGTGCCCGCGCGCCACGCGGATCCGCGCATCGCCGCCCGCCGACCCGCGAGCGCCTCGCGGGGCCGGCTCGTTCCTGGACAGAGGGAGAGAAAGGATGAGGAACGCCCATGAAGCGCCCAGAAGACGCGCCTGACCCACAGCGCGCCGGGCATGAAAGCCGCACCGTTCCTGTGGCAGCGGTGCGAACGCCGCCGGCCCGCGCGTGGCGCGCGCCCACGGCCACGCGGCGCTGGCTGCTGCGCACCAGCGCCGTGGCGGCGGCGTTGTCGGCCACCGGAGGCAGTGTGGCACAGGCCGCGGCGCCGACGGTCGCGTCTCCGGGCACGGTCCTGCAATTTGCCCCTTGGTGGGGCAACGGCGCGCCCTGGGACGCGACGGCGCAGGGCTTGAGCCAGCAGTTCGTGGATGCGGGCTTCAACGCTCAGCACAAGGGGCTCTATGTGAAGGTTGTGCCGAGCACCGAGGGGCAGGGCGGCAATATGATCGCGGCGACCTTGGCGGGCGCGCCCGTGGTTGACGTGTTCAGCGATTGCTGTCTCGACCTGCCGGTGCTGCAAGCCTCCGGCATCCTGCTGCCCTTGGACCCGTTCCTGCGCACCGACAACGTGAACATGGCGCTGTGGTCCCCCGCGCGAATCGCGGGGCTGACCTTCAACGGCACGGTGATTGGTCTTCCGGCCTACGACGGGCCAGAGGTGGTCGTCTACCGGCAGGACCTCCTCGACCAGTTCGGCCTCCCGTATCCGCAGCCCACCTGGACCTATACCGAGGCGGAGAAGATCTGGCGGCAGTGTGCCCGTCAACTGAACGGCGGGTGGCTGTATGGCGGGGCCCTGGACGATATGGCGGCGAACTTCGACGCCTACCTGCGCGGCTGGGGTGCCTCCCTGTTCAACACGACGCACACCCAGTGCCTCTTGAACTCGACCGCGGCTGTCCGGGCGGGCGAGTGGCTGTTCGGGCTGATCAAAGGCAAGGTGGTGGCGCCTGGGCGCATGGATGTCCCGGGCCTGGTCAACACCCAGACCGTATTCTCCGTCTGCGGCGGCTGGGACATCTTCAACATGGCCACCCTGCTGGGAACCCGCTACAAGTGGAACATCCTGCCCATGCCCACGTGGCCGGACGGCTTCTCCACGATGGTCAACAACGACTTCTACGCGATCAACCGGGGTAGCAAGCACCCGCAGGCGGCGTGGGAATTCCTGAGTTGGGCCATGATACAAGGGCAATGGCAGCGCTTCTCCATCCGGACGATCCTCAGCACGCCGGCACTCATCTCGCTCTGGGAGGAGTGGGAGGCGGCCATCCGCAGCGTCGCCCCTCCTCTTGTGAACAAGCACATCGGCTACTTCCGCGAGGCGGCCGCCAGCCCGCGGGTCGTACCGCAACAGTTCTTCTTGTATGAGGGCGCCCAGGCCAATACGCTGGTGCAGACCGGCATCGGCAACATCATCAGCCAGCAGATGTCCGTGACGGAGGGTTTCACACAGACGACCAACCAGGTCAACGCCCTGGAGACCAGCGGCCAGCAGTTGCAGCGAGCGCAGAGCGCCGCGGCCGCGAACGTCTCGCGCTACCTGACCAGCGTGCGCCCCGGGGCCCACACGAACTACCCCGCCCCACCCGTGGCCGGCATGGGCGTGCCTCCGACCGATGCCAGCGCCCTGGTGGTGGCCGGGCCGGGCGGTGCGTACACGCTCTTGGGGGACGGCTGGGACGTGTATGCGACGTCGAACAACTGCGTCTTCGCCTGCACCCCCATGGCGGCCACGGAGGGCGAATGGTCCTGCCGGGTCACGGCGATCACCAACCTGACCTGTGCGGTGGCGGGCAAGCCGGCGCTGAGTCCCTGGCTCAAGGTGGGCATCATGGCCGCCGGCAACCTGTCCGACGACCCTCCCTATGTGTCGCCCCATGTCACCGGCGCCAACCAAATCGAGTGGCAGGTCCGGGCCATTCCCGGCACCTATCCCGGTGGGGCGGCGGGCCTGTCGCCGACGGTCAACGGCAAACCGGCGCCCAGTCTGACCAATCCGTTGAACGCCCCCGGCACCAACCTGCTGCGGGCACCCGTCTGGCTGAAGATCGCGCGGGTCGGCCCCAGCTGGACGCCCTACGCGTCGATGGACGGCGCCACGTGGACCCAGTTGGCGCCCGCGTCCGTCTCGGAGATGGCCGGTTGCTGGGTCGGCATCTTCGCCTGTGCGCACAACACGGACTTCGGCAACAAGGGGTATATCCGCGCGGTATTCGATCACTTGAGCTTTCGCCCGGCACGTTTTGTGCAGGTGGGCCACACGGGGACCCCGCCGGCGGCGGGGGCGGTGCCCAAGGCGTGGGCCACCATGCCGGGGGCGGTCTAGCCGTTGCCCGCCTGAGGGGTGGGCCACCACCACCCGCTCCCGCGTCGGACTGCGTCGTGACCGCGTACGGGACGCCGATCCCGGGGGAAGACGCTCTTGCGGAACGGGCGGCGCGGCTGAGCGCGGTGGCCCACCACGCATACAGGGACCCGCTGGGGCGGGGCGAAGCGCCGCGCCTCTCTTCGCCGGGTAAAGGGTGGGAAGCCCGCTTCCGTACGCCTCCCGCCCTTCGCCGAGACGTTGCGCCGGGGGAAGCGGAGCGAGGCCAGCGGGCCCTTACCCCGCCCTCCCCGGCGCCGCGGCGCTTACAGCCGCGAGGAGCAGCGTCAGCAGGAGGAAGGCCAGATATGCGTTAGAGGAGCCGAGTGAACCTGTCCCTCCCTGGTGACAGCACGGTCCTTGTCATACATGTGAACCACTTTGGCCAGCGGCCCGCTCTTGCCCACGTGGCACCACTGTACACAGCGGCGCCGTTTCACCGACGGCGATGCCTCGTGGGGGTGGGACTCTTCCGCTCGCATACTCTCCGTGTCCAGGCACATCCGCCACAGCCCGCCCGTACGGGAACAAGCATCTTGGTGCGGGTTTCCGTCTGCGCACCGCTTGACCGACGCCCCGCTAACGCGGCGGGGGGACTGGCTGCAGGGTGGTTTCTGTCCGCACGAGTCCATCGGCCCGGCGCTCGAACTCCGCTTGGTCGATCTCTCCACGCGCATACCGCTCCCGCAGAATGAGCAGGGGGTCCACCCCATGGTCGGCCGGGTCAGACGCCTCCCGTGCCACCTCGCGTCGGTGCGCGCCAAAGCGGGCCGGTTTGCCGCCGCACGGGGGACGGCCGGCCCAGGCCGTCATCACGCGGAGCATCAGAGCGGCACCGGCCATGAAGAGCAGGGGTACGATGAACAACGCCCCGCCCTCCGGTCTCCAGGACGCTCCCGACCACGGCATCACGTCACTCGCCCCCCAACGTCCGTTCCCCCAGGGCCGATCCCCGGCCGGCCCCGCCGGTTTCCCGGAGCACCCGCCGCTGGCCTCCGCCTTCCGGCACGCCGCTCACCATGCGCGAAGGCTGCAACCGTACCGCCGCGCCTGCCGGCCGGAAGCTGAACGGGGCACGCCGCACCTCAATCTGTAGCGTCTGGCGCTGCTTGGCCCGGCTCACCCCATACCGGGCGGCGGGCAGATGCGCCCTCCGCCGAGCCTCTGCCGGCACGCGGGTGGCCCACCACGGCGGCTCTGCGAGCCGCCCAGGCACGACCAGCCTGGCGCGCACGCCACTCGGCAGCAAGGGTCCGGCTTCGCCCGCATCCGCCCGCTTCTCTGTGGAATCGCGGCGCTCAGCTGGGATATGGCGCGCCAAATAAAGGGGCACGCGGCATCAACCTGCCGTCGCGCCGAGGCCGGGTCGCCACCGTGACCCGTGGAGTCGGCGCCGGGGAACACGGGCCCGGGCGACGCGGGAACCGCCACGGTTCCTGCCCCCTGATCGCGAGATGGGCAAGCGGCCGGAGGGGTTCGTCAATCCGCCCTCCGGCCCGGGCGCGAACCGCTTGCCCCGACCGGGCCTCAGGCGCCGACGACCGCCATGGTGCCGCGCATCCAGCCGTTGCTGCTCATCGGCCCCCCCCAACCGGACGACGTCGTGCCGCACGCGGACATGCACTGCCACGCGTGGGACCCCGCCGCACCCGTCGCGAAAAGGAAACGCACGGTGCTGGAGGGTGGAATGGGCACGTTCAGGCCAAGGCTTGGTACCGTCAGCGTGTGCGCCACGTCCTTGAGGTTGATGCCCTTGACCACGTGAGCCGGAGCACGCGCGATGTCTCCATTTACGGCCGCCAGCACGGTCATCGAACCGCCGACCGTACCGCGGACGTGGCTGTAGGCCGGGGGGACGGTGGCCGTGCCGTCGTCAAAGCAGCGGATCTCGGCCTGCACCACCGCGTGCGCGGGAACGGAGAAGTTCGCGGGGACGAACTCCGGCCATCCCTTCTTGCCGATCATGCCACCCGTGAGAATCGCCAGGTAAAGGTACGAGGAAACGGCCGGCCCGCGGACCGCCGCACGCGGCCGCGCCGCCGCGACGCCCACGCCGCTCCAGCCGACTACCGCCATCCCACCCGCTGCCGCGCCCGCCGCCCGGAGCACCTTGCGCCGCGACAAGCCCGACGACTCACCCGCCACTTGGCCGCGAACCACCACAGACCCACCTCCTATCGCTTTGGAGCCGCGCAACCGTACGCGCGAAAAGACCGCGCCGCTGGCTCGCCCGCACACGGGTTGTCCGGTTTCGGGCAACCCCGGCGCCCGCGGGAGGCGCCCGTGCCCGATCATTGGCATCCCCGCAGCCCGCAGCGTATTCGCGCTCCAGGAGATTACCGCCAGCCGTCGGCGCACGTCATGGCCGAATGGTTCGGCGGCAACGGTCTACGGAGACCAGAAATCGGCCCCGTCCTCTAATCCGTGAAGGGCCACTGCGCCATTACGCCATACCCCGGTGGATCACACCGTGTAGCCCGCTCAGCCACGCCGACCAGTTCTCCGTACGCACTGTGAGGCGCGCTCCGCGCGGGCGCCGCGGCGAGACCTCCCGGGTGCAGCGTTGTGTTTGGGTATTTGGCCATCCACTTGGCTCAGGAGGCAACAACGGTGGTAGGAACATGATGGCCTAGCGGCTTCCGCGTGTGGGCTCATTGAGCCTTTTCGCAAAGGGGCGGCTCCGCCGCGCCCCCCGGCCGCGATCGGAACATGCGTCCACGGAAACCGCGGATCCACACTGAGGATGCCGGCAGGCGCGGGCTCGGTTCCAACCTCCCGCTCGCCGGCGTGCCTCGCGCCGCCGGGTGGCGCCGCCAGCCGACCCGCCCGCTGCCGCGTCCGCTGGTGAACACGCGACCGTCACACGACGCGGGTTGGAACGTTGCTCATCGCTCGTACGGGGGGTTCGCTCGTGAGAAACCTGCTGGCCCCGCCCGCAGTGGACATCCCCGGCCCCGGGCCGACACAGCTCACTGCCCCGGCTTCCACCCACGCCATGCACCGCTCGGGGCGCATGCTCGCCGTTTTCGGGGAAGTCACCAAGCTGCGGGTCGTGGCGCCACTGGCGCTGGAGGGCTGCCCCCCGAGGCTGCGGGCAACTCCGCGATCATCGTGAAGCCGCGGTGCCCGAACGACATGACAACGTTTGCCCTACCGAGCGCGAGGGACCCTTCCGCCGGTCGACCGCGAAGGAGACGCGGAACCGGCGGACATCCGCCGGCCGCCTGGCCCCCGCCCGGCGCCGCGGCCGCCCCTCAGGAAGCGGGGACCGGGGTGGTGGGGAGCGACACCACCGTCACGGGCGGCGCCTTGACGTCGAGTTCGAACAGCCCCGCGCTGCCGCCCCCGGGAATGCCGCCGTCGGTTCCGTAGCCCAGGGCGGTGACGGCCCCCTCGCCGGGCGAGGCGATCCAGTGGAGACCGACCGTCCCCCCGACCCCGACCCGCGCCGACGCCAGGGTCAGGGTCGGCGACATGCCCTTCTCCACGGGATTCCACAGCAGCGTCACCCACTGTCCGGCGGCACGCGCTGGGTAGCGCAGTGTCACGGAGAGATGCTGACCCGCCACGGCGTGCAGCGCGGGTTCCGTTATGCCCAGGCCCACGGCCGGGCTGCTGGCGACCAACACCGGTGTCTGCGCCACGGGCAGGTCCGTGGAGCCAAAGGTCCTGAAGCCGTGGGTGGGGCAGGTGGCGAAGACCCGCAGGGGAAAGAGGGGGGCATCCGCGACGACATTGGTGGCGACGCCGTGCCCCTTCACCAGTTGGACGAGTTCCGGCCGCGCCTCGTACCAACCCGCTGGGAGGGGCGGCAGGAAGAAATCATAGTGCACCACATAGCCTGCGAGTTCGTTGAGACGCGTCTCCCATGCGTACTTCATAAAGGGATAGCTCCGCCAGGTCCCCCCACCGCGCCAACCATCCAGGCGCCACGGGTTTCCCGGTTCCCGCCGCAACTGCAGCGTCAGATACTTCGCCTGAAACCGGTTCGGACCCATCACGAACAGGGGGGGCTGATCAAAGGGCGCGAGTTGCCTGCGCAGGTACGCGTAAAATGCCGGCTGCACCGCCAGGCTGACACCGTCGGAGGTGTGGCCGAGCTGGGGCACCGGCGATGGCTGCGGGCAGGTATACGCGGGAAGCCCGGGCATGGCCCCGGCGGTGGCCGCCGACCCTGTGGCCACTTCGGCGGCCGGCCCGAACGTCCCCGGTTGGTATGCCGAGGGACCGTAGGGTGCGATGGCCGTTAGGTGTGGCACGTCGGTGATCTGCACCAGGGCGACGGCGGCGACCTTGTTGACCGCCTCTCCCAGACCGGCATCCCCGACGACGGCCGATGGTCCCACCTCCACGCTGAGCCCCTCGCCGCGCGTCAGTGCACCGGTCCAGGTGAAGGTGGCGACCTGGGGCGTCGTGCCGAGGACGCCGAGAATCGTCTGCGCCGTATCGTAGTCCTCATACAGGTTGAGGGAATGGTCGACGGCCGCGGAGACGGTGGTCAGCGCACCGGACAGTTGACTCGCGACCTCGTCCTCGGGAAAGGAAGCGACGGAGCCAGACAGGTTGGACAGGCAACTCGCCAGGGTGCGTTGCTGCCAGTGCGGGTTGCCGAACTGCGGTTTGACCATCATCACGGCCAGCAGGGGGGCACAGGAGGCCCCCTCCGCCGAGATCGCGTCCGTCCACTGCGCCATGATCACCTTCGCCTGGACCGTGACGGGGTCCGGGCGGCTGCCACAGGCGTGGCTCACGTAGTGCAGTTGCAGCAGTCCGTCCGCCCGCGCCGAGGCGATGCCCGCCGCCCAGTCTCCCGCGGTGACCGTTCCGAGGTTCGGGTTCGCATACGCCGTCGCGTACGCATCCCCGGCCGCCAGGGTGACGCCCCCGACCGTGGTGCTCGGAACGTCAACCTGCACCTGCGGGTCCATAGCCGCGAACGGCAGGTGCCCAGGACCATACTCCGTGATCGGTGGCAGCGCCGCACAGGAGATGGCCGCAGGGGCCGCGGCCGCGGGGGTCTCCCGGGTGTGGGCCGCAGCCCCTGCGGGCGCCCACCGCGGCTGCCGGGCGACCGCCATCGCGGCTTCGGTCCGACCGTCCGTCGGCGCCGGGCCCGTGCTCAGCGCCGCCGCCACGGCACCCGCCTGCTGCGGGCTTCCGCCGCGCAGCCGTGTCGCCGCGGCGGCGGTCACGAACTGCGTGTGTCCCGCCGAGGTCACGGGGACGTGGCCGTCGGGCAGGGGCGGCCCGAAGAGCAGGCCCGGGCGGACCCGCTCCTCGATTTGCGCCCTCTGCTGGCCGATCTGCAGCACGACCAGCCCGCTCCCCGACGGCACATCCACCGGTACCCGCAGCGTGACCCGCTCCGCCCCCCAACTCACCACCGTGAGGGACACCGGCGCGCTACCGGTGGGCAGCCACGACGCCTGGCCCGACTGCCCGAGGTTCGATCCGCGCAGCACCAGCACGCCCCCCTGCGCCACGGGGTCAGGTGCGGCCGAGTGAACCTCGGGGGGCGCGCAGAGGGGCTGCAGCGTCACAAGCCACGGGTCACCCCCCCCCGACGCCGCGGTGGACGACCCTGAAGCGGAACCGCAGAGGCCCGCCGCCTGCAGGCACCGCGCGAGCCCAGCCGGCCCGCTCGGCGTCCGGCAGGCGCTCGGCAGGGGGACCTTGACCGCGGCCGCCAGGTTCTTGAGGCATGTCGCCAGCGTGGAGGTCGAACGGGTCGACGGCACACCCGCACATGCCGTGTCCACTGTGGAAGGGAACACCCCCGCCGCCGAGGCGCATTGGGCTGCGGCGGCCAGGCTGCCCCCGCAACTGGGAGGCAACGTGGCCGCGCCCGCGGGGGACGGGGGATTCCCGCTGCCCTGTGCAGACGGCTGGCCCGGCTGCCCCGAGAACGAGCTGGTGGCACCGGGCAGGCACGCCTGCGGATCCGCAAGACAGGACGCGCCGAGGGCGGGGCCGGAGGTGACCGCAACGGTTGACGAATTCGCAAAGGCCGGCGCCCCAAGCCCCAGGATCAGGAAACCCATCACACACGCCGCGGCGCGGCGCCGCACCCGCGCCACCATGTCTCACACCCGAAACGGCAGTATTGGGAGCCAGCGAGGGCACTCCATCGTCTCCCCAAGAGGATACCATCCGTGCACGGGTGCGGTATACGTCCATACGGGCCATGTTGGGAGGGTGGCCATGGCCTGCCCGGCACGGAGGGACCCCAGGGACACCCAGGCGCCGTGGGGAGCCTCGTGGCGCCTCGTCGCTCCCGCCAGGCAGCGCCCGCCAGGGCCGGCAGGCCGGTCGGAAACACCCCGTGGTCAGTCGTTTCGCACACAGCGTGGGTGGAGTCTACCAGTCCCTACTGGTTCCGCGACACGTACACCGGCACGTCGTCCGTCAACCTGGCGGCCTCTTCGGCGGTCGTCGACACGGCGGGCGCCGGGACCGTGCACTTGCCCTATGCCCCCATGCAACTCGCCTTCGACCCACGGGGCACGTACGCCCTCGTTGCGACCCTTGGGGGCGTTACCGCGTGGGTCTTCAACGGCCAGGCGGTACAGCCCGTGACCGGCTGGACCCTCGGCAACCTCGCCGACGCCACCGACGCTGCCTGGGTCATGCACGGACGTGCTTTCACGGTCTCCACCGCTTCCAAGGTTGCAGTGTACGGGCTCAGTGCGCGGGCGGGCGGGTACGACGCGACCCGCGTTGCCGTTGCCTCCGTCAACGGCACGCTCGGCCTGGCTCCCGGGCCCGCCGACCTGCCCTCCGCGCTCCTCGCCGCTACGGCAACGGGCGCCACCCTCTTAGAGGCCCAAGGCGGCGCGCTCGTGGCGCTTCCGGGTGGACTCTCCGGCCTCACAGCGAACCTCGGCGTGGCGGCCACGACGGACGGCAGCGTGGCCGTCACCTGGCAACAAGAGGCCGTCCAACTGTGGGCCTGGAATGGCGCGGCCTACGCGCCGGCCGCTACCTGGGACCCGCCCGTTCCGCCGGTTGCCGACGGGCCCGTGGTCGGCGTCGCTTTCGCGCCACAGAGCAACGGGCAAGGGGGCGCCCTCTGGGTGCTCACCGGACAGGGCCAACTACTGGCCTACGCCTACGGCCCGGCGGGCCTCAGCGGGTTGCCGGCCTTCTCCCTCTCCGTGCCCGCGAACCCAAACCCGCCGGCGGGCCTCGCGGCGGGGTGGGCGCCTGACGCGGTGGGCGTGCTGTATCCCACGGGCTGGGTCTACGAAGACCTCGGGACCGGCAACACCCTCGGCCAGGATTCCGCCCGCAGCCTCACGGGGCAGACCTGGGCCGTGTACCAGGTGAACGCGGTGCTCCAGTCCGCCGTGCTGCCCGTTGGCCACACCGTGGACGACGTGCGCGTGGAGGATGCCGACTGCGCCGCCGGCAAGACGCCGCCGAACTGCTCCGGGCTCCCCAGCCTACCCGCCGGCACATCGGTTGCCTACCAGGTGAGCACCGACGGCTGCCACACCTGGACGGACACGCCGGTTTTCACCAACGTCTCCGTCCCGCCGGGTACCTCGCTGTGCTACCGCCTGGCGCTCGCGACCACGGATCCGACCGTCACGCCCGTGGTCGACGTGACCAACCTCTACGAGATCGCCGAACGGACGACGGTGGAGAGCCCGGGCGGTCCGGCGGTGCTCTGTCTGGGCAACGGGTGTTAGCCCGAGGCCGGACGCATCGTCCGGTAGGCTCTTGCCAGATGGGCCGCACCCGGATAAGATGATGCCGGTTCATGTGGTTTCAACTGGTCGTGCAGGGGGAGATGGGTGGCGAAGGAAGAAACAGGGATCCGCGGAAGCAGCATGCACTGGATCGCGATGCTTTCGTATACGTGCGCGTGCGCATCGTCGTGTGCTTGTTCGGCGGTACATTTCTATCACCTGAGCACTTCTTGACGGAACTAACGAGAGCGTCGCAGCGTGCTGTGGACATCCGGTGCAGTGTGTGCCGGCCCCGAGCAGCAGCGCTACTGCCCTAGACAAGGCGTACCGTCAACGAATGCCGATGACGACCACATGCGGACCACGCTGGCCTGGCACGTGAGCGTACGGTGATTTGCCCGATACGGAGGTGTTGAACGTAGCGACGCAAATGCTCTGCGAGGATACATCCTGCGGGACTGGGCCGGGGTGCAGCCCACAATCGTATACTGTCAACAGCACGACCATTGGTGGCAGCGCGACCGTTACCCCTGGCACCTTGTTCTATTCGTCCGGCCCAACGCCCCTGGTGTATCCCATCTCCGGCACAACCTACTGGGCCGTCCTTGACCCGGCCGTGCACTATTCAGCCCAGTCTCAGGCATACTGGTTGTTGGAGCGTCCGGTAAGCGGTACGGCACAGCTCTTCACGTGGCACAACAACAATACCGGATTCCCCGTGAACGGGGCGATAGTTGTCCACAACCCCAATAGCTTCCAGGTCACCATGACCATATACAACGTTGGGGTAAAGACCGGCTTCGGCGGCGGCGTCCAGATGTGGTATGACTACTTCACGAGTCCACAGGCCACCGTGACCATCGCCTCAGGTGCAACCGTGATCATCGATTCTCTCAGCGTTACCAACGTCCCCAACACTTACCCGTGGGGACTTGTTGCGCTGGTGAATTTTTCTGGACCCAGCGGGGCGGCAAGCGTGGCGGTGTACGACGTCGCGTACTTCGACAGCACAGCCAATCTCCCTTCGGCCAAGTTAGCACCGAACGACGCTACCACGGGGAAGCGGGGCCTCGGTAGCGGGTATAGCACGCCGATCCAGGCCTCGATACATGTAGCCAATTCGGCGGTCCCGGTAAATCCCTCACTGATCACGCAGTATACCTGCATGACGGATCTCGATTCGTTCAGCGGAGATGACGTCCCGGTCGTCACCGACCCAGACGGTGGACAAAGCAAGCTCCAGGGTTGTTACGGATGCATTCAGCCAGTCGTTCTTACGGTCTACAACGACGATGCCGTGTACTCCCACAACATCATAATCAGCGGCGGTAACCCCGCTAACACTCAAGGGGCCAAGCTAGCCTTCAACTTCAACGTGCCCGGCGGATGTTCCGCAACGGAACTCAGTCAGTATGAGTACCTCAACCTCATCAGCGACACCCTCACCCCTGGAGGGCATGGCGTGTACAACTTCTCCTTCATGGATGCCGCCGGGTATGATGCACCCCTGGCCGTTGGGGTAACCGTAACGAGTTAAGAACCGTCAGTGCGTGGTCATGGGCCAACGGGGGGACTCTGTGGGCGGCTGTGCGCGCTAGGTGCAAGCGGGCACGGCCGCAGAGCCCCCGCCGAAGATCTGTCCAGAAAGGGCTGAGATGCGCTTACGCAGCGGCCGAACCCTACAGTCCCTGTGGGGGCAGGATGAGGTCGATGCACTCAACAGGCGTCGGGTCAGACTCGCACTAGGGTAAGGGCTGGTTGTTCAATATGTGGGCGCTTGATCTGGCGGGATGTATTGGGAACGTGGTGGCAACGGCACAGAATCACTATTCGGCAAGTGCAGCTCCTGTCGCCGTTCGCCAGACGGTGCCTTCTGACGGGACCGAGCCTTTGTGAATGTTGTGCTGGACGCCCATCCAACGCAGAGTGGTTCCCTCTATGACACGGGGGCGCGCCATACGTCGTCTCATCTCTCGTCTTGGCTTGTGCCTATTCGGTGAACTGCGTTGGGAGCGGTGTGTGTCGTGGGTCGGCGGCACTTCCGCAACGAGCGGTGCCCCATCTAGTGGCTCGGCACGCACCGTACGAAATGCATAGTCTCGCCTAAGGGGGAACCGGATGCAATCCGTAGCCAGGCCGCGGTCACAGATCCTGACGATTGGCGTGTTCTCTCTGTGCGCGCTGTCCATGCTCGGTTACCCGCGGTCGCCGGTACTCGCCGAGTCTGCGCATCGTGTCCCACTCGGGCGTGGTCCACAATTTTACAACACTGGGCTTGCGGACCTCGCCGTGGCTTCGCGCGGAGTCATGTGGGGTATTGGAGCGAGCGGAACGTTTGTGGCAGGAAGAATCCTAAGAGGCACGAACGCCGGCCAGTCCTGGACGAGCGTGTCCCCGCCAGGATACACGATCGGTTACGGTGCTTCCGTTTCAGTGGGCGGCGCCGCTACGGTCACTTTCCTCCGGGTCAGGCCATGTGCCGGTTCGGCTTGCTACGCAGGGTGGGCTTATGCCACAGACTCTGCCACAAGGGGTACGACGTCGGGGTCAATTCTACGCACATGGGACGGAGGGAGTGCGTGGGCAAGGCTGCCGGGGGCGGGCCTCAACCCAAGAGCGGCGTGGCGCCGCCCGCCGATCCTGCAGTTTGTTAACGCACGCGACGGGTGGATGATGACGTATCCTTGCTGCAAGAGCGGACTGATCCAGATGTTCGATACGACGAACGGTGGCTTATCCTGGTCGCTGCAGACAACGATGCGGCCAAACGTCTCCACGGGAATAGTGGCCGTGACTACATTCCGGTTCATCAGCGCAGAGGATGGCTGGATGAGCGGCGTTTCCATGGGGCGCCCCTGGTTAGCGAAGACGACGGATGGCGGAGCAACGTGGACAAGCGTGTACCTTATCCCTCCCAAGGAACTGGGACACGGCCTCATGGAGACAGGGCCGGTAACCATGGAGGACAGGGGGACTGGCGTTGTTCCGGTTACGTTCGGGGTAGCACATCAAACCTTTGCGTTTAGCCCCGCGGCCTATAAGCCGTCGGAGACATACGCGCCCTCCGGGTGCCCGTGCGAAGCCCTATACGTGACACGAAACGCTGGCCGCGCCTGGGCACCCACCAGTGTGGTGACCGTGCACCCGGCGACTGGTGGCAACGCATTTGGTGTCCTGGTCGAGGTCCTCGGCGGTGGCGTTGCCTCGATGACTGATGGAATACATCTCTGGGCGACGGACAACTACGGCGCGAAGTGGACGTTACGCGGTGGACAGCGATTGTTGGCGCTGCAGCCGGTGCCCGTCCTACGGTTTCTAAACCCGCGAGACGGCTGGGGCATCTCCTGGGGAGGCGTCGTGGACACCATCGACGGTGGTCGTACGTGGCAAATGGAGCACGCCTTCGTGAGATCGTAAGTCGTCGCCCTAAGCGCCACAGGCTCGAGACGCGCGGTGGATAGGGGATCGTGGTGGGTGGTAGCCCGACGAACGCCAAGCCGCCGTCACGGCCAGTCAACATCAAGCTGGCCGCCACCTCGGCGGTCGTCGACACGGCGGGCACCGGGACGGTGCGCCTGCCCTACGCCCCGATGCAGGTCGCGTTTGACCCGCGGGGCGCGTATGCCCTTGTTGCCACCCTTGGCGGCGTCAGCGCGTGGGTGTTCGATGGGCAGGCGGTGCGGCCCGTGGCGGGCTGGAGCCTCGGCAACCTCGCCGGCGCCACCGACGCTGCCTGGGTCATGCGCGGACGTGCTTTCACGGTCTCCACCGCTTCCAAGGTTGCCGTCTACGGGCTCAGCGCACGGGCGGGCGGGTACGACGCGACCCGCGTTGCCGTTGCCTCCGTCAACGGCACGCTCGGCCTGGCTCCCGGACCCGCGGCCTTGCCCTGCCCTTTGCCCACAAATGAAGGCTTGACAGCCGACGCTGGATGGCCTATGGTACGAACATGGCACCAAAGCGGGTCATCCTCCAACGGCTTTCGCAGGCGGACGCAACGGAGTTCGTGCGCCGCTCACTGGCATCGGAGCCCGACATGCACCGGAGCGAATTGGCCGACCGCGTGTGCGACGCGTTTGGGCTGATCGACCTCA
>JAJZZC010000291.1 GCA_021797775.1 Bacillota bacterium
GCGGTAGGCCGCCTGGTAGTTGAGGAGCCCCCGCCGCAGCCGGTAGCGGCGCAGGGTGTTGCCGATGCGTGGGTTCATGGTCGTCACCCCCCCTTGGGTTGCGTGGGACGGGACGCGCGGGGCGCCGGGGCCGGGCATAGTACCTACCGCAGGGGCACATTATGTGTCGGCAGCAGATCCGCAACCGACACGCCGAGGGACTGGGCGATGCGCAGCAGCAGGTCTACCCGGGGCACGCGGTAGCCGCCCTCCAACATGCTGATGCTGGAGCGCGAGACGCCGACCTCGGCGGCCAGGGCGTCCTGGGACTTACCGCGCCGGTCCCTGGCCTCCGCGACGCGACGGCCAACCTCGATGGCGCCAGTGAGCCTCAGTGCCTGGGGCGGCGCCGCCTGCGCTTCCGTGACCGTGACCGTCACCTCCCGTGTCACAGGATACCGACACATAGAGTGGCGGTCAAGGGGCTGCGCGCACAAAATCCTCCGGTTGCGGGGCGACACGGGTGGTGTCTAGGCTGGCATGGTGAGCACGGGGGGACCCAAACAGCAGCCGGCCCCGGAGGACATCGCTGCTGGCGATGCGCTGCGGGCCGCGCGCGGCAGCATGACGCAGGCGGATGTGGCGCGCCTGGTCGGCGCGAGGAGCGATCGCGTCGTGCGCTCCTGGGAGTCCGGGCAGCGCCGGCCCAACAAGCGCAACATCGTCGCCCTGCAGCGCGCCCTTCCTTCTATCGACCCGTCAGCCGTCCGCCGGTGGCTCGGACAGGACGTGATCGACGCCCAAACAGACCGAACAAATGTCGGGCGAAGGGAGGAGTTGTCGATGCCGCAGCCAATGCCCACCCCACTTCCAGCCACAGGGAGAGTGACGTCTCTGGGGGACAGCGTGCCGCCGGACGCGCACGCGTGGATGGAGATGGCGCAGCGCCTCATGACCCATCTTGAGGATATGCGCGAGACGGAGCGCCTCCGCATCCGCGAGCAGGGGGAGACCGACCGCCTGCGGATCGCCCAGGTGGATGCCGTACGCGAGCAGGCGAACGCCGACCTCGCAGCGGCGGCCCGGATGGCAGTCGAGGAGGCTAGACAGAACACGCGCCCCGCAGGCGGGAACGGGCAAACCGGCCCGACGCACGAGCCGCCCGCCAGCGGGCATGACGACGGGGAAGGCGGCGAAGGGCTCGTCCGCGAGGGATAGGGCGGCGCGCGTCTGGAGCCCCCAGGACCTCACGGCCGCCGCGACGGCGGGCGGCGCAGCCACGCAGGGCGGTGCCCGGCGGGCAGCCGGGGCGCCGAACGGAAGGTGACGGCAAGGGCGGGGCGACCCGCCCTTCTGCTTTCCCGACGACACGTTGCGGATGGACACATTGCGTGTCGGTCGTGACGGTGGTACGGTTGTCCCATCAAGCGAGAAGCCCGCGCGTCTGCCAGCACCAGACGGCGGGCCCCTCAGAGCCAACGCGGTGAGAGTACCACACTCTGCGGGGCACGGCCACACTCTTGGTGCGATGCAGGCGCAGGGCCTCGATGGAGGCGGCCGTGTCCACAGCGGCGACACATCTTGTGCCGGATACGCCCCTTGCCTTCGCCCTGGCCACCGCTGGCCGGCTGGACAGGCTGCGCATCTACCACGGCGGCAACCGCACCGTCGATGCCCGCTGGGGCGGGTTGCGGTTGCCCGAGAGACCCTACGCCGTCTACACCCACGACCGCGCGCTGCGGACCCATGATGTAGCCCTGGACTTCGACGGCAAGCGCGGCGACCCCGAGAAGGACGCGGCGCAGGCATCCTCCCTCCTCGGCAGGGCCGGCATCTGGCACGTCCTCTGCTCCTCTGGCGGCGGCGGCTTCCATGTCCTCACGACCTTTTCGCCAGGGCTGCCCAAGGAGACCGTCGCGGACCTTGCGGCCGGCTTCGGCGCCCTGGCCCCCAGCCTTGACCCATCGCCACTGGCCGACCACTGGACCGCAGCCATCCGCCCGCCGCTCTCCCCGCACCGATCAGGCGGCCAGTCACGGGTGCGGCAGCCAGCGACCGAGGCGGAAGCCCTGCGGGTCCTGCGGTTCCCTAACCCCAATGCATCCGCCGGCCGCGTCCTGGCCCTCCTGCCCCGGGTTGCGCCGAAGGTGCCCACCACTCCCACTCCTGCATCTCCAGACCTCACCGCGCGCTACGAGCGCCCCGCGTCCGCCCGCACGATGGAACTCCTGCGGAGCGGCGACATGGACCACCGATACCGCACCGGAAGTGAAGCGGAGTTCGCGGTCGTGCTGGGGCTGATTGACGCTGGGTGGTCGGAGGCGCGCATCCGCGAGGCGTTCGCCGACCCAGGGAACCTCGGGTGCCCGAGCTATCAGCGGCGGTTGCGGGAGGGCGCAGGCAGGGCGGACCAGTACCTCAGTCGGCAGATCCGCAAGGCCGATGACTTCGCCCGCGCATACCCGCCCGCTAAGCTAACCGTGGACCCCGGCCTTGCAGCGGTGGTAGCCGCCGCCGAGGCGTGGCACCCCGGGGGCCGTACGGGGGCGGCCGACCGGGCCGTACTGCTAGCGCACGTGCGGGCTGCTGTGCAAGCGGGATCACGCACCTATGGCCTCGCCTGGCGCACAGCGGCCGAATGGTCAGGGGCCGTGAAGCGCGAGCGGATACGCGCGTCGGAGTCGCGGCTGCGTGCGGCGGGATGGGTCGCGCCCGATGGCGGCACCACTGAAGAAGGAGCAAGGCGATGGGTGGTCACATCACCCGAATGGGGTGGGGAGAAACGGGCCCAGTCCCTAATGCCCCCCAATGGCGGGGAGGGGGGCGGCGCGGGCGCACGGTGGGGCCCCGGCCCCGGCCACCCCCTCTGGCACCCGCGCGCCCTCGGCCCTGGCGTCCGAGAGACCCTTGGGACCCTGGACGACGGCGGGCGGCCGCTGGCGGCCATCGCGCGAGCCACCGGGCACGACCGCAAGACCGTACGGGCCCACCTGCGCCGCCTCGCCGACCTCGGCCTCGCCGCCCAGACCCCCGCCGGCTGGGTCGCCACCGGCCGCAGCCTGGACGACGCCCTCGGCGAATTGCCGCCAGACGCGCAGACGGCGGCGCAGCGGCAGCGGGAACGGCACCAGCGGGAGCGCGCGGCGTGGCGGGCGAGGAAGGGGACGGGATGATGCCCACGGCACCGCGATCGAAGCGCGACATACGGGCCCGCAAACGGGCGAATCGTCGGGAAGCGCACAGGAAGCACGACGCCCGGTTCTTCGACGACCCGGCCCGGGCGCTGCGGGTGATGGAGTTGGAGGCAGCGGCGAATCCTCATTCGGCGGCGCATCTGCCGCTGACCGGCCGGCAGGAGGAGGCCCTGCTCATGCTGTTGGCGACGCGCCGCATCGACCCGCCGCGCGACCCGCACAGCCTGACGCGCCTGGAGGCCACGCGGTGGATCACGGCGCTGACGCAGACGGGCGCGCTGCCGTAGGCGCAAAGCAGAAGCGAAGCAGAACCCAAGCACGTGCTTCGCGTGGAGGTGACGCACCGATGGGGGCTCCCCCGACCCGCCGCCCGTACCGCTTTCGCGGCTGGGACTGGACCGAGCTGGCGTCGTGCTGGGGCTATCGCCGGCCGCGCGGCAAGACCCACCGCTGCCGCGAGTGCGACCAGGACGTGCCGCTGCGCGACCCGTCCGCCTACTGCGCCCGCTGCGGCATCGACGGCGACGGCCGCGCCGAGGTGGACTTCATCCTCGGCCGCCTCGACGCGGCCATGGCGGCCATCGAGCGCGGCGAGGACCCTGGCCCCACCGTCGCCGACCTGCGGCGCTTCCTCGGCGCGCTGGCGGACGCGGAGCACGAGCACGGGTGGGCCCCGATTTGGCGGGCGATGTCCGTCATGCCCGACGCGTGGCACCTGTGCCAGGCAGCGGCCGTGCTGCTGCGCGCGATGTGGACCTAGGCGGGGAGGAGTGCCCCATGGACGCGGCCCAGGCCCTTGCGACCGCCGACGGCGGTCCGACCGTGTGCATCGACTTCGACGGCTGCCTGTCGGCCTACGACGGCTGGCGCGGTGGCCGCGTGCGGCCAGGCCTGCCGATCCCTGGCGCGCCCGCTGCATGCCAGCGTCTGGCGGACGCCGGCTTCGTGCTCGTGGTGCTCACGGCGCGCGACGACCACGCCGCAGTACGCGCGTGGCTGGAGGAGTGGGGCTTCCCGCCGATGCGCGTCACAAGCATGAAGGTGCCCGCGCTGGTGTACATCGACGACCGCGCGCATCGGTTCACCGGCGACTGGGCGGGCGTGACCGCAGAGTGGGCGATGGGACTGCGGCCGTGGTGGCAGTCTGCTGGTGAGTAGACGGTGACTAGTTGGTGACTAGTCTTGCGCGCTGCGCAATCGGCCACGCGCCTTGACCAGCCCGCCCCGCCGCGTTACGCTCCGAGCGCATAGCCTGCCCCCCCCAGCGGCCCCGGGCTCGACTACCGGGGCCGCTGCGTTTAAGGCAGGCCATGGACAACCCCCGCCGAACCCCCGCCACATGGGCAACCGCCTCGCCGACGCGCGCCGCGCCCGTGGGTGGACGCAGGCGGACCTCCTGCGCGCGCTCCTGGTGCGCTTCCCCTCCTCTGGCGCCACCACGGCCGCCGTCAGCCGCTGGGAGCAGAGCCGCCCGCTGCCGTCCCTCCTGAACGCCCTGCGCCTCGCCGTCGTCCTCGGCGAGCCCGTCGAGCGCCTGTTCCCCCTGGACTGATTCGTGGGGACATACAATGCGGCCCCCTCCGCGGCATAGACCACTCCCGCAGCCGCGCCCTGGGCAGCCCCGTGACGGGTCGCCCGCGCGGCAATGGCTGCGCCACACGGGATGCGGCTGGCCTGGCCGCGACCTTTGGAGGGGTGTAAGGGTGGGGGATGATGTAGGCGCACTGAAAAGGGCGGCACGGCCACCAGCCGGCGCCGGGCTGGAACTGACGCTCGCCGGGGCGGCGGGGGCGGTGGTCCTGGGTGCGGCCATCGTGCAGTCGGCCCCAACCGCGATGGGCCTATCGCTACCGTGGCCCGCCGTGCCCGTCGCATGGGGCGCCGGCCTCACCGCCGCCGGCATCGGCGCGCGCCGCCTGTGGATTGAGGCGACCGGCGCCTGCACCTGGGGCCTCCCGCGCTACCGCCCGGCCGAGGCGGGCGCGCTGCCCCTGTGGATCGGCTGGGCCGAGGGCTGGATGCGGGCGGTGTCGCTGGAGGCGCTGCCGCACCTGCTGGTGGCAGGGCAGACGCGGGCCGGGAAGTCGAGCTTCCTGCGCCAGATGCTCTGTGGCCTCGTCGAGTGGACCCGCCCCGCGCACACGCGCATCCTCATCATCGATTGCAAGGGCGGCGTGGAGTTCGCGTGGCTCCAGCAGGCCCCCCACGTCCGCGCCATCGCGTGCGACGAGGCCGCGGCCCTGGCGCTCCTGGCGAGCGTGGAGGGTGCCGCGGAGGACCGCCTGGACGCCCTCCGGCGCGCCAACGCCGACGACGCCGGCCGGGTCCCGGGGCTGGGCCGGGTGGTGGTGGTCGTGGATGAGCTCGCCGAACTGCAGGACAGCAAGGACGCCATGCGCAGCCTCCGCCGCATCGCGGCCCGCGGCGGCGCGCCGGGGGTGCACCTGGTCCTGGCGACGCAGCGACCAGACCGCGACGCCCTGCCAGGGCCGATCAAGGCCAACGTGCCCGCGTCGGTCTGCTACCGG
>JAJZZC010000292.1 GCA_021797775.1 Bacillota bacterium
ATCCTCCAACGGCTTTCGCAGGCGGACGCAACGGAGTTCGTGCGCCGCTCACTGGCATCGGAGCCCGACATGCACCGGAGCGAATTGGCCGACCGCGTGTGCGACGCGTTTGGGCTGATCGACCTCATGGGTCGTAGACGCCGTACCGGTTGCCTGAAGGCGCTTCGAACTTTGGAGGCGAAGGGATGTTTCGCTCTGCCGCCGCCACGTACCAAGACGGGGAGCGGCCGGCCGCGACGGCTGTGCCACCGCGTTCCGCCTGCGGAGGGCGTACCTGCGACGGCGGGAGCGATCCGCTCTCCGGTGTGGGTCTTGGTGGAGACCGAAGAGCAGATGCGGATCTGGAACGAGATGTTCGAGACGGAGCATCCCCGGGGAGCGGGGCCGTTGGTGGGGCGCCAACTCCGGTACCTGATCGGCTCCGAGCACGGCTGGTTGGGGGGGGCAGCCTTCGCCTCGGCCGCCCTGCACCTGCGGGATCGAGATCGCTGGATCGGTTGGGATACAACGAGCCGGCTGGAGCACTTGGACCGGGTGGTGGGGCTGAGCCGCTACTTGATTCGGCCGTCGGTAGACTGTCGCAACCTGGCTTCGCACGCCTTGGGCCTCTTGCTGCAACGGCTGCCGCGGGATTTTGAAGTTCGCTACGGTTACCGGCCGTGGCTGGTGGAGACGTTCGTCGATGAGAGTCAACATGCGGGGACCTGCTACCGGGCGGCCAACTGGATGCGGATTGGTCGGACGCAGGGAGGCCGGCGGCGCGATCGGGGGCGGCGGCGCGGCGAGGGGAAAAAGGCGATCTATGTCTACGCGCTGGTGGACGACTTCCGGGTGCGCATGGGCGTGCCGCTGCGTCGGGGTCTCGGTCCGGTGCCCTTGGATGCGGGTTTGGAAGGCACAGCATGGGCGGAGTATGAGTTCGGGGGCGCCCCGCTGGGCGATCGCCGGCTCAGCCGCCGCCTGGTCGCCAGCGCATCCATCCAAGCCGAACACCCTGGCCGCGCCTTTTGCGGCATTGAACAGGCGAGTGACGCCATGATCAAGGGCCATTATCGCTTCATCGAGCAGCCAGAGACCGGGGACTGCGCGGTCACGCCGGAGCACATCCTCTTGCCGCATCGCGAGCAAACTCTGCGGCGCATGAAGGCCCAGGGGACGGTGCTGTGCATTCAGGACGGCACCGATCTGAACTACAATGACCTGGCAGAGTGTGAAGGGCTGGGTGTGATCGGAAAGAATCAAACGCAGGTCCAAACCCGCGGGTTGCATCTGCACTCCACGCTGGCCGTGACCGACCAGGGCCTCCCCCTGGGCGTACTACGCGCGGCGTTCACGGCGCCCGAGCCCAAGGGCACGGATGATCAGAGAAGACCGGCAGCGATCCCGAACGAGGAGAAGAAGACCCACGCTTGGATCGAGGGATTGCGAGACTGCACGGCCGTTGCCGCCGAGATGCCGCAAACCAAGATCGTCTGCGTGCTGGATCGTGAAGGCGATTTCTTCGAGTTCTTTGATGCCTGGCGTGAGGATCCGCGCACGGATCTCCTGGTGCGCGCCGATCACAATCGTTGCATCACCGAAGATCTCAAGCTGTTCGATGCCGTGAAAGCTTCGGAGCCGCGGCTTCGCTTCTCGCTGCACGTCAAGCGTCAAAGCGCCAGGCCGAAGAAGAGCAAGCAGAATGCGCGCCCCAGGCGGCCCGAGCGGACTGCTGAGGTGACGCTGCGCTACCGGCAGATCGAGATCCCACCACCCTCCGAGCACCGGGAGAAAGAACCGATTGCGCTCTGGATCGTGCACGCCCTTGAAGAGCGGCCCCCTGAAGGTGCAACGCCCATCGAGTGGTTCCTGTTGACCACGAAGGCCCTCGATTCGGACGAGCAGGCCAAGACCTGCCTGGATTGGTACTGCTTGCGTTGGCGGATCGAGGATTGGCATCGCGTGTTGAAGACCGGATGCAGAATCGAAAAGCTGCAGCACGCAACCGCGGAACGCCTCGAACGGGCCGTCGCCATCAATCTGGTGATCGCTTGGCGCATCATGCTGCTCACGCTCCTGGGGCGCGAGACGCCTGAACTGCCCCCCGGGGTGTTCTTCGACGACTTTGAACTGGAGGTCCTCGCGGCCTACGCCAAGCATCGCGAGTTGCCGCTGCCCACCACCTTGGGAGCCGCCGCCTTCCTAGTCGCCAAGATTGGTGGGTACATGGCCCGCAAGAGCGATTCCCCGCCGGGCCATGAGATCATGTGGTATGGCTACACGGGCCTGCGAACGATGTGCGTAGGCTACGCGTTGCGCGGTCCTGAGATATGATGGATTCAGAGTGCGTCGCTCTGGCCCTGTCTGGTTGGCTGCGTCCGATTTGTGGGCAAAGGGCAGGGCTCGCGTCTTCCGAGCGGGCCAGGCGGTCGATCTTCCAGACGAGCAGTCGGTCGAACTCGGCGTTAGCGGCCGCCTCTCTCATCGCGTCCAGGCGCGGGCGGTGCAACGTCGTGCCGGAATAGGCCTCGTCCACATACTCAGCCACGACGCGGTAGCCCTGGCGGGCGGCGTACGCCCGCACGTCAGCCAGCTGGGTCTGAACGGTTTCCTCCTTCTCTCGGTGTCCCGAGCTCACCCGGGCGTAAATCACCACTGCCTCGCCCTCTGGGCTCCCGTTGGTCACTCCCACCCTTTCACCCTCTCCGTAACTCTTCTGGAGGGCCTGCCCTCCCGGACCCTGGCGCCCAACCACCTGCGGTCCTGGGTCATGCTTCCAGGTGTAGTGTCGCATAGGGCGACACCCCCGGCAACCGCCAGCCGTGTTGTGTCGGCGTTTGCTTCCCGAGGGCCCTGCCGCCCGCCGCCGCGAGAGGTCTTGCCACGCCCTGCCCGGTCTGTTTACTGCCCCAAGGCGCCCGCAGCCGTCTTGATATATCAACATTCCTTCCTGGAATGCCTCCGCGCGGGCGGCTGGGCAGGCCCGAACGTGCACAGGCTGTATGCCTTACGGGGTGCTGGCTGGTGCCCGCCCCTGCTCGGCCGCGCGCATGAGGCGCGTGAGGTCGGGTCGGTAGTCGTCTGGCATCAAGCGCTGGGCAACGGCCAGCTGGTCCGGGTGCTCGGCGAGACGCTGCGCCAGGGTAGCGGCGTTGTACCGCCGGCCGTGGGCGTCGGCGAAGATCGACGCCAGCAGCCCGGCGCGGAAGCCGGCGGTGGCCGCCACCCGCTCGCCCTCGGCGCGGCCGCGCTGGTAGCCTTCAGTCTCGCCCTCCTTGCGGCCCTCCGTCCGGCCGCGGCGGTAGGCGGCGGTGGTCTGGGCGCCGGAGCCGGCCACCCGCGCCTGCACCCACTCGGAGAAGTTGAGGTCCTCGGCCCGCAGCACTTCGGCCAGTTTCTCCTTCACTTCGGCCGGGATGCGCCCAGTGACCGTGGGGAACGCCTCCTCGTACTCCTGCCGCCGTGCGCTGATCTTGCGCCTGCGCATGTCGGGCACCTCCTCTGGCGGCAGGGTAGCCGTCCTCGGCGGGTGGGTAAACCCCCGGCAAACCTCGGGTTTGCCGCGGTAAACCCGCCCGACGACCGGCGGCGGGTAAACCCGCGGCTGGACCGCCCCTGGACCGCGCCCGCGTTACTGCCCCAACGGCGGTCCAGCATGGGTCCAGAAGTTCGTCCAACGGTGCGGCAAGAGGTCCAGCACATCGCTGCTTCTGCCCACAGAAGCCGGCTGTTCTCAGCCATAGAGGTGGTACCCTGTCGGCTGATTCCCTGCGCGTGCATCCGACGAACTGCGGCAGAGGAGTGGGGCCGATGCCACTCACGGCCCTGATCGAGCAGGAACTGCTCGCGACCCTGGACGGCGACGGCGACCCGCAGGCGGTCCTGGACCGGCACGCCGGATCGAAGGGCCCGTTGTATGCCGCGCTGGCCAGGGCGACGGCCGCCGCGACGGCCCGGTTCGGGGAGGCGCGGGGGAAACTGCGCGAGACCCAGGCGCGGCTGCGGGAGACCGACAAGAGCGCGACGGACGGAGAGAAGCGCGCTGCCCAAGCCGAGCGCCGCGCCTCCGCCGCAGAGAAGCGCCTCGCTACCGCGGATACCGCGCTCGCCGAGCGGCAGGCCCTGCTCGACCGCGTCGACGCGCTGCAGGCCGCTGGGTTCGGCAAGGATGCACTGGCCCGGCTCGGTGAGGTCCTGGCCGGCGCCGCGCAGGTCGGAGGCAAGCCCACCGCCGAGGTCGTGCCCACCTTCCTGGACGCCGCCGCCGATTGGCGCCGGCTGGCAGAGTTGCGCGCCCAAGTCGCCGCCGCCGAGAAGGCTGCTCAAGAAGCAGAAGCCGACTGCCGCCGCCAGCAGCGGGAAGCCAAGGTCCGGTCGGCAGCGGTGGAGTGGGCCGTCTGGTTCGTCCGCCGCAGGATCAGCGCCGAGACGGTCGGGGCCTGGCAGTCCGTCGCCGTCAAACTCGGGCTCGACGCCGAGACGCTCGCGACGGGCCTCGCCCGCGCCCTGGAGGCGCACGGCTCGCTGGAGGCCGCGCGCCAGGCGTTGTCCGCCGCCGTCGCCAAGCTGCGGGGCGAGCACACCAAGCTCACTGGTGAGGTCGCGGCCCTGCGGCGGGAGCGGGACGGTTTGACCGCGGCCATCGGCGCCGTCCGGGACTCCGGCGTGGCCGCATTGCGACAGGTTGCGGTCGCCGCTACCGCCGAGGTCCGACGCGCCGCCTCGGCCTTCGAGCACATCCAGACGCGGGCCGCCGCACTGGGCGAACACGTCGGGCTGGCCGAGGCGCTGGCGAGCCGGGACCCCGCGACGTGGCGGCAGGTCCAACCCGAGACCTGGCTCGGGCTCCTCGGGCACCTGCTCCGCTGGGCCGACGCCCGGCTGGTCGGGGCCGTCGAGTTGGAGCCCCCCGAGGCCGTGAGGAGCCGGCTGGAGGATCAGGTCCGGTACCCCCACAGCCAGGGACCCATGCGCGTGACGCTCATGCAGTTGGTCGGGTGGCTGGCCGCAGGGCTTCAGGGGAGGCCGTTGCGCGGCGTTGCTGCACTCCTGGCGCCGGACGCACACCCGCGCCGATAGCGCGTTCTGGAGGGCTTGTGGCGGGCTCTACCGCGCAGCAAGAGCATGCGGCCGGCCCCGGTGCCGACGAATGGGGGGTGACTGCGTTGCGGGCAACACGGGCCTGCCGTTGCGCGGCGGGCCTTCCACCCCATCGGCCCTGGCCGACCTGGAAGAACCGCTGCGGGACCTGGCCGCGCTCTGCGAGGGGATGCGGGCCCTGTGCCGACACGGTGAGGCCGCCGCCCCTGCCCCTCTCGACCTGGAGCGCTCGCCGCAACGGCGACCCACCTGGCAGAGCAGTTGGTGCGGCGGCTCCAGGCCCTGCTCACGGCCGGGCAGGAGCAGGCACGGTGAGGCGGGGGGGCGGCCTCCGATGGGCAGGCGGCGCCCGGAATGGCCCGTGCTGGCAGGGGTGCCGTTCGGCCGTGTCGAAGCGAGGGTTTGCGGCTGCCGCAGACGCGGTCCGGTCCCTCCGGAAGCGGGGTCGCGGTGCTGGGAACCAGCGCCGTGTAGTGTCAGACTTCGGCTCATCGGTTCGCCGCCGCCCGGAAACCGTTGAGCCCCAAGGATCACCCAAATACTGGCAGATTGTGCATCCCGCACGCGGTCTGCCGGATCACCATGCCACCTGCAGTACGTCATCGTCGCGATGGTACCATA
>JAJZZC010000042.1 GCA_021797775.1 Bacillota bacterium
CCAACGAAATCAAGGCTGGTCTTGGCCAAATAACTTTAGACTTAACGGCCCGCCCCAGAAACAACATTAATTCCGTAAAGGCATCTTGTATTGGGTGCCTAATTCCTTCTCCATGATGGCAAACGCTGTGAACATCCTACCATCGATGGATCCGAAATCCATCCGCGCGTATCCCATGGGATTTGCCGTGGCGGCCGTCGCCATGGCCCACCGCACCGGCTTAGTAGACTTGCTCAATCAAGAGATCGATCCGAAGCAATGTAAGTTGTCGCCAGGCGTACGCTTGGTAGCCCTGATCGTGGCCGTGATGGTCGATCCCCTAGCGCTCTATCGCCTCCCCGAATTTTATGTCGGAATGGATTGCGAAGTGCTCTTCGGCGCCGGCTGCCAAGCAGCCGATTTCAATGACGACGCCATCGGCCGCGCATTGGGCAAGCTGGTTGAATCGCAGCGGAGCGCAATCTGTAGTACGGCCAGCGCGCAAGCGGTGCCGTCAGGGAGCTGCTCGGGCGCGTTCCCGGCCTCGAGCTCGTGGAGCTGCCCGCCACCGCCGGCGCGGACCCCGGCAGCACCGGCGCAGAGGGGCCCGCGCCGACGCCCGCGCCCGAGCCCGTCGTGGCCGCGCCCGCCCCTCGGGCGGCGCCACAGGCGCCGGAGCAGCCGGAAGGGCTCGGGGCCACGCTGGACCTGGAGAAGGTGCTGTTACCCATCGCCACGGCGTTGCTGGCGGATCTGACCAGGCGGCAGGCGCCGGAGCAGGGTGCCGGCGCCCGCGGGGGGGATGGGCGGTGAACGTCCCGCGTCTGTCGCCGGCCCTCTGGGGAACGGTGGTGCTGTCCCTGGCCGGGGCGTGGCTGCTCCTGTCGCCGGGGGTCGTGGGTTATCAGCGCGCGGCCCGGGCCTGGAACCCTGCGACGACCAACGCCGTGGTGGTGGGCGGCGCCTTACTGCTTGTCGGCGTGCTGGCCACGTGGGCCCAGATCCTGTTTTGGGCGCGCGACATCGCTCTGGGGACGGACCCCGCGCACGCCCTTCCCGCGGTGGAGGCGCCGGATCCGGCGCCCGCCGCCAGGAAGTAGTAGGGAAGCGCATGGGGCGAACCATGGGGGGCGGTGGGGTCAGAGTCGCCCCGGGGTGAAGGCGCGCGCGCGGCGCGGCGGTCGCTGCGGGTTCGCCGGAGACGGTGGGGGCCAACGTCCGGTCAATGACGGCAGCCCCTGCGGCCTGATGCTGTGGCGGCCGGCTGCGGAAGGGGCCGGCCCGTGGCGCGGTTGGGGTTCGGCTCCGCGGCAGTAGCGCAAGCGGGTTGCCGCGGCAGCGGCGGGGTGATTCCCAATAGCCTGCCGCTCCTACTCCTGCGGTCGGGACCGGCTCCCGCCCGGCAGCGGGAAGGAACCAGGGGCGGCCGCCGTACGCCGGTTGGGGCGGCCCGAACAGCGGATGTCCGGGCACGCCAAGTCCGTCTGGCTCCTGCTGCCATCGCGCATCTTCGAGGTCGCCGGCCCCGATGCGCCTCCGTGAGGCACCGTTGCCACCGAACCCTCGCCTTGCGGATGCGCGATGCGGGATATTATGGAGCGAAGAGGACGGTGCCTCCGATGGATCTCTGCACCGAGTGGGTCCGGGTGACGGCGGGCGCGTCGGCGGCGCTGCCCGCGTACCTGGCGCGTCCGGCGCGGGTGGAGAGCCCCCTGCCCGCGATCCTTGTCATCCAGGAGATCTGGGGTGTGGACGAGCACATCCAGGATGTGGCGCGCCGCTTCGCCACCGCCGGGTACGTCGCGCTGGCCCCCGACCTTTACGCGCACGAGGGCACGCGGCCGGACGGGCTCCTGCCTGCGCGGATCGAGGCGGTCAAGGGTTTCCTCGACTCCCTCCCACCGCGCGCCTGGATGCAGCCCGGCGAGCGCGACGCGGCGATGGCCCGGCTGCCCGAGCCTCAGCGCGGCGAGGTCGCGGCCACCATGGGGGCGCTGTTCTCCCCGCAGCGCGATATGGGGCGTTACGCGGCTGACCTCGTGGCGGCCGCGGGGTTCCTGCGCGCCCACCCGTCGTGTCGCGGCCGGCGCGTGGGCTCCACGGGCTACTGCATGGGCGGGGCGCTGTCCGCACTCGTGGCCTGTTCGGACCCGGAGCTGGCCGCGGCCGTGATCTATTACGGCGCCAGCCCGCCGGTGGAGCGCCTGGCGGCGATACGCTGCCCGCTGCTGGGTCTGTATGGCGGAGAGGACGCGCGCGTCAGCGACGGCGTGCCGGCGTTTGCCGAGGCGATGCGCGCGGCGGGCAGGTCGTTCGCGTACCACGTCTACCCAGGCGCGCCCCACGCCTTCTTCAACGACACGCGCGCCTCCTATCACGTGGAGTCCGCCCGCGACGCGTGGGCGCGCACGCTCACCTTCTTTGCGGAGCACCTGGGTTGAGGGGCTGGTAGGAGGGCATCGGCGGGGGCGCATCTGGCGGCGCGCCCCCGGGGCCGGATGCGCATCCGGTGGCCGAGGCGCGCCACGGCTGCCCCGCGGGAACGGGGTGAGCGGTTGGCTCTCAACGACGCAGGCAGTGCGCATTCAGCCTCTGCTGCTGCCCTGCGCACTGGCAGCGACTGGTGGCTGAAACGGGGATGAATACGCGGTCATGACCAAGACCGAACTGTCCAGGCAGACCCCGTCAGGCATCGGCCGGTCGCCTTCTCGCAGGCGCCGAATGTATCGGGTAGAGTCCTCCGCGGCCCCGTTGGACCGCAGCACCTCGGCGCGCTGCCGGGCAATCCGGGCAAGGGCCTCGACCCGCCGCCGCCGGGCGAGTTCCACCTGCACAACGCCCACGACGACATCGTTCACGCTGCCGGCCCCGCTCTTGGACCATTCCCGCATCAGGTCCGCCCAGACGGCGGGCGGCAGACGGACCGTGATCTGGTGTGGACGGATATCCGCCCCCTGACCCCGCAAGCACCCCCCTCCTCGCCACCCCGCGTCCGTGCGAACCAGAATCTCATTCCAGCGGCGACTCGCTTTGTGATGCAAGACGCGAGGCCAGCGCCGTGCGTTCGAACTTCAGGACAGGGGATGGCGCCTACGGGCGGGGGCCTCGTGCCGCGAGGGGAGGTGCCGGGGGCCGCCGCCGGAGGCACCGGGTTCCGAGCGGTCCTCGATGTGGACCACGTCGGCCAGGTCCTGCTCGCCGCGCTTGGCCCGCAGGGTTGGTGGCCGGCGGAGACCGCCGAGGAGATGATCATCGGGGCGGTGCTCACCCAGGCCGTCGCCTGGGAGAACGCCCGCCGCGCCATCGCGCGCCTGAAGGCCGCCGGCCTGTGCTCTCTGGCGGCCCTGGCCGCCCAGAGTCCGGATGCCCTGGCCCCGCTCATCCGCGAAACCGGCTACTTCAACGCCAAGGCCCGTAAGCTGGTGGCGTTGGCGCGCTTCTTCGCAGGGAAAGGCGGGCTGGATGGGCTGCGCCGGGCCGAGCCGGCCTGGGCGCGGCGGGAGTTGCTGGGGGTGTACGGCGTGGGACCGGAAACCGCCGACGCCATCCTCTGCTATGCCCTGAGCCACCCAGCCTTCGTCGCGGACGCGTACGCGCGGCGGGTGCTGGGGCGGATCGGGGTCATGCCCGCGTCGGCGACGGCGTCGTACGAAGCCGCCGCGGCGTGGGCCGCGCGCGAGGTGCGAGGGGACGCCGCCTGGCTGGGGGAGTTGCACGCCCTGCTCGTGGCGGTGGGCAAGGACCATTGCAAGAAGACGGCGCCGGCGTGTGCCGGTTGTCCGGCCGCCTCTCTTTGCGCGTACCGGGCTGCGGGCACGCGCGCAGGTCCGGGCGGCTGACCGGCGGGCCCGGGCGGCGCGGGTCATGCTGCCCACCGAGGCTTGGCGGCAGGAACGGCTGGCGACGGCGAGCCCGTCCCAGCGCCTGCCCGCCTCGGGTCGCATACTGCCCGGCGCTGCGGGCAGCCTAGCACGCCGGGGGTGGCAGCCCTGGGCAGGAGTGGCAGAGGGAGCCGGGAGCGCAGGCGGGCGCGCCGGGCGGCAGGGCGTGGCGCGGGCGGGCGCTTGGACACGCGGATGCGTGTGCCGGTCGGTGCCCTGGCCGGCCCCGCCGACCCCGTCTTCCAGGTCTCCGGCGAAGGGCCGGATCCGTCCCGTGCACCGGAGCCCGCGGATCAAGCCTTGACCGCCTCGGGGGACCTCATGGGACCAGGCAGTCCTTCGGTGGCCGGCGCCGCGGCCTCTGGCCCCGCGGTGTTCCCCGGGCCGCCGTCCCCCCGCCGCGCGAGCGGCCGGGCCCGGCAGCGCCGCCAGGCGGCGGCCCCGGATAGCCCGCTGTACGCGCTGAAAATGGAGGCGGCCACCGAGCTCGGCCTGCTCGACAAGGTGCGCGATCTCGGCTGGGGAGGGCTCAGCGCGGCGGAGGCAGGCCGCATCGGCGGCTACGTGACGCGCGCCTTGCGCGAGCGCGCCGGCCCGCCCTCTGGCGGTGGTCCCCCCCCGCCTGGCCATGGCGACCCCGCCAGAGTCTGACGGGGTGCTGCCCGCGGACAAGAAAGCGCCGGCACCGACCGCGGCAGACCCTCCCGGGCTTGCCCTGCGCCCCGGCATGCGGCACCCTGGGTGTGGGGCGCGGCGGCCGTGCCCCGCACCTTTGCCCCGCCGTCCTGCGGCGTCTCCACGACGGCGCTTTGACAGGCGGGCTGCCGCCGCCCGCGCCGCCCCATGGCCGCGGAGCGGGCGCGCTCTTGGGGGCTCGTTGCGTTGAGCGACGCGGATTGCTCGCGGCTGCCCGCCCGGGATGTATCGGCGGTCCGTTCAATGACGGGGTTTGGTCGGGGTGAGTCCGCCGGCGGCGGCCTCCGCTTTGCTCTGGAAATCCGCTGCGTCAACCACCGCGGCGTCGACGTAGCGGTCCGCATGCCACGGGAGTATGCCACCTTCGAGGAGCGCTTGCGGGCCATGGCCGGGCGGCATGTGCGCCGGGGCCGTTGCGAGGTTGTGCTCGGCGTCGCGGGCGCCATGACCACGGGTGTCCAGCGGCTCTTCGTTGACGTAGACCTAGCGATGCAGTACCATAAAGCTTTGCAGGAAATAGCGTGTCGCCTGGGCGGGGCGGTGCAGACGGATCCGGGACTCCTGATCGCGATGCCCGGTGTCTCGCATGTGGTCGCGGCCCCACGAGACCCGGAAAGTGACTGGGTCCTCGTGGAGCAAGCGGCAGGCGAGGCGTTTACCCAGTTCGACAGGGCTCGCGTAGCTGAAGGTGCCCGCTTGGCCGCCGACCTGCGGGAGCGGATCGCCCGTCTTGGCGCGCTGGCGGCGATGGTCGCCGCGGGCGTGCCGGAGGCGGTGCGGGAGCAGCGTCTCCGGCTCGCGCGGCGCCTGGCCACGCTACTGGCTGAGACGGGACCCGCACTGGAGTCGCAGGCGGAGGCCAGGGCCGAGGTCGAGTTGGCCGCCATGGCCGAGCGGGCCGATGTCAGCGAGGAGCTGGCCCGGATCGGCAGCCACCTGGCGCAGTTGCGGGGGGCGCTATGCGCCGGCGGGCCCGTGGGCCGGCGCTGTGATTTCCTGGCCCAGGAACTGGCCCGGGAGTGGGCGACGGTAGGGGCCAAGGCGGCTGACGCCGCGCTCGCCGCCCAGGCGGTCGAGGCGAGGGTGACGGTGGAGCAGGTCCGCGAGCAGGTGCAGAACCTCGAATGAGGGCGTCCGGGGCGGGGTGAGTCGGCGATGGAGATCCGCTTGATCAACATCGGCTTCGGGAACATCGTGTCCGCCAATCGCATCGTGGCGATCGTCAGCCCCGAGTCGGCGCCCATCAAGCGGATGATCGGGGAGGCGCGCGATCGCGGGGTCCTGATCGATGCCACCTACGGCCGCCGTACGCGGGCCGTGATCTTCACCGACTCCGAGCACGTCATCCTGTCGGCGGTGCAGCCGGAGACCGTGGCCCACCGTCTGGGGAGCCGCGACGCCCTGCATGAGCCCGCCGCGGACTTGGTAGAGGAGGAAGAGGAGGATGTGGAGGTTCGCCGGTCCGGGACGCCTGAGCGCCTTGGCTGCAGCCCGGTGACTCGGGCACATGGGACAGGCTAGCGTACCGCGGGGGACGAGACGGCCCGGGGAGGTGCGCTGTCAGGGGATGCGGCCGGGCTTTTTCCCCGAGGCCAAAGCCGGGGCGGCCACACCCGGCTTCCGCTGACGGACCGGGGGGCCCGCCGGTCCGGCGGCCCTTGGCCCATGCGCGTGCGGCAAACGAAGGGGGCAGAGAGGGGATGTCGATGATGCCGGAGCAAGACGCCGCGGCTGACGCGGACCGCGATGGGGCCGAGCCGGAGGGGATGGGCCCTACGGAAGCCGGTGAGGTGGGCGCGGCGGATCCAGTCGTCGACGACGCGCTGGACGCCGAGGTCACGGGCGAAGCGGCCGCTCTCACCGCCGAGCAGGGGGACGCCGTCACGGGCGGGGCCGACGGGATAGAGGAATGGGCCGAGGATGTCGAATCTTCGTACCTGCAGAGCAAGTACACCCTGGTCAGCGTGGCCGCCAAACGCGCCCGCCAGATCCTCGACGGCAGCGCGGCGCGCGTGGAGACCCTCTCTGAGAAGCCGGTGACCATCGCGCTCGAGGAGCTGTCCCAGGGTAAGCTGTACTTCGAGCGCATTCAGGAGGCGCGTTAGCCCGGGCGCGCGTGGGGCGACCGCCTCCCGCCGCGCGCAGCGGGACGGGGGGCGGTCGCTTGCTGCGGGGTAGGAAGGTCGTCCTCGGCGTCGGGGGCAGCGTGGCCGCGTACAAGTCCGCCGCGCTGGCGCGTGAACTCGTTCGGCGGGGCTGCGCGGTGCGGACCATGCTCACGGCGGCGGCCCAGCACTTCGTGACCCCGGCCCTCTTCGCTGCGCTCACGGGCGAGGCCGCCGCCACCGCCCTGTTCCCCGTGCGGCAGGGCGATGCGACGCCCCCCCCCACCGACCACGTCGCCTGGGCCGCCTGGGCGGAGGCCGCGGTCATCGCGCCAGCGACCGCGGACCTCCTGGGGCGGATGGCGGGCGGCTTGGCGGACGACCTGCTCACAACGTGGCTGTTGGCCTTTCCCGGCCCCGTCGTCGCCGCACCGGCGATGAACCGCCACATGTGGTCGCATCCGGCCGTCCAGCGGAACGTCGCACGCCTGCGTGCCGACGGCGTGCGCGTGCTCCAGCCGGGCTTCGGCGCCCTGGCCGCAGGCGAGGGGGAGGGCTGGGGGCGGCTGCCCGATGCCGCCGATGTCGTCTCCGCGCTGGAGGACGTGTTCGCGGCGGGGCCGCCCCGGCCGCGGCCAGAGCTACCGCCGCCCTGTCCGCCGCTGTTGCGGGAGCGAGCCGTTGTCGTGACGGCCGGACCCACCCGCGAGCCCATCGACCCGGTGCGGTTCATCAGCAACCCATCGAGCGGACGCATGGGGTACGCCTTTGCCGAGGCGGCGCGCGATATGGGCGGGCGCGTGCTGCTCGTGAGCGGCCCGGTCGCGCTCCCGCCCCCGGCGGGCGTGGACGTGGTGTCCGTGACGACGGCGCTGCAGATGCGCGACGCGGTGCTCGCCGCGGCGCCGACTGCGGACCTGGTGGTCTTCGCCGCCGCCGTCGCCGACTCGCGCCCGGCCGAGCCCTCGGCCACCAAGTTGAAGAAGGGACAGGCCCTGGAGGGCACGCTGTCGCTGGTGCGCAACCCCGACATCAGCGCTGAAGTCGGCGCTATGGGCGGTCGGCGCGTGCTGGTCGGCTTCGCGGCCGAGGCCGGCGCGGGCGTTGAGGAGGCAGAGCGCAAGCTACGCGCCAAGGGGCTGCAGTTGGTGGCCTTCAACGACGTGCGCGAGGCCGGCGCGGGCTTTGGCGCGGAGACCAACCGCGTGGTCTTGGTCGACCGTGATGGCGGCCGCGAGGAGATCGGTCCCGCCAGCAAGCGCGCCGTGGCTGAGCGCATCCTGGCGCGGGCGGCGACCCTGCTGCCCTGAAGGTCCCACCGCCATGGAGCGCGGCGGCGGAAGGGCCCCGGGTCCGGGTGGCGCTTCGTCAGGAAGTCGGCTCGCGCGCGGCTGGCGCGTGGGGAGGTGGTGCGCGTGTGGCCTGCGCTCAAGCGTTACTTCATCGCCGGGCTGCTGGCGCTCCTGCCCATCGTCATCACCCTCTACATCGCGTACCGGCTCTTCCGCTTCTTTGACGGTCTCCTTGGCGGGCTGATCCAGGACATGACCGGCCACTACATCCCTGGCCTCGGCCTTCTGGCGGTGGTGGTGCTGATCACCGCCATCGGCGCCGCCGTGAGCAACATCCTGGGTGGTTATGCCCTGGGCGTCGTAGACTCGCTGTTCGCGCGCATGCCCGTGCTGAAGAGTATCTACGAGGCGAGCAAGCAATTGCTGAGTACCGTCTTGGAGCGGCGGGGGGGAGGGCAGCGTACCGTGGTCCTCGTCCCGTTCCCTGGCGAGGAGACGTTGACCTTCGGTTTCCTCGTGGCCGAGCGCGTCCCAGGCGACCCCCCGCGTGCCGCCGTCTTCGTCCCCTTTTCGCCGCCCACCGCCGGCCACGTCGTGCTGGTGGACGCCGCCCGCGTGCGCCACACCGATCTCACCATCGAGCAGGCCATGCGCCTGCTGATCTCCGGCGGACTTGTCGGTGCGCCGCAAGGGCTGCGCTTCGGGCTGGAGGCGCCAGCGACCGCCGCTCGCCCGGGGGCCCCGCTGGCTGGCCTGGGGCCGTTGGCGGGCGAGGGCGCCACGGCGGGCGGCGGCGAAGACGGCGGCGTGGCGGCGGGCGTACGCCGATGAGCCACGGCCCGGTGGCCGCCGCGCGGGCCATCCCGCTCTGGTCTGAGGCCCCCGCCCCCACACCGGTCGCATACGCGGACGTCGCGCTGGCCGCCGACGCGGGTCCCGAGGTCGCTGACCAGCTCTTCACCTACGCACTGCCGCCCGCGCTGGCGGACGTGGTGCGTCCAGGGCACCGGGTCCTGGTGCCGTTCGCCAACCGGCGCACGCCCCTGCCCGCCGTGGTCTTTGCCGTACGCGCGCAGCCGGGTGCCCCGGCGGCCGGCCCGTTGCGCGAGGTCCTCTCAGTCCAGGAGCCCGAGCCTTTGCTCGGGAACGACGAGCTCGACCTCGCGCGCTTTCTGGCCGAGCGGACCTGCTGTGGTCTCGGCCAAGCGGTGCGGCCGCTGCTGCCGCCCGGGCCGCGGGAGGGGGGGGGCACCCGCTCGGTCTTCGCCTACTTCCCGCGCGCGGACGCGGGGCTCCCGCGCCCCGAGGAGGCGCTGGCGCGCGCGCCGGCGCAACGGCGGGCCTGGCGCGCGATTTGCGCGGAGCCCGGGTTGACCCAGGCCGAACTGGGTGTCCGCGGCTGCCAGGCCGCGGCGCTGTCCTCCCTGCTGCAGCGCGGGTTGGTGGAACGCCGCGCGCAGACCGTCCGCCGTGATCCCTTCGCGGGGGATGTGGAGGGCCCGCCCGCGGAGCCGCCGCCGCTCACCGCCGAGCAGGGCGCCGCTGTCGCCCGCGTAGTGGCCGCGCTAGGCGGGTATGCCGCCTTCCTGCTGTGGGGCGTCACCGGCAGCGGCAAGACGGAGGTCTACCTGCGTGTCATCGAGCGGGTTCTGGCAGCCGGTGGTCAGGCGCTCTGCCTGGTGCCGGAGATCGCCTTGACGCCGCAAACGGTGGCGCACTTCCGCGCGCGCTTTGGCCGGGCGGTGGCCGTGTTGCACAGCGGGCTAGGCGAGGGCGAGCGCCGGGATGAGTGGTGGCGCGTGCGAGACGGTGGGGCGGATGTGGCGGTGGGCGCGCGCTCCGCCGTCTTTGCGCCGATGCCCCGGCTGGGGGTACTGGTGGTCGATGAGGAGCACGAGGCCTCTTACCGACAGGACGAGGCGCCCCGCTACCACGCCCGCGACGTGGCGCTGTGGCGCGCCGAACGGCTGCGGATCCCGGTGATCCTCGGCAGCGCCACCCCCGACCTCGGCAGCTTCGCGGCGGCCCAGGGAGGCAGCGTCGTCCTCCTGCCGCTGAGGCGGCGCGTGGGGGACCGCCCGCTACCGGCGGTGCGCGTGATCGACAGGCGCCAGATGCAGGGTGCCGGCGCCGCGACCGCGCAGGCGGCGCCACCTGGGGACGCGCCGCGGGCGGGCGGGACACCCTCATCCCGCCTGTTCAGCCCTGAGTTGCGCGACGCCGTGGGGCGCCACCTGCGGCGCCGCGCCCAGGTACTGCTCCTGCTCAACCGGCGGGGGTTTGCACCGCTGCTGCTCTGTGGCGCGTGCGGCTTCTGCGCACGCTGCCAGAGTTGCTCGGTCAGCCTCTGCTACCACCAGGCTGAGCACGCCCTGCGCTGCCACTACTGCCACGCCGAGCGGCCGGTGCCCCGCCTTTGCCCGCGCTGCGGCGGGGCCTTCCTCTGGCTCAAGGGCAGCGGCACCGAGCGCCTCGCCGCCGAGGTGTCGGCCCTCTGGCCCGAGGCGCGCGTGGCGCGCATGGACCTCGACACCACCCGCGCCCGTGGGGCGCATCGCCGCATTTACGAGGCGTTTCGCGCTGGCGAGGCCGACGTGCTGGTCGGCACGCAGATGGTGGCCAAGGGCTGGGACGTGCCGGGGGTCACCCTGGTGGGGGTGATGGACGCCGACATCGCGCTGCACCACCCGGACTACCGTGGCGCCGAGCGCACGTTCCAATTGCTCTGCCAGGTCGCTGGCCGGGCGGGGCGCGGGGAGGAGCCGGGGGAGGTCTTGGTGCAGACGTACTCCCCCGAGCACCCCGCCATCGTCGCGGCGGCGGAACACGATTACGCCGCCTTCGCCCGCGAGGAGCTGGCCCTACGTCGCCAGGCCGGTTTTCCTCCATTCGCCCACTTGGTGCGGCTGCTCGCATGGGCGCCGCGCGCCGTCGACGCCGAGGCCGGCGCGCAGGCCGCCGTCGACGCCCTGCGTGCGGTGGGGCTACCCCCGGGGGCAGACCTCTGGGGGCCGGGCGCCGCACCGCTGGCCCGGTTGCGCGGCGCGTATCGCTGGCAACTGGCCCTGCGCGGACCGGACGGGCCGGCCCTGCGCCGCCTGGCGTCCGCCGCGCTGCACCGTTGCCTGCGCCAACGTCCGCCGGCTCGCCTGGCGGTGGATCCCGACCCCCTCTCACTGCTCTAGCGTGGCCCCGACGGCGCCAGGCGTTGGGGCCACGCCCACCTGGCGCGCCGCCCGCCGCCGAGCGCACTGCCCGTTGCGGCCGCCCTCGGGACAGCCAGCGAGACGCCATCCCGCGCTACGCGTAGGGTGGCGCGGGAGAGGGGGCTCCTCCGATGGGTGCCCCCGCCTCGGCTGTGGACCGACCCTTTCCGCAACGGCGAGCCGCTACGGTTTCGTCCTCTGGCGGTGGGGACCTCGCCCATGCAAGCCGGTCGTCGCGCGGCGCGCCCGCCGGAAACGGCCCGCGGCCGCACCCGTGGGGAGGGCTGGCGGCGTGGCCCCGAGAACTGCCGCCTGCCTCCCCCTCAGGGGTCCCATGACTGGCCGAAAGGGGTGCGAGCCGGGTCGGGCGGGGCGGCGTGGGCGGGCGGGGGGGGAGGGGGGCCCGGCCGCGCCAGCGCCATGCCGCCGGACCAGGCGTCTCTCTGTGGACATCGGCACCGATCGCCTACGCGTCCTGCTCGTGGATCCGGGCCCCGGCGTGGGCGCTGCCTTGGCCCAGGCCCTGTCCCGGCTGGGTACGGAGGTGGTGTGGTGGGGCGCGGAGCCCCCGCCGGAGGCCCGGGTCGTGCGCACGTTTCTGGGAGACCGGCGATCCACCGCCGCCTCGGTGCTGGGCGGCGGGGCCTTCGACGCCGCGGTGGACTTCGGGGCGCGCGGACCCGAGGATCCGCCCGCCCTGGCGGCGCAGCTCGTGGGTCGCGTGGGCCTCGTCCTGCAGATCGGATCGTGGCGCGTGTATGCCGGGGCCGACGACGCCCCGGATGCGGGGGTTGCCGGCGGGGAGCAGGACGCCCTGGCCTTGCGTGCCCTCCCGCCGTTGCCTGCCCAGGAACGGGCACCCAAGCAGGACGGCGCGGCACTGGCCGCGGAGGATGCCCTCTGGCAGGCGCGGGCCGCGGGTGGCTATCCGGCCGCGGTGTTGCGGTTGGCGGCCCCGTACGGTCCCGGAGTGGGGATGGCGCGCGAATGGTTCGTGGTGCAGCGCCTGCGGGCGGGGCGCCGGCGCCTGGCGCTACTGGATGGCGGGTCACACCTCCTGCACAGGGTGTATGTGGACAATGCTGTGCACGCGGTCCTGCGGCTGCTGGACCACCCACGTGAGGCCGACGGCCACGCGTTCCATGTCGGGGACGGCCACGTGCCGACCGCGGCCGCCCTCTGCGGTCAGATCGGGGCGGTGGCCGGCCGGCCCGTGGAGCTCGTGCCTGTACCGGCTGCCCTGCGACCGCCCGTGCACCCGTGGGCGGCCCCGCGGCCGGTGGTGCTGGACTTGTGCCAGATCCGCTCTCGGGTCGGCTACGCCGAGCCCGTCGCCCCCGACGAGGGCCTGGCCCGAACGGTACGCTGGCTGTGGGACCTGCCCGAGGCGGAGACCCACCTTCGCCTCGGGCCGTACCTCCGCCGTTTCGCTAGCGGCCACGACCTGGCAGCGGAGGACGCCGCACTGGAGCGCTGGGGCCGAGCGCACGGTCCCGCCACGACGGGAGCATGGGGCTGAGGCGACGCGGGTCGCGCGTCGGTCATCCCGTTCCGAGGACGCTGCGGGAACCCTTGGCCTACGCCCCGGCCGCCTTCCAAATAGATGCCTCCGGCGTTTGGTTGGTGAGCACCACCTTGGCCTCGGCGGGGACGCCCGCGGGCTGGGGGCCGATTTCGTACCCCGTCCCCACGAGGAAGAATGCGGCCTGCGGCCCGGTAACCTCGACCTGGAAGGGGTCGCGGCGCTGCGGCACGGCGCGCAGGCGGATCTCACGCACCGCCTGGACGTTGGTCCCGGGTGGTAGCTTGACCGCGGTGGCGAAGGGCTCGGCCCCAGGCTTCAGCCACCGGTTGTCACCGAAGGTGGAGGAGAAGGGCTGGGCCTGGCCCTGCACGCTGACCAGCACCTCGATGCCCGGCGCTGTCCGGGCGTCGGCGGCGCCGCGCCCGAAATGCAGGAACAGGTAGTCGTGGGGATCGGACAGGTTCTTGGTCTTGGGATTCCCGGGCTTTTCGAGCTTGGCCTCGCGCAACAGTTCCTGCGCGGCGATACGGTAGCTCACCGGGTAGACGTTGCACATCCAGGCCGGCGGGCGCTCGTCCGGCAGGATCTCCAGCGCGGGGATGCACATGCGGTACGGGGTGGCCACTTTGTCGTGGAACATGCCCTCGTACCCGACGGCCTGGAGCACGGGGTGGCCGCGCATGTCGAAGCCGCCGCTGAAACCGTGGGGCGCGTGGTTGCGGCCCTGAAAGGCGAGGTTGCGAGCCACGTGCCCGGCGCTGTCCAGCGCCCCGCGGAAGGACCACTCGATCGGGGCCAGGCTCCCGGTCTGCGAGAGGCGCAGCGCGGGGTCCGTGCCCTGGTTGCAGTGGCTGTACACGTAGAAGAACTCGATCTCACGGCCCGTGGGGCCGCCTTTCGGGTAGCGGAAGAAGGCGTACATCGGTGTGTCAGACTTGCGCATCTCGTATGAGTCGCGTTCGGCGCGGCCCCAGAGAATGGGACAGTTGGAGACCCCGGCGTGCCGCGGGTCGTCGGTGGTGATGATGTCCACGGACATATGCACGGTGCGGATCCACTGGGCGGCCTGGCAGGACCCTTCGGGAGAGAAGGTGAACATGATCTCGTGGGCGCCGATGCCGATGTCGCCCAGAAAGCGCTGGTACAGCACCTCGTCGGCGCCGCCGAACACAACGAGGTGTTGGCTGTACTGGCCTTCGAACTCCACGCGCAGGGTGCCGGCCTCCTGCCCATCCCTCCCCCAGTTGGTGCCCTGGGCGGCGATGCGCATGTTCAGGACGGCCTCGCCCGTGGCGGGGACGGCGAAGCGATGGCGGTAGATGCCGCCGCCGCGGCCGACGACGGCGGGCCGCTCCAGAAGTTCCTTTCCCACTTCGGACAAGATGAACCACCCCCGCGGTGCCGCATTCGACGCCCGCCCCGACGGTGCCTTCCCCCCGCGGCGCGGCGGCCGGGTGGCGTCATGCGGGGGGGGGTGCGAACGATGGCGCACACAGCCGTACGGTGGTGGGCGGGGCACCCCCGGTACCTGCCACCGCAACGGCCGCCCGATTTCGGCCGGCCGGGCCCACGGTGGCCGTGCACGGATGGGCTCAGAGAGAGCCGCGGTCCGCACCGGGTTATCGCCAACCGCCGCCCGGTGCCCAATCGTGGCAGGCCCCAGGACGGAGGGCAGCGGGGCTACTGCTGCAGCGCCACGCACCTCGGCCTGGCGCCATCGCGGCGCGCCCGCCGCAGGGCTGGGCCCTGACCGGGGACCCGAAGGGAGGATTCGGGAAGGGGGTGTGCGGAACTGCTGGCCAGACGAAGGGTTCGAGATGGTGGGGCTCACAGGGGCGGTGGGGGGGCGGGGCGCGTCCCGGTTAGAGCCCCGGCACGAAGTGCGCGAGGATCGCAGCCAGCAACACCAACGCGACGGGAATCACGATGTAATTGCGCAGGTTGTCCATCTTGGCGTCGATGTCCGCGCGCAGGTCCTTGCCCTGCTGGTCGATCTTGCTGTCCAGCGCCTTCATGTCGACCCGCAGGTCGCCCTGCGCCCGCCGCAGGTCCGCGATCTGCTCCTTGATGTCGCCGAGGCGCTCCAGGATCAGCCACGCGACATCGACCGGGCCCTGTGGGCCACCCGGTTCCCGCGTTGCCGCCGCCATCTCGTTCATGGTCCCCTCTCCGAAGGTAGCATACGATGGACAGGGCAGGGCGGTTTCCGGCGTTCGGGCGGCGGATGGGGCGGCGCGGCCACAGGGCCGCGCCGGGGTAAGTGTGTGCTCTGAACCTCCCCACGGCCAGAGCCGGGGGGGTTCTGGGATGCATTGCTTCGGCCTCTGCCAGGCTCTCTCGGGCCCGGGTCTGCCCTGGTACAGCATCCTGGCTCTGAGCCTCGGCTCTTGGGTCCGTGCCGCCTGCGGCGACGTGTGGCATCCCTTGCGCGTGCGACCCGCTCTGTCCCCGTGGATCCATGGAGGGGCGAGGCCGGGGATCCGGCCTCCTCGCGGGTTCATTGTTCGTCTTGGCCTGCTCGCTCGCCGCACACAGGAGCGGTTCCGCACCCGGGCTCGGCCTGTTCGGCCCGGCCCGCGTCGAGCAGGTATCCCGCATCTTCGGTCTGGTACACGAACCGGGCCAGGTACGCGGCATTGTACCAAGGCAGCAACACGCCGCTCAGGTGCTCCAGCCGCTCCGCCAGCGACACGGGCGTTTCTGCGGAGTCGTCGCCCGCCACATCAGGCAGGGCCAGTGGGTATGCCAGCGTAACCCTCGCGCCCACCATGCCACGCCGTGCGTCCCACGCCCGCAAGAGCCGCAGGATCTCAACCGGATTCGGCGACGCGAGAACCGCCAGCCGAACGGGCCTCCATCCTTGTGCCTTCGCCCACGCGGCCAGCGTCGCCCGGACCCTGGCTGGTTGCGGCAGGTTCTGGCCGTCGCCCGCCACGTAGCGCAAGACCAGTGCCCGCTGCGCCTCGCAGGTCACCCACGCCCCGGGCACCCCCAGGTCTGGAGGCGCGGCCACGGGCACTCGGCCCGCGACTTCCTCCGCCAGCAGGATGACCGCGTAGCGCTCACGTACCATCGGTGTTCTGCCCGCTTTCGGCCGCGACATGCCCCTTCACCACCTTCACCAGGGCCTTCGCCTTGCCGTGGCTTCGCAGCCCGTACAACTTCCCGGAGAAGCTGGTCACATCAGGTCATCGACAAGTTCCTCCTGTACCGACTTGCGATCCTCCTGACCGTCCACCACGTGGATCCTGACGCCGTAGCCAGAGACGAACTCCTGCAGGTAGCCGAAGCCAAAGCGCGTCAGCCGGTCCCGATACGTTATAGCGAGGTCCGTCACCTCGCCCCGCCGGGCCATGCCCATCAGCCACAGGAGTCCCGGGCGTCTGTCCGATAGGCCAGAGGCCACATCCGTGATCTCCACAGGAGACACACCTTGCGCGGAGAGGCTTTCCCGTAGGTGGGCTGTCTGCAGCGCCAAGTCCCCGCGAGTCTTCTGCTCGTGCGAAGACACCCGCGCGTGGACCACCCAAGTACAGGGGCGATCCGCTGCCGTATCCCCTTCGCCCTGAACCGCGGTCGGCCACGCTGGCCCAACAGGTACTCGTTGGCGGCACGGTAGGCGCGCGTCGCCAACGCTTGCGCCTCATGTGCGCCCAGGTGCTCGCCCAGCCAAGTCTTGGTGGCTTTCCGCCCAGCCCCGTCCTTGCTCCGCAGCCGGATGCCGTACCGCTGCAAGGCGGCGCCGGAGAACCCGTGCCGCTCACGCCCGGCCCGGAAGTGCGCCTGCCGCTGGGTTTTCTCCCGCCGCGGTGTCACTCGCCCTGTGGCGAACCAGACGGACTGCCGCACTAGGCCCAAGCGCCGCAGGGCCTCACCCAGGCAGGCGTTGTACACCTGCCGTGTCGCCTCCAGCCTCGCGGCTAACCGCCTTCCCAAGACCCACCCCACGACCAAAGGCAACTCACAGACGAATGATGGGGCGCGCTCTCGTTCGGGCTGTTTTCTCCATGCCGGGTCTCCCAGGCAATACACCTCCCTTGTTCGCGCGCCGCACCGCTCACATGTTCGCCTTACAGCACGCCGCGACCACCGATCGAGGCAAAGTTAACGAATCGGCTTGTCCCCACGGCTGAAGCCGGGGGCTTGCGCCGCGTCTTTTCGGTCATGCGCCGGCAACATGCGCGACGGCGCCCCCGCGTCCTGAGCCAGCGTGGACAGGCCTGCCCGCGCTGGCAACCACACCGGTCAGGGCGATCCCGCTGCAAAGGCAGCGGGATCGCCACGGCCGGGCCCGGCGGGAAACCACTCGCACTGCGCGGTGAGCGTTCTGGCGGCCTCTTGGCCCATCGTCCGCCCAACCGCCAACGACGCTCACTTCCGCAACGCTGCCCCGCACAGCCGCCCGTGCTTTGCCGCGCCTTCGCCTCGCTCCCGTGGGATGGCGCGGCGGTGGCAGGCCCGCGCGGGGTGCATGGGGAATGGTTCCATTGGCGGTGGGCAAGACCGTGGCCGTGGCCGCCGCATACGGTGGTGGCGGCGGTTTTCGGCGCCCGGGTGGTGGGAGAGGGCAGGAAGGCGGTCAGGGCCGCCGAACAGCCCGGGGTCGGCCACGGCGATGGCCGCTGCTGCGGGCGGACGCCCGACCGCAAGGATGCCGGGGGGCGGGGCGGTTCGTTGGCATCTCGGCGGTCGCCGACCGCAGGTGCCGCTGCTGCCCGCCTGTCGGGGAGGGCCGGGAACATGCTCGTGCTGACCCGTCGCGTGAACGAGACCATCATGATCGGCGACGACATCGCCGTGACCGTCGTGTCGGTGCAGGGGCACGGGCCGCACGCGCAGGTGCGGCTCGGCATCACGGCGCCCCGTTCGACCACGGTGCTCCGGCGCGAGGTGTTCGACACGGTGCGGGCGGGGGGAGCGGGCTCCGGGACCGGCCCTGCGCCGCAGGAGGCCGCGGGCGCCAACGGGGTCTAGTGCTCCGCGCGTCACCCTATTCCGCTGCTCGTCGTGCCGCCGGGAACGGACAGCGCACGGTCTCGCGCGCAGAGCGCGTCCTTTGCGTGTCCCAAGGGTCGGGCGCTCGGTTGAGGCCGTGCCGCACCGCCCCCTTTCGTCACCGCGCTGGGTCCGCCGGCGCCTCTAGGGCCCGCTGGGCGCCGTCGTGATCTGGTCCGAGCAAGCCGCGGGATTCCTCGCGCCGGTGCCCCTCGGCGGTCGCCGGGTGCCCGGCGGTGGTCCGCCCACGCTGGTACGCCGCCGCTACGGCCCGGCGTTCCAGCCTGGCGGCGGCAGCGGCCGCGCGGGCGCGGAGGGTGCGTTCCACGCGCAACTGCAGGTGGGCGACCTCTGCCGCGGCCGCCCGGGTGGGTGCGCCTCCGGCCTGCCGGGCCAGTTCCTCTCGCACCTCGGCCGCCAACACGGTGAAGGTTGCCCATGCGCTGGCGCCCACCGCGTCGAGTTGCAGGCGCAACAACGCGCGCAACCGGCCGAGCGCCGGATCGCCGCCCGCCTGCCCATCCGGGCACGGACCCGCCCCGTCCCGGTTCACCGCGGCGCCCCCCCTCGCGGGCGCCGCGCGCCGAGGGGGGCCGTGCCCGCGGCGCCCCCTTCCTCCAGCAGCCGTCCCAGCAGGACCTCGTCGCACAGCCGGCCCGCGATCGCCACCTGCTGCCGGCGCAAGCCCTCCGGCGCGTAGCCGCGGGCGTGGAAGAGGCGCAGCGCGGCGTGGTTGCCCGCCACCACGCCGGCGCACAGCTTGCGCAGCCCCGCGGCGCGCGCCCAGGACTCCAGGCCGCCGAGCAGGAGCCTGCCGAGGCCGTGCCCCCGGTCCTCGCGGGCGACGGCGACGGATACGGCCGCCGTGTGGGCGGTGGCGGGCTCCGCTCCCCGCACGGCGAGCGCAAACCCGGTGACCGCCCCGCCCCGCTCGGCCACCAGGGCGCAGGCGCGCGCCAGGTCGAGCTGGGCCAGGCGCGCCGCCTCCTCCTCCTCGCGAAAGCCCGCGGGATCGACGCCCAGGGTGTGCTCGCTGGCGACCGCGGCGAGCAACGCCACGATCGGGCGCGCGTCGTCCGGCGTGGCGGCGCGGAGTAGGGGCAGGAAACCAAGCGGCGCCGCCGGCCGGGGCCCGGGCGCGGCGACGAACGCCACGGCCGCCCCCGCGGTTCGGGGAGGCAGCGCCCCGGCGTGCGCGTCCCGGGGCCCCTCAGCCCCCACTGCTACTCCCCCCACTGCCGGAACCGCTGGTGTTGCCGAACTGCGCGTTGAGGAACCCCTGGACCGCCTGCCCCTGGGACTGGCTCTGCAGCAGGGCGGTGATCATGTTGTTGAATTCGTTCTGCAACTGCTGGTTCTGCGCCTGGATGATCTGGTTGACGTAGCTGTTGGGGTTGTTGATCTCGTTGTTCATGCTGGAGATCTGGCTGTTGAGCTGGGAGATCTGCGCCGGTACGGTGCCCGAGGCCCCGACATAGCCATTGAGCTGCTGCTGCAACTGGGTGGCCACGCCGGCGGCCGAATCCAGCAGGGAGGCCACCGCCGTGGGGTTCTGGGTCAGGGCCGCCTGGAGGGTGGAGCTGTTCACGCTCATCTTCAGGTTCTGCGGGGAGCCGACGGGGGCGCTGATGGTGACGCCGATCTGCGCCAGGGACTGGAACCCGGCGGGCTGGGTGGAGACCGTGTTGGTCAGGGTCTGGTAGAGGGAGGAGGAGAGCCCGAGCAGGGCGCCGCTGCCCTCCAGCAGCCCCCCCTGGCCCGCGTACTTGTTCAGGTCGGAGAGCAGGGTGTTGTAGTCGGTCGCCAGCTGCTGCGCGGCCCCGACCACGGCGGACCGGTTCTGGCTGGTGGTGATGGTGACGGGGGTGGAACCGGTGGCCTGGAGGAAGTTCAGGGTGACCCCGGGGATGGAGGTGCTGTCGCTGTTGGTCGGGCTCTGCTCGGCCACGCCGTTCACCGTGTATTGCGCCTGGGCTGCCCCCTGCGTTTGGTGGGCGGGAGAGCCGCCGGAGGTCAGCACGCCCAGAGACTGCAGGATGCTGTTCGGGTCGCTCCAGGTCATGGCCTGGCCCGTGGTGCCGGCGATATTGAGCACGTAGCCGCCGGTCTTGGGCTGCAGAACCGTGGCGGTCGCGCCCGCGGCCGCGTTGTTGATCGCGCTGGCCACCTGTTGCAACGTGTCCGTGCTGGAGATGCTGATGGAGGTGCCGTTGATCGAAAAACTCCCGCTATACCCAAGGGCGGACGTGTCGCTGGTCTGGCTGGCCGACTCCACGATCTGCACCGCCATCAGGCTGGTCACACTGACCTGGTAGCTGCCGACCGGCCCCGTGCCCGTGGCGGTGGCGGTCACGTCGGACGGGTTGCTGCTGCTGGCGCTGAGGCCCTGGTAGAGGCTCTGCCCCGCGAGCGTATTGGCGTCACTCTGCAGGTTCTGCAGATCGGTCTGCAACTGGTTCCAGGCCGAGGCCTGGGACTGCAGCCCCGAGACCTGCTGGGCCATCTGGCTCAAGGGGATGGCGTCGACGTTCAGTTCGGACTGCATCGCTTGGTCGAGTGCGCTGATGTTGTAGTTGGGGAGCATGGCCCCCAGGAGCTGCGGGTTATTCCACAGGCTGCTCTGGGATGACGAGCCCAGGGGATTCGCGGTGCCCGCGCTTCCGACACTCACCGACGATCACTCCCTCCGGCCGCCTCGGCCGTGTGGCCCGCCAGGTGCGCCGCTGCCGCGCGGGCGAAGGCCTCGCGCAGCGGTTCGATGATGGCGGGCAGCGCCTCGAGACGGGCGGCGTTCTTTTCGAGGTTGGCCTGTCCCAACTCGCCGATGACGAAGGTGTACACCGCCTGCAGCCGCTCGGCCAGCTCGCCTCCGGCGCGGAAGTCCAGGGCCGCGCGCAGCATGGCGAGGACCTGTTGCGCCGTCACCAGGGCCGTGTGGGCCGCGGGCACGTCGTGGCGGGCGATGGCGCGCCGCGCCTGGCCGATGTACTGCAGGACCCCCGACAGGGCCGCCTCTGGATAGCGGGCCTGGGGCAGCGTCGTGGCGGCGAGGCCGCCGTACGCGGATGCGCCGCCGCGCGCGTAGCCCGGGGCCACGGGGAGTTGGGTGGACAACGGGGCCCTCCTTTCGCGGTCGGGATGCCCGGGGGGGACCGTGGCGGCGGGCGGCTTACGGCGCAATCCGACGGACGCTCGCCGCGGAGCGTCCGCCCCGCCTTTCGTCCCAGGTTCGCACCCCTCCGTCCGCCGTGGCAGGGTGCCGCCACGGCGGACCCAGGCGGTGCGGACCCACGCCCGCCTACGGGCAGGCTGCGCCGGCCGCCTCCAGCGCCGCCGCTGGTGGCGCCCCGCCGGTCTGGGCCGTGATCGGTGCCCCGGGCGTTCCCTCCGACGCGGCGGGCGGGCAACCGCTCGGCGGCCCCGCGTTTTTCCTGTCGTCGCCGCCGGCCAGAACCCCGTCCCGCCCCCCGGTCCGGGCCGGCGGCGCCATGGCCGCCACCAGGACGCGGCTGGCCGCGTTGCCCGCCCCCACATCCACCAACTGATCGGCGAGCTGCAGCAGCCCGCGCCGGAGCGCGCGGTCGCCCTCCCACCACGGGCCGCCTTGCTCGGCCGCCTCGGGGGAGAGCAACCGGCGCGCCGCGCGCACCCGCACGTCGGCGCCCTCGTCCAACCCCTCCAGCCCACGCAGGGCCACGTCGTCGCGACCGAGGGCGAGGCCGAGGATGGTGCGGCACCAGGCGGCGTTCCCTTCCAGCCGCCCGTCCCCGGCGGCGGCTTCGGCCTGGGCGAAGGCAGCCAGAGCCTCCTCCCAGCGGCGCGCGTGCAGCAGGGCGATCCCGCGCCGTTCCTGCGCGGCGGCCCCAGGCTCCACGGTGGCCAGGGCCTCCGCCCAGCGCAGGGCCAGTTCCCAGCGGCCGGCCCGGCTGGAGACGTCCCACAGCGCCGCGGCCACCGTCGGGCAATCGGCGCTGGCTGCCTCCAGGATCCACGCCTCGAAGGCCTCCGGCCGCTCGCCAGCCCCCAGCGCCAAGGCCGCGGCCCTTTCCACCGCTCCGCCGAGGGTGGGGTAGCTCCGCAGCGACTCGCGGTAGGCGGCCAGCGCCTTCGGCCGTTCACCCAGGCGCTCGTAGCAGACGCCCGCCTCCAACCACGCGCTGGCGGGGGTCTTGGCGATCGCGACCAGGACCCGCTCGTCTTTGCCATGCACCGCGATGCAGCGGAGGAAGGCGTCCAGCGCCTCGGCCGCTCTGCCTTGGGCCAGCAAGCAGCGGCCGCGAACCAGCCAGATCTCGGAAAAGGCGGGAAACCGCTGCAACACGAGATCGCACTGGCTGATGGCCTCGCCCAGCCGGCCCGAGAGTCTTAGCGCATCCACCCAATAGAGGACGAGGTCGAACCAGTAGGGGGTGAGGTCCCCGTGCAGCAGTTCCAGCGCCCGCTGCAGTTCGACCAAGGCCGCCGCGAACTGGCCCGTTTGCACGAATTCCCGGCCGAGGAAGAAGCGGGTGCCGGGGACATCGGGCTCCTCGTCGCGCATGCGCCGCAGCAGGCCGATGTTGCGGGCGCGCTTGCCGGCGCGCTCCCATGCCTGGGGCGTATAGCCATAGTGGTGCAGTTCGTAGGTGTCGGGCAGCCGGCCGATACCCGAGGCCAGCTGGCCGGCCAGCTGCTCGTGGATGCGGCCCACGAAACGGAGCTGCGGCTGGTTGCGCGCCAGGCGCCGCACCAGCGCGACGTCGGCCACCGTGGTCCCCGCGGGATCGGCGAAGTTGACGTCGCGGATCTCGTAGATGTCCTTGTGGCCGTGGCGCAAGACCGCGAGGAGCGAAGCCCGTGTGACCCGGCCGCCGTCGGCCCGGCGCAGCCGCTCGTCGGCGTCGATGAACAGGAGCCACTCCCCGGTGGCGGGGAACAGCGCGGCGTTGCGGGCCGCGGCGAAGTCGTCGGCCCAGGGGTGGTGCAGCACGCGGGCCCCGTGGCGCGCGGCGACCTCGGGCGTCCGGTCGCTCGATCCGGTGTCGACCAGGATGATCTCGTCGACCGCGCCCCGCAGGCTCTCCAGGCAAGCCGCCAGCGTCTCTTCCTCGTCGCGCGCGATCATGCAGGCCGAAATGGTGCCAGCGCGGATGGGGAGGCCGCCGGCCCCCGTGCGGGGGGGGCCCGCCGCGGGCGGCGCTGGGGGCGCCAGCGCCACCGCGGGAGGCCGAGGGAGCGCGACACGCGCGGCGCGGAGCGTTTCCATAGTGGAACCTCCCTCAGCGCGATGCCCACGCTGGATGGACGCCGCGCCATTCCCCAAGGGGCGAGGCCGTGGCGCCGGAGATCGCCTCTTCGGCCCTGGCCCCCACAAGCCCCAGTGCACGGGCCCTGGCCAGCCCGCGGGACCGGGTTGGCCAGGGCCCTCGGCTCAAGGGCCATGGGATCTACGGGATCAGCTTGAGCAGGGCCTGCGGGATCGAGTTGGCCTGTGCCAGCATGCCGACGCCCGACTGCTGCAGCACCTGCTCCTGGCTGAGCTTGGCCATGGCCAGGGCCATGTCGGTGTTCATGATCTGGCCGCGGGCGGAGGTCAGGTTCAACTGGGAGGTGTTCAGGTCCTGGCTCGATTGGTTGAGACGATCAATGAGGGACCCGACCTGCGCCCGTTCGGCCGATACCTGCGTCAGCGCCGCCGTCAGGGCCTGCTGGGCCTGGGTGGCCTGCGCGTAGTTCATCACGGACAGGCCGGAGTTGACCACGGCCTTCTGCTGCACCGTTCCGCCGGAGCCGGTGGCCGTGTTGTTGGTGGCGTAGGCGATGGTGAAGTCCGCGGTGGCGGTGGTTGCCGCCGTTCCGGTGGCGGCGAACGAGAGGTTGGTGTCGCCCAGAAGGGTGCTGAGACTGACAGCGGTACTGACCGCCTGACCGTCACTGGCGTTGCCCACGGTGATCGCCCCGCTGGTGGCGGCATTGACGGTGGTGGGGCTGCCGATGGCGTTGCCGCTATTGTCCACCAGTTGGATCTGGGCGGACGACGGCGTAAGCGACGTGTTGAACGTCTCGGTCTGTGTCGCCGTGCCGGTCGTTGCGGTGGTGAGCGTGGGTAGGGACATCGCCGTGAAGGTGACCCCGCTCCAATTGACGGTGAGGCCGGTCGAGCCGATGGCTGTTGTTGCTGTACTGGCCGGAAGGGCTGTACCCAGCGCGATAGTCTGTGTGCTGCCGCCGTTGACGCTGTATAGGAGTGAGTAGCTCAAGGATGGTGTGGTGCTGTTGTTGTAGGTCGCGGTTTCCTGGATCTGCAGCTGGATGGTTTGGCTCGTGGTTCCCGTGTACGTGAGCGCGCTGCTCGTGCCGCCCAGGGTGATCGCGGTCTGGGTGGTCGCTGCGAGGACCCCGGTCACACCCGTGCTGAACGTCTGGATGGCGTCCACCGTAGCCGGAGTGGCATTGGACGTAAGGATCGACGTCAACGAGGAGCCGTTCACGGCCGCCGCGGCCTGTTGCGCCGACAGCACCTCGATCCCGTAGCTGGTCCCCGTCAGGCCATAGGATCCGTAGGGATTGCTGGTACTGTTGGCCCCGAACAGTTGCAGCCCCGAGATCCCCGCGCTGGCGGCGGTCGTCGTTCCGGAGGTTGTAAACAGCGCATCCAGCGGCTGCTGTCCCGCCACCCCCAGGCTCACCGCGTCCACCGCGCCCAACTGGAACTGCAGCGCCTGATTCGGGTCCGCCCCGACCGCCAGGTTGACCTGGCCCAGCACGCCGTCCAGCAGGTTCTTGTTGTTGAACGCCGTCTGGTTGGTGATCGAGTTGATCTCCTGCGTGTACTGGTTCATCTGGCTCTGGATCGAGCCGCGGTCCACCCCGACGTTGGTGGAGTTGGCCGCCTGCGTGGCCAGCGAGTACATGGACTGCAGGATGTTCTGGATCTGCGACAGCGCCCCGTCCGTCGTCTGCAGCATGCTGCTGCCGGTCTGCGCGTTCTGATAGGCCTGGTTCATCCCGTCGATCTGGCTCTGCATCTGCTGGGCGATGGCCAGGCCCGCGGGGTTGTCGGCCGCGTTGTTGATCTTGTAGCCCGAGGACAGCTGCTGCATCGTCGTCGTCATCGAGTTCTGGGTGTTGAGCAGGTTCTGCCACGCGTTCAGGGCCGCGACGTTGGTATTGACGAACATCCCTTTTCGCCCTCTCCCGCCCCGGCCCGGCGGGCTTCACTCCCTTGTGTGTTTTCTGCCGGGACCCCACCCCGCGCGCCCGGGTTGCGCGGGGGGACCGGCTTTTCGCTCTGCCGGGGCGCCGGCGCCGCCCGCCGCGGTGCCATACTCTTTATCGGCGCGTGGGCTGTGGTGTTTAGGGCTGGTACGGGGGAGTGGGGCGGGGGTGTCCGTGCCCGCCGGCGCGGTTCGACGGAGCCGTCCCGAGGGGCGGCCTTCAGGTGGCATCGGCGTCCCGTCCTGCCGGCACGAGGCCATGCGCCGTGTGCCCCCAAGCCCCTTCTCTCCACGGGTCGGTCCCCGGCTACAGATGCGCACTGTACGCTCCTGGCACCGCAGCATGGTGCTCCCCCGGGACGACCGGGGCTGGCGAGGGAGTCCCCGGTTGACCCGCCGCGTGTGGGCGGGTCGACACACCGGGCCGTGCAGTAGTACGATCCCCGAAGGGATGCCGATACCGATTGCGCGCTTCTTGCGGGAAGGGCATGGCGTCCCGCGGTGGCCCTGCCGGCCCCTGCGCGCCGGGGCGGAGGCGACAGCAGGCCATACGGCCACGCAGTGGCGGACGGGGCAAGCCGTGAGGGGTGGCTGCGCGCCTGTGGATCCTCCCCACGACACCGGGCAGTCGGGGGTGTGGATGTCGCCAGAGATCGCGTCATTCCACGGTATCCGCATTCGCATGTTCGTGGCGGACCACGACCCGCCCCGCATACACGCCGGGCATGTCGGAGACGAAGCCAAAGTGGGTTTCGCGGCAGATGCCCCGTACATCCTCGCCGGTGCGCTGTCGCCGGCGATAGAGAGACACGTGCTGCGCTGGGTGCGGGAGCACCGCCTGGCCTTACTGCTGCGGTGGGCCCAATGCCAGCGCAGACAGACGCCCGCGAGGATCGGAGAGGAGGAAAGCTGATGCGGCTGCGCCCGGACCAAATGGGGCACGGGTTGAAGGACGTGCAGGCGGTGGGGGCGTCGGTCCTGCTGGCGACGTTCGCGGACGGGCACAAGCGTCTCTGGAACCTGCGCGACCTGGGTGAGCCGTACGGCGTCTTCGAACCATTACTGGCAGATCCTGCGCTGTTTCGCCGGTTCACTGTTCTGGATGGCGGGAGTGGCCTGGCCTGGCCTAATGGCGCGGACGTGGACGCCGACCAGCTGTACCACAGTGGCCGCGCGGTGTACGTCGTGACGATGGACTATGACGCGGCCAGCGACACCTTGCTGGCGTCGTTCCGTCCTACCGCTGGCACGGTTGACGTGGAGCCGGTGTGTCCTGGGCTGTCATTCACCCATGACCTGAACGCCCAGGAGTGGGTGGGGTTTCAGTGCGCAGGGTTCTCCACCAGAATCAAAGATGAATCTTGGTTAGGCGCGCTGCCATCCCAGCCGTTGTTCTTTGCCCTCGATGAGCCGGGGGAGAGCAGGACCCTGCGGCAGGCCCTGCTGGACGCGGCGGAGCATTTCCTGGGACGCGACGGTGCCCATGAACCGGGCCTGGCCTTGGCGGCACGCTGACACGCCGTGTTGCGGGTGGCCTCACGGCGCGGATCCAGACCGCCCGCCCGGAAGCGCACCCCAGTTGTCCGGGATGCGCTTCCCTATCTCGCACGCGGCGCGCCAAGGCCCGAGGGCGCCATTGCGCCGGGAAGCCGTACCCGCCGGTATGCCGCGCCTCGCCCGCACCGCCGCCCACTTCCCCTCGGTCTGATCCCGTGGGATACCCGTGCCGGACCCAGCCTGGGCCGTACAGCGCGACGGCGGCCGTGCGGCGTCCCCCCGCCGGCACCCTGGGCCTCACGGCCTCCCCGTCGCGGCGCAGCCCGACGCGGGGACCCCGGTGCCGCCGGGGATGGCCGCCAGCGTCGATGGGGTAGACGAAGCCCCCGAGGTGGCCGGTCCCGAGGCCGCGGGAGGGGTGAGCCGCTGCCGCAGGTCATACACCCGGGTGCCCGCCAAAACGAACGAGGCGTAGTGGGCCGCGAGGAACGCGTCCACGCAGGCGCCGGGGTCCACGACCGGCACGAGGTAGTCGGCCCGGCTCACCTCCACCGTGGCGGCGGTGGTGGGATCGGCGCGCCAGCCGTGGCGGCGCGCGTAGTAGAGCAGCGTGGGGTTGAACGTGCCGCCGACGAGGATCGTGGCCGAGGCGGGTAGCGCGCGCCGCAGGGCCAGGCCCAGGGTGTACCAGGGCCAGTAGGGGGGCCAGTAGCTCGCGATCTGGAAGAGCCCCCCGCTGAGCATGGAGACGACGAGCAGCCCCGCGGCCGCGGCGCCCAGCCGGCGGCGCCAGGCCGCCGCGGTGCCCGCCGCGGTTCCGCCGCCTCCGCCCCCGTCCGTGGCGACCCCACCCGTCATGGTCCGGCCCGGGGCCGCGGCGCCTGCCTCGGGGGGTCCTTCCTCTCCCGGCGCGGCGGCGGCGCCCGGCTCGCTGCGCCCTTCCTCTACGGGTACGAGCGCGGCCCCGGCGCCCTGCCCGGACGCCGGCGCCCGTGTGGCCCCGGCGCCCTCGGCGAGCCAGCGCAGGCCAACGCCGGCGAGGAGCGCGACCCACGGCAGGACGGGCACCAGGTAGTACTGCAGGCGGATGGCGCGCAGCACCACCAGGGCGTAGGCGGCGAGGGCCAGGCCCCACGCCAGGATCCAGGCGTGGCGGCCACGCCGCCAGCGTGGCAGCAGCACGCAGAGGCCCGCCAGCGCGGCCAGCCCGCCAGCGGGGGTGACCGCCATGCCCAGGGCGTTGTGCCAGACGAAGCGCCAGAGGTTGGTCTGGCCCGCGATGTAGGACGAGGGCAGGGAGCGGATGATGAAGGTGACGTAGCGGGTGCCGTTGGTCGCGTTCCGCCCCACCGCCAGCGTGTAGGCGGCGCCGGCCAGGGCCGGTAGCGCCGCCAGGCCGGCGAGTTGGAGCAGGCGGCCCCTGGCGGCCGGGCGGCCCCCCCGGCGCGGGAGCAGGCGCGGCCGGCCGGGGCCGAGGGCCAGCACCAGCGCGGGCAGCGTCAGTAGGGCGTTGGGCAGCTTGGCCAGCACAGCCAAGGCCAGCAGGGAGACCGCCGCCAGGTATCGCCCGGGGGTCGGCCGCTCGCCCAAGCGGTCCGCCGCCCAGAGCGCGGCGTTGCCGGTGAGCAGCATGGCGGGCTCCGGCTGGAAGACGCGGCCGAAGTAGATGCCGAGCGGCAGGACGGCGTAGGTCAGGCAGGCCCAGAGCGCGGCGCGCGGGCCGAGCCGCCGGCGCGCCAGCGCCCAGAGCGGGATGGCCGAGGCGGTGTCGAGCGCGATGGCCACGACCCGCAGCAGCACGTGGGAGTATCCGAAGACGTGTGCCAGCAAGGCGGCGAGGGCGGGGGTGATCTGCAGCTCCAGCTGGGTGTAGTCCGGGCCGGGCCCGTCGTGCCAGAGCTGCGGGTGCAGCAGCGCCACGCCGAGGTGGTAGTAGAAGTAGGCGATGGCGGCGGTGTCCGTCTGCCGCCAGTCGGAGGTGTCGATGAACGGCACGCCGACGTGGTAGAGCCGCAGGCCGGCCATCAGCGCCAGCACGCCGGCCAACGGCAGCCACGCGCGCCAACGGCCG
>JAJZZC010000293.1 GCA_021797775.1 Bacillota bacterium
CCGAATTCGGCGCGTACGGCCGTCAGTGCCCCCGTGACCCCACGGGTGCAGCGGCGGTATCGAGGCGCCGAACCTGTGCGCGGCAAGCGGTGGCAGGCGCGAGCGGACCGGCGTACCGCTCCGAAGTCACCCCCGCTCGTGGCGCCACCTGGGCGAAGGCCCCCCGCTGGAATGACGCCACCCTGGCGACGGAAGCGATTGTGAAGGAATGGTCACGCCTCCGGCAAAGCCAAGGTGTTGGGCGCGAGGCTGGCGTCAGACGACAGGGTAGTATGAGCAGTGTGCCTGGTTGAAGATATCCCATGCATCGGTTGGCATGAGTTCTTGCGCCGGACCCGGCCGGCGCGAGAGGTGTCGTTGCCGCTCGATCTGGGCCCCGACTAACCGCGCTGCCCAGATGCGCCGACTGCCCTACCGTGCCCACCGGTCTCGCCGGCCGCTGCTGTCTTTGGCTGGAGGGGGCACCTTCTGACCGGTCGTCGAGGTCGGATCGCCCGCCGAGAGGGCTTCAACCAGGCGGCCAGGCGACCACGGTGTCGAGCGGGGTCCCATCGACGGTCTCCACCGGCATCCCGACCGGGAATCGCTACGACACCGCCCACCCGCAGGCCGTCCTCGTCCTGCTCGGCACCTGAACCCGGGCCGCGCCCGCCTCGCGGCTCCCTCGCCCGCCGCTGTCGTCCGGCGGCCTGCCCGGGGTGCGTCCCATCGGCCGAACCTACCGCTCAGAGGGCCCGTCCTCTGGTCTCTCTGGTCCAGAGCGCGCTTGCTACCTCCCCGAGCCCTTGGCCTGAGCGCTCAGCGGCCGCCCGGCCACCCGCGGGTCCTGTCCCTTGGTGTTGCAAGACGCCCCTCAATGGCGTAGTCTCTCGGGCCCGAGCGACCACCCGAGGAGGACAGCCTGTGGAGGGCGCAGCAGCGGATCGCGTCCGGGCCCTCGATGCCTCTTTCCTTCCCCTATCCAGCTTCCAAGCACTGGCCGACCTGTGCCTGGGCGCGGTGTTCGCCGCCTGCGGGCCCGCCGTACGGGGCGCCATGGTGCATGGATCATGCCTGCCGGTCGAACTCGGCGGCAAGGGTGGCTTCATTCCCGGGTTCTCTGACTTCGACTTTCACGTCTACCTGGACCCGGAGCACATGCGCACAGCCGTAGAATGCAGGCTGGAGACGGCGTTGGCGCTGCAGCAGCGGTTCGCCGGCGTGCAGACGGCCGCGGCGGCGACGGCGCCCGTGCAACTCTTCTGCGTGAGCGCCGACGGCCTGCCATCGGGCTGGTCATTGCCCGAGGGGGCCTATCGGGTCCTCCACGGCAAGGTCCCCCCGGCGCCTCCGGGCGAGCTGCCCCCGCGGACGCAGGCGCTGTTGCGGCTCCGGGGTTGCCGCCGCGACGGCCATGCCGTCACGCGGTCCCTGTGCGATAAGAGCGACGGCGCGCTACGCGGCACGGTCCGCACCTGCGCCTCGATGTTCAAGGGGGTGCTGCCACACGCCGCCGTGGCGGCGGGGGCCGCAGCCGAGACCGCGTGGCGCTTGCCCCTCTCGCGCCTGGTCCTGGAGGTCGCGCCGGGGGCTGGGGTCGGCGCCGAGGCGCTCGCCTTCTGGGGGGAACTCGCCGATTGGCAGCAGGCGCGCGCATCCCCCGTCCGGCTGCGGACTATGGTGGCGGCAGCCGTCACCGCCCTGGACCGCTTGGCAGACTGGGCGGAGGAACGGGAAGACGGTGGGCGCTGACAGGGGCGGGGCCGGCGGACGTCCCGGACTCCGCAGTCTCCTGCGAAAAAGGCCGCGGGTGCCACTGCCAGTAGTGGTCATGTGCGCTGCGGACCACTAGGCGCCGTCGCCGACACCCGCCCGCGTTTTCATGCCGCGTGGCGCCGGCACCGCCGGCATGGGGGCTAGGGTGCAACTGTACCGCTGCCGATACACGTCGCGGCGGACCACCGTCGCGCCCACAGCAAAGAGCGACCTATCCCCTGCTTCCATGACACGATCCTAGCACGGCAAGGCGGCGTGGGGCTGCGGGTCGCGGACGGCGGCCGGGGCCAGCGTCCTGTTGGAGGGAATCGCGCCCTTCGTCAATATCGTCATGCCCGGGTTCATCATCGATGAACCACCATTTTGATCGCCTCATCGGCGACAAGACCGCCATCTACATCTCGCACCGCCTCTCCAGTTGCCGCTTTGCCGACACGATCGCCGTGTTCGACCAGGGCCGGCTCGCGGAGTATGGCCCCCACGACGAACTCTTGGAGCGCGACGGGCCGTACGCCCGGCTGTGGCGTGCGCAGGCCCAGTGGTATGCATAGTGCGCTGCCCCCGGCGTGCCACAACCGCTCGGATCGCGTTGGGCGGGCGCCAGCGGCCGACCCGGGGGCCCCAGCAGCAGGGTCGCGATCCCCGGGACCCGCGGCCAGGTGCCGCCGTGGCGCCAGGCCGTGGGCACCAAACCCGCTGCCAGGGTGCTCAGGACGGGCTGCCAGCGCATCGCCGGTTCCGAGGTCCGCCATCGCACGCCCGCGGTATGATGCCCGTGGGGGGGATGGGGCGTGGAGACCGTGGCCGCCCGCTTCACGGTGGCCGACCTGCGCGAGATGCCCGAGGACGGCCGCCGCTATGAGGTGGTCGAGGGGGACCTGTACGTGAGCCCAGCGCCGAAAACCCGGCATCAGCGGATTTCCCTCCGGTTGTCCGCCTTTCTGGAGCGGGCGGAGGAAGCCGGCTTCGGCGTAGCCCTGGCGGCGCCTACCGATGTCTACTTGGACGACGCCAATGGCGTGCAACCGGACCTGCTGTTCGTACGCCGCGTGCATACGGACATGGTCGTCGAGGACAATGTGCGGGGGGTGCCGGACCTCGTCACTGAGATCCTCTCGCCCACCACCCGGGCCCGAGACTTGGGCGTGAAGCTCCGCCTCTACGCGCGTTTCGGCGTCCGCGTCTACTGGGTGGTAGACCCGGAGGCGGAGACCATTACGGTGTACGGGCCCGCCGGTGACGGCAACGGTTACGCGCGCCGGGCTGTGCTCAGCCGCGGAGACACCTTGTGCTGCGACCTGTTCCCCGGCGTCGAGGTGGAAGTGGCAAAGGTGTTCGGCCCTCGGTAGGCGGGCACGGCGCCGGTCGGTTGCTCGCTCGGGCCGGTCGCAGAGGTGCTGGTTGCCTCGGACTGACGAGATGGCCCGCACCGAGCGCGAGCGCTGGCTCGACAGCCTCTGGGCGATGCCTGTCGACCGGGCGACGGCGACTCTGGCCGCCGCGCTCAGGTGGCGGCCGGCCGGCGGGGGCCGTGCGGCGGATTGCCCCAGGCGCGCGGCCGGCGCACCGGTCCCCCCTGTGCGATCGCGGTGTCCGCAGTCCGGCTGGTCCCCCCTCACAAAACGTAGCGGCCCCGCCGATAACACGCGCGGGCCCCAGTGCGCACGCAAGGAGGCGGAGCGCATGACGCGCGCCCATCGGCCCGTCGGCATCTGGGCTCTCGGCTTCGGCACCATGTGCTTGGCGGTCTGGCTGTCGACCGCTTGGTGGGCGCTCTTTTGGATTTGCCTGCTCGTCGGCGCCTCTTGGGTGGGATGGGACAGGGCTGCCGCTCCCCCCGCGGTGGGCAGCCGCTGGGTGCGCTCGGCAGCCGCTGGGGCCGGCTTGGGGTGTGTGGTGGTCTTGCTCTTCTTGATGACCAACGCCGCCGACCTGCTGCTGTTCGGTAGTACCTTCAATTTGGCGGTCCCCCCACTCCCGCACGCCACGCGCTTCGAACTGATCAGCCGCCTGTTCCAGTACAGCCTGCTGATCATCACCCCGTCGTTGGTCGTGACCACCATCGGCGCGGTGGCGGCCGCCTGTCTACACACCCTGGTGACCTTACCGCGTCCGCGCCCAAGCAGCGTCGCGGCCCGGCCTGCCCACCTGCCCGCGGCGACGTTCCGACCCCTCGCGGGAGCGGGACATCGCTGCGGCACGTGCGGACGCCGCGCCAGCAGCGAGGACCGCTCTTGCCCCGGGTGCGGCACCCCCCTCCTGAACCTCCCGACGGCGGAGGCCGAGGGGTTCTGAAGCGTGCCACGCCCTGCTGCGCAAGGTACGCGAGGGCCCAGGTGGCCCGGGGGAGGCCCCACAGAGCGGCCTGCCCCACGCGGCAGCGGGCGCGAAGGTCGGTTTGAGCAGGGTCGGACGGATGGAGGAGTCCGGCGGTGAGGGGTTCGCGGTGTAGGGCAGCCGCCTGCCAGCGCTGTGGCGTCCTGGGCCTCTGCGGGCCGGACCCGCCCCTCCCGGCGAAGGGCGGTGGCGCCTCCCGGCGCGTGCTCCACAGCGGGGCGCCGGCTTGGGCCCTGCTGGGCAGTGCGTCGTCACGCCGAGATGCTACCGTCGGCCCGCCGTCGGTACCGGGAACCTGACGCGGGGAGACCAAGCCGCGCGGGGGCAGCCTGTTCCCGCGCGCGCCCTCAGGAAATGGAGCGAACGGGAGTCGCGCACGTCCTCAGCGATCAGACGGTCGACCTCAGCCATCGCGGCAGCCCCCGCTGTGAGGCACACGCCGGGGGCTGCCGCGACAGCGGATCTGCGCGGTACCTTACCGCTGCGTGTCGATCACCACGCGCGCCAGGTCGCCCGCTCGCATGGCGGCCACGGCCTCGTTGATCTCCCCCAGCGCATAGCGGCGGCTCATGAGCTCGCCGAGCTTGAGGCGCCCGGCGGCGAAGAGCCGCAGCAGGCGCGGGATGTCGCGGTCCGGCCTCCCAGAACCGTAGATGCAGCCCCGGATCGTACGGTCCTGCTGCACCACCACCTCTGGGTCAAGGTGTACGGTCGAGCCGGTCGGCGCCACGCCGACCAACACCGTGGTTCCGCCGCGGCGTGTGGCGGCTACGGCCGTCTCCTGCAGCGCGGGGATGCCGACCACCTCGAAGGCGACATCGGCGCCGCCGCCGGTCAGGTCCGAGACCGCCCGCACCGCGTCGCCCGCGCCCGCGGCAACGAAGTGCGTGGCCCCGAAGCGCCGGGCCAGTTCCGCCTTTTCCGGGCGCGCGTCCACCGCCACGACCGGGTGCGCACCGGACAGCGCGGCCCCCTGGATCACATTGAGGCCCACGCCGCCGCAGCCGAACACCGCCACGGACTGCCAGGGCCGCACCTCCGCCGCGTTCCACGCCGCCCCCACCCCGGTCACCACGCCGCAGCCGACAAGCGCCGCAACCTCCAGCGGGATATCCGCGGCGATCGGTACGACGGCCGCCGCAGGCAGCACGCAGTACTCGGCCCAGCACGACACCCCGATGAAGTGGTGCACGGGGCGGCCGCCGACGCGGATCCGGCTCTCCCCATCCGCCATCACGCCGCGCTGGCGGATAGCGACGGCGTTCTCGCAGAGCGCCGGCCGCCCGTCCAGGCACCAACTGCAGTGGCCGCAGGCGCTGCGCCACAGCAGGACCACGTGGTCGCCCGGACGGACGCCCTGCACCCCGGGGCCCACCCGGGCGACCACGCCGGCACCCTCATGTCCGGGCACGCAGGGCAAAGGGAGCCGATACTCCCCCAGGAGTTGGTGGATGTCGGAACCGCACACGCCAGCGGCCTCGACCCGCACCTCCACCTCACCCTCCCGGGGGGCCGCCAGCTCGGCCTCCTCGACCGCAAGCGGCCGGTGCACCTCCCAGAGCACCGCCGCGCGGATGCGCCG
>JAJZZC010000294.1 GCA_021797775.1 Bacillota bacterium
CGGGGCTGCAGACGCGCTTCGCCTGGAACGGGCTCTGCGGCGTGCGGGGGTATGCGGTGTTCGCCGCACCCGCCACGGCCCACGCAACCCCGGGGGGGCCGCGCTGGCACCTGCTGGCCCGCGTGCGTTTCCCGTACTGGGCGGGGCCGGCCGCCCCGCGGCGGACGCTCTACGCCGTGGCCGCGCTGACCGCGACGGGCCTGCGCGGCCCCCTCTCGGCGCCCCTGCAGGTGTCTGGTAGCTAGCGGGCTATGCCGCGTTGGCGCGGGCGGCCCCTGCCGGTCTCCTTGCGCCGAACGCGCCACGCGGTAGCGCCAGGGCTATCCGGCGCTGGGCGCGGCAACCGACCGCACCGTAGCCACGATGCGCTGAGCGGTCTTCAGCGCGTCCTTGGCCGGCTGCTCTGTCGCCGCGGTATCGCCCGGGTAGCGCGGTTTGACGGCGAACGGCGTCAGGGCCGCGCCCAGATTGCCGGGTGACAGCACGAGCCTTGTGCCCAGGGGCCTATCCAGGGCAGAGACGGCCAGAAGCAAGGCGAGGATGTCGTGCGTGCGTGTGCAGGGGGCCGCCGAAGCGCGGCCCGGGGCGCTGGCGCCGCCGCCCGTGCGCCGCTGCTTGCGCAGGTGGTCAGGCCACGCGCCCCGAACCGCCGAGCTTCGGAGGGGCCTTCCCGAGCGGTTCCGGCCACCCCTCCCGGCCCGTGTGCGGGACCGTCGTTTCCTGCTCAGTCCGCGCCCAAGCCGGCGGGTGCGCCGCAGTCCGGCCGCGACACGGCCGCCCCAGAGCGCGTGGCGAGGAGAGGATGGCGTGCCGTGGCGCTTGCCCGCTGGTCGAACCTCGGCCGGCCTCTGGCGATCGCGATGTGGGACTTCTCCATGGTTGGAGCGCCGCTGGCCCGGAGCGGGCCACGAGGACTGGGACGGCATCCTGGGCGAACTCGCGGAGCGCGGGTACGACGCCGTGCGCATCGACCCGTATCCGCATCTGCTCGCGCGGGCGCCGGACCGCGAGTGGACGCTGCTGCCGTGTTGGAACCAGCAGGACTGGGGCAGTCCGGCCCCGACCCGGGCGCTACGCGCCCCGGCCAAGACCGGCGCCGGCCAGGCGCCCACGGCCGCGCCGCGCGGTACCTTCACCCGCAAGGGTCCGGGCAGCCACGCGCTGGTCGGCGGCGGCGCGGACGTGGGCGACCCGTCCGCCAACTGCGTCTTCGCCGGTTCCGCGTCCACATACGGCCGCTCCCGGACCCGAGCCGGTGAGCCCGTCGCGCTTCGCTTCGACCGGACCACGGACGGGGAACGGGGGCGTTGGGGCCCGGACCACACGGGACCGGAACGGTCGCCAAGGAACTGGGTAAGACGACCAACCGGCTCGGCCCGGTCCGTGACGCGCTGATCAAGCGCGGCCTGTGCTACGCGCCCCGCTGGGGCCAGATCGCGTTCACGGTGCCGATGTTCAGCGACTTCCTGCTGCGGCAGCAACCGTGACTGGCGAAGGGAGAACGGCCGATGGACCCCGTGGGTCGGCGGATGGAGCGCGTGTGGTGCGCCGACGCCGCGCCCGGGCGCCACTCTGCCGCATGCCCGCGCTCTGCTACCGCCACGGGGCCCCGCTGACCCGGAGAGGGGCACGCGTTCGCCCACAGGTGCGTGGGGTTGGCAACCTCGCCACCACCCCTGCTGCCGTGGCGCGACAACGCCGAAGCGACACGATTCTGGGACGCACCGGGGCCCGCACGTCACGCCACGGCAGGTAGGACACCTCGGGCCGCCGGCCGGACGGGGGGGCCCGGCGACCGGCGGCGGGCCCCCCGGAACCGTCAGCGGTCGCTCAGCCGCTGGGCGGGGCAAAGTTCGGTACGAAGTACAGGGCCTGGGGACCGTACGAGCCGCCGGGCAGGGTCGCGTCGATCTCGGTCCGGGTGCGGGCGCCGAGCAGCTGCACCTCGTCGAACAGCCAGTATGACCGGTAGCTGAGGAACGGCGACACGGCAACCTGGCTCCCGACCTGGAGCGCGTAGTGACCGAAGCCGCCCGTCGGGCGCATGAGCAGGCCGACCGGCACCTTGGCCGGCTCCGTGTCGTTGGTCAGGACCGCACGAAAGTTGTACAGCACGCCGTAGTTGCCGCTGTCATACCCGGTGGCGCCGTGGTCCACGGCGTCCACGCCGACCTCGTACTCGCCGGGCATGGCGTTGGAGTACGTGTATCCCGGAGGCGAGGTGTCCACGGCCAGCGACTGCACCCCCTGGCTGACGGTGAGCGCCAGGTTGCCGAAGCGGTCGTAGTGCGGGAAGGTGCCACGTGAGAGCAGGCCGTTCTGCATCAGCTTCGCGCCCGCGGGCGAGAGCGGCAGCACCGGGAGCGCTGCTGGCGCGCCTGGCGCTGTGCCCGTGTAGGCGACGGTCGTCACCGTCACCGGCGCCGGGGTGAAGCCCGCCGGCAGCGTGGGGGTGCCGGTGCCGCGTGGGCGGCCGCTGAAGGGGTGGGCGACGAGGGCGTCGGCGGCGGCGGCAGGCAGCGGCGGGGGCAGCGTGCCGGGCGCCGCCGCTGCGGCGGGCGGCGTGAGGGCGACGAACTCCTCCAGGCCGCTGCCGATCTGCGCGGGCGGCACGGCCTGCGGGCTGACGTAGAAGGACTGCCCCGCAGCCAGCGCGGCCAGGAAGGTGACCTGCTGTCTCGTCTGGAGGAAGCCGAGGACGGCGCTCTGCCCGGCCACGTCCGGGTACGGGCTGAGGCCCTGCCCGTGGCCCCGCTCATAGAGCAACACCGCCTGCGGACCGGGATTGGTGACGGCCACCGCCACGTTGATCGGTGCCCCCGTCCCCGTGGCGTTGTCGTGGTGATAAAACACCCGGAACGCCCCGGCCACCGTGTCGCGGTAAAGGGCCCCGGGCAACGGGTCGGAGGCGGTGATGTACTCCGGGTCATCGGACAGGAGCAAAGCGCCGCCCTGGCCCTCCAGCGCGACCCCCGCGTTCAACGGCGCCGGAGGGAGCGCGAGCTGCAGGGAGCCAGCCGGGCAGGGCGAGGACAGGCACGCCGGATAGACGGTGCCGCTGGCCAGGGCCAGCGGGCCGGGTCCCCATCCGGCCGCCAAGACGAACCCAGTAGCCAGGCTCAGCGCGAGACGCCATCTGCCGTTCAACCCCATCACCTGCCTCCACCGGCGGCAGCCCCCCTGAGCGCCCCTCTCCGCCGGATTCCGCCCCGCGCCTTGTCCCGCGTGGCGGGCGACGATCTGGCGGCCCAGGCGGCCCAGGCGGCCCCGGCGGCCCCGGCGGCCCCGGCGGCCCCGGCCGATGTATGTTGAGCGAAACCGCGCCAGCCTTTGCGCGCTCCGCCACAAACGACCACTCTGCACCCGAAGGCGAGCGGAGAGCGCGACAGTCAGCACCCACCGGCCTTCCGGTTGATTCCCGGGGGCCCCATCGCCCCGCGCGCCAGCCACGCGGTCCACCGGTTGGGACCCAGGTCCCCGTGTGGCCGGGAGCGCGGCCCCCGGCGTCGGTCGGCGCCCCCACTGGTCGGTCGGCGGTCGCCGCCGGTCGGCTCGCAGCCCGCACCGGTCCCGGCCGCAGCCCGCGTGCCGGTTGGTCAGCGTCCCGGCGTCGGTCGGCGCCCCGGTCCTCGGTCCGCGGTCACCGCCGGTCCGTCCGCCGCCAACGTCGCGTCCTTGGGCGCAGAGGCCGCCGCCTCGCGGCGGGGAGATGCCGTCTCCCATCACCCTGATTTTCGCAATGGGGTGGCTCGTCGCCTTGGCGCCCGGGGGCCGGCCCCTCGGCACGACCTCACCCGCTCGCGTCGCGGGGTCCTTCTGCGCCAGCAGCGTCCGCCTGACACCGCGAGATTCAGGATCACAGAGCCCCACTGGCCGCCTCTTAGCCCGTCGCCCCCGTTGCTCCCCGATGCGCGGAGGGCCCCGCCCGCGCCGTCAGCCCGCGCTGCCCTTGGTGGTCCCCTGGGCCTCGTAGGCGTCGACCTGCTTGGCTGCCTGGCTGAAGGCCTGGCGCACGGGCATCTTGTTGGTCATCACCTGTTTTCCCCAAGTGTTCATGTCCGAGAAGGCCGTCAGGGTGTTGTACTTGAAGTACGGATCGATGTCGTGGTTCTCGGTGTAGGTGAAGGCCGCGAGGTTCACGTGGCGCAGGGGCGGTGCCGCCTGCATGACCACGCTGATCCAATCAGCATACAGGTCGATGCGCGCTGGCGGCAACAGCCCGAACTTCATGTTCGCCACCTGCAGCGGGGACGAGAAGGACATCCACTCCAGCAGCGACCAGGCCGCGTCGGCGACCTTGCTCGTCCGGGGGATGCCGTAGAAGGCCGGGCTGCCGAAGGTGGCGGCCGCCGTCGGGCCGGCCGGCATAGGGAGGAACTGCCAGGACACACTTCCCGGGGTCTCCGCGAACTGGGGGAGCATCCAGGTGCCCGCCGGGCAGACGACCAACTGGCCGGTATTGAAGAGCTTTCCGGTAGCCCAGTTGAGCGTACAGACATTGTCCTGCAGCAGGGGATACAGGTACTCCCCGGCGGCGATCGAGCCGGGCGCCGCGAGGTTGCAGCGCGCCGGGTTGGCGGGATCCACGTAGGAGCCGCCGAACTGGTTGAGATAGTACTCGTCCGGGATGTACGGGTAGTAGAAGTAGAAGGCCCCGCCGTAGCGCTGAGTCGCGGGATTGCCGGTCAGCCGGGCCGTCTTGCGGAACAGCGCCTCGGCCTGCAGGTAGTTCCAATCTTCCGGCGGCATGGATAGGCCCAGATCGGCCAGGACGCCCGTGTTCACGGCGCAGACCACCGATTCGATGGACACGGGTAGCGCGTACTGGTGTCCGGCGAGGTTGAAGTACTGGATCTGCGCCTGGGGGAACACGGCGAGATTGGAGTTGGAGCGTGTGATGTAGGGCGTCAGGTCCAGCAGGAAGCCGCCCTCCATCAATTGCCCGCCGATCTGGTAGTCCTCGAAGACGTCCGGGGAGGTGCCGGCCAGGATGTTGGCCGAGGTGGTGCCGAAGTCGCCCCGAGCCTGGAACGAAAGCTTGACGTCCACTCCCGGATTCTGGTCCAGGAACGGCCGGAGGATCGTGCCGTACAGGGCGGCGCGCTCCTGGGGCGTTCCCCAGGGAACGGGGCTGAACACGATGACGGTCCGCGTCCTCCCGGCCGCCGGGCGGGCCTGGGTCCCGGCCGCGAGGACCGCCCGTGCCGGGCCAGCCGCCGCCACGACCGCCACCCCCTGGACGGCGGCGGCGCGGAACAGGGACCGACGCGCGAGCCGACGCGCGCTCGCCACCGTCACTGGCCGGTCGTGAACCGCTGGCGGGATGCCCTTCTCCTGCACATTGGTCAACGTGACGCACCTGGTTAGAACCTGATTTTCGCAATGGGGGCAGCCCGTCGCCTTGGCGTGCAGGGGCCGGCCACTCGGCACGACCTCACCCGCTCGCGTCGCGCGGTCCTTCTGTGCCCGCTGCGTCCGCCTGACACTGCGAGATTCAGGTTAGAAAGATGCGTACAAACCGATCTCTCGGCCTGCCACACGTCCACCCGACCAGGCTTTCGCCCCTTTCGGCCTCAGATTTGCTGCCGTTCCCCTTCTCATAGTCATTTGTTTCCAACCGCCGCAGCGGCCGGTTTCCAACTCGAAGGTTCCTGCTTCACAG
>JAJZZC010000043.1 GCA_021797775.1 Bacillota bacterium
CTCACGAGGTCCCCCCCCATCAAGTGACGCTTGGATCCGGCGGCCACCGGAAAGGCGGGCCGCCTCACCCGTCGCCCACCACCACCGGATACCCGTGCCCCTGCCACTCGTACATCCCACCGCGGACCAGCACGGCGTCGACCCCCCGCCGCGCCAGGGCCGAGGCCGCGAAGGCGGCCCGCCCATAGCCACTGCAGAAGACGGCGACGGGCTGCCCGCGCGGCACGGCGTCGTCCGGCGCGGCCCAGACCTCCCCCGACGGCAGGAGCCGGGCCCCGGCCAGATGACCGTGAACGAACTCGTAGCGCTCGCGCACGTCCAGGACCAGGAACCGTTCGCGCCGCGCATGCAGTTCGGCGACGTCGATACAGGGCAGCGCCTCCTGCGGCCGGCCTTCCGCGCTCCAGGCCGCGAGCCCGCCAGCGAGGTGGCCGAGGACGCGCAGGCCCGCGTCCTCCAGCAAGCCCACCGACGCCTCCACCGTGCGCGCGGGCTCCGCGTGGACGACGGCCGCCAAGCCGCGGGGCAGCAGCAGCGCCGCGCGCTCGGCCAGGTCGGCGAGGTTGAACTCTACGTGCACGGCCCCGGGGAGGTGGCCGGCGGCGAACGGCTGCAGCGGCCGCGTGTCGACGGCGACGGCCCCCTCCTCCAGGGCGGATGCGATCTCGGCGGGGGTCACGCGCGTCCCGCCCCGCCGGCGCACGGGGCCCGGAGCGAGCGGCGCACGGGGCGGGGCGTGCGGGGCAAGGAGGGCCGCGCGGACGGACCGGCAGGCCGCATCAGGCGTCCTCCCCCTTGCGCAGGACGAAGACGAGGGTCCCGCCCTCCTCGTGCCACTCCACCAAGTCGTTGCCCGTGTCCGCGGCCCAGGCCGGGACGTCGGTGACCGCGCCGCGGTCGGTGGCGAGCATCTTCAGCACCTGACCGGGCTGCAGGACCCGCATCTCCCGGCTGACGCGGACGATGGGGATGGGGCAGAGCAGCCCTCGGCAGTCGAGCACACGCTCCTCGGACGGTGCGGCCAAGGCAGATCCCTCCATCGCTCGTTCGGAAGATCCCGCGCCGTGGGGAACCAGAAGGAACGCTGGCGGGGCAGATCCCGGGTCACCGCCCGGCTCGGGCGCCAACGGCGCCTGGACCGCCGCCCCGGGCGCTTCGGTACGGGTGCTGAGGTGACATCCCTCTCCGCCAGACGCCGGGCGGCTGTATCCGGGAGGCCTTGCGCCATATGAGCGTGGCGGCGTTACGCACGAACCCATTGCGCGACGTGGTCCTGCATGAGAGCGGTGCGATCGTCACATTCCAACCACAGATCCGTGTGCGGTCGCTGAGCGGTTCCATGAACCTGACTTTCGCAAAGGGGCGGCCGGTCGCCTTGGTGCCCAGGGGCCTGCCCCTCGCCACGACCTCACCCGCTGCCGTCGCGGGGTCCTTCTGCGCCAGCGGTGTCCGCCTGACACTGCGAGATCCAGGATGAAAGAGGTGCACCAGGACACCTTCCTGTTTTGCAATGTGTATCGCGGGCAGGAAGTGGCTATCACCCGCAAAGACACATGCTCGGGTGACCTGATGCTCGGCCGCCAGAAGCACAAGGTCAACCCTCAGGAGAATGTCCACTCGTTTCTGCTCGAAAAGGGGTTTGCCATCCGCATGACGGCCGCGATACTCCAGTTTACCCAGCCGGACTTCGAACCGTAGCAACCGACTCAAGGCGGTAAAAAACCGCTCCTTGGCTGCAAAACGCTCCGTTTCCACTGGTGTCGGATTGGCACTCTGATAACGCAGACAGTGATAGTAATAGGCCCGCAACAACGCGTCATCGCCAACCATCCACTCGACAAGGCGACTGTAGTCAATTCGGGGCGAACCGACCTCGTCACGCAATGTGTAGTCCAAGTACGAACCATCGATAAAAATAGCGACGCGCTCCGGCATGACCCGCCCCCGCCGTGCCGCTCAAACAAAAGGCATGGGAGGCCGGAAACCGCCCCCCATGCCCCTACCACATCATACTCCACGGCCCTCCCCGGAGGAACGGCAGCGGGCATTCTAGCCGATAGTATGACTGCCCGTGCACCGGGTGTCAACAGTCCGTTTGCCGCCAGCGTGGCGGGCCACACCGGCGGCCCCCGTGCCCGTCGACATCCGCCTTGCGCAAGCGGGCCCGCACCACCGCGCCCCCAACCGTGGCGAGGACCCACGCGGTCCCCACCGCTCGGCCGGCGGTTCACGCACGAGCGGTGGCGGGCGCCGCCTGGTCCGCCGTGGGCAGCCGCGTGCCCGCGGGCCGCGGGGCCTCGCTGTCCACGGGGAGCGCGCGGGCCCTCAGATGAACAGCGTCACGTGGCTGCGGCGGGCCTCGGAGAGGAAGGCGCCCGCCCCCCCGTAATGCACCCCGTCCACGAAGTCTTCTTTCTTGTAGCCGAAGACCTCCATGGTCATGGTGCAGGCGATCAGCCGCACACCGGACTGCAGGCAGATGTCGCGCAGTTCGCGCACCGTGGCCACGCCCTTCTGGCGGAACACCGACTTCATCATCCCGGTGGCCATGGCCTTCATGCCGGGGAGCGCGGTGACGATGTCCGGCATCGGGACGGGCATCGGCATGGCGGGGTTGCCCACCGGCGACACCGCCACCCGGCGCTCGAAGTCCCGCAGCAAGAGGTTGAGCCCGTAGAACGTGAAGAAGACGGAGGCCTCCATGCCCGCGGCGGAGGCGGCGCTGGCGAGGATGAAGGGCGGGTAGGCCCAGTCCAGGGTCCCCTTGCTCGCGATCAGGCAGGCCTTCTTGGCGGAGGGATCGCGCCGGAAGGCGCGCTCGATCTCCTCCCGCACGATGCGGCGCACATGGACCTCCGTGAGGGGCTCCTCGGGGCTGTCCGCGATGGGTACCTGTATGGCCAAGGTCGGCCTCTCCCTTCGGCAGCGGCACAACGTGCCCGGCGGGGCGATCCCAGCGCGCCCCCACGGGCCGGGGCGCCAGGCGGGGATCACCCCCCACGCTATGCGCCGGGGGCCCCGCCGTCAATTCCGGCAGGGCGGCGGGGGGGAAGCCGCCGAAGTGGTCGGGCAGGGTGTCGAGCCGCGGTTGATCGTGGCGGTGGACGCGGGTGGCCATGTGCCCCGGTGGTGGAGTGGCTGGCGGGCGCGGGCGGGGCGGGCGCCGGGCGGCCGAAGCCTGGGCCGCGCTTGGGCACCACCTGTTGTCCCCAGCCGGTGTCTGGGTGCCCGGGTGCGGCCGTCATCCCCGCGGGCGGCCTGGCGCCGTTGTACGGCCGCCGTTCGGCCCGGCACAGGGCAGAGAAGGCGCTGAAGGCGGCGAGCGAAGCGTGGTGGTCGCGCAGGCGTTCCGCTACGAGCTGGACCCGACGGTACGGCAGCGGCGGCTGCTGGGCAAAGCGGTAGGCACGGCCCGGTACGCCTTCAACTCGGGGCTGGCCTGGTGCAAGCGGTTGCTCGACGCCAGCGGGCCGGTGCCGCGCGCGGCGGAGTTGCACCGGCTGTGGAACGCGGAGAAGCCGCGGCGGTCCTGGGTCTATGGTGTCTCCAAGTGCTGCGGCCAAGAGGCCCTGTGTGACATCGACGGGGCCTTCGCCAACTTCTGGCGGTGGCGCGAGGAGGGACGCCGGCTCGGATTCCCGCGCTTCCGGCGCAAGCACGGGCGACGGGACTGCGCTGGCGGCTGCACGGCACGGGGCGCCATAGCGCGGGGCGACGGCCGACCCGTGGCCGGAGGCCGAGAGCGCCCCCCAGCGCAAGGCGCGGCACCGGGGCCGCGGGCGCGGGCGGCACGATGGGTCACGCTGGCGCTGGCCGCGGGGCTGACCCTGGCGCGAGCGGCCACCCTCCCAGCCGCCGCATGGGCGGCGGCAGCCCTCCCGCGCCCCTCGGCAAGCCTTGCCTCGGGCAGGGTGGTCAGCGCCATGCCGCAGGCCTCGAGCAGTACGGCCGCGCCAGCCACCGCGCCGGCGGCCCTCGCCTCCGCCGCGGTGGCCAGCCGCACGGCGGCGCCAGGCCCAGGGCTCTCGGCGGCGGCCCTCCTGTCGGCGCAGGCGTCCAAGGCCTCCCCCGCCGCGCCCTGGTCGGTTGCGGACCGGTTCCTCTACCTCTACCACCACTACGCCGACTTCACTCCGGCGCAGTGCGCGTTTCTGCCGCGGACCTACGTGCAGGGGTGCCTCTATGGCGCGGAGCGGCAGGACATCGCCCAGCACCGGCCGGACCCGGTCGCCGAGCGGGAGCGCCTCTTCCAAGCGTACCGGCGGGGCGCGGGCTTCTCCTACAGCGGTTGCCTCCTGCTGCAGACCGACACCGTCGAAGGCTGCCAGGAGCGCTTCCCCCGGCGGCCCTTCGCCGCCCTGTCCCCCAGCGCCACCGCGTTGGCCGGACGCCGCTGCTTCACCCTCTCCGGCACACGGCGCTGCGGCACGGCGTCCGACCGGCCGGCGGCCGCCCTGCCCGGCGCGGCGCGGTTTGCGCACTGGTGCGCGACCGGCTTCGCGCGCTCGCCGCTCTGCGGGGGAACCGCCTCCGCCCAAGGGCACGGGTCGCCCAGCGGCCACGTCTGGGTCTGGCTGGCGACGGGCGACCTGTACCTCTGCCGCGCGCCAGCGGACGGAGCAACCGCTCTCGCCGGCTGCTCCTTCTCCTGGAACACCGCCGCCGGGACGGGTTGGGGCCTGGGGCAGGCGTTCCCAGCGGCGGCCTTGGCCCGGGCGGCCGCGCCCGCCTGCCCGGCGCCCCTCTCCGGCCCGCTGACCCACGCGGGCTCCCCGTTGCCCTTGACGCTGCTCGGGCCGCGGGGCAGCGTGGCGTTGCGCGCGGCCATTCGCCCGAGCGGTGGGGCCACCTTCGCGGCCCGCGCGCTGCAGCGCCTGGGCTACCTGCCGGTTCCCGGCCCGGGGGGCCTCGGGGTGTCGCCCGGCAGCAGCGGCCTCTACCTGCTCAGCGCCCCGCTGGTCCTCGACCAGGGGCGCTGGGTGCCGTTGGGCAGGGGTGTGCTGCGGGCGGTGGGGATATCCGGCCCGGTGCCGGGCGGCGCAGGCGCCGCCATCGGTCCCGCGGGGTTGGCCGGGGTGCGGCTGCAGGTGGCCCGCGGCCGGTGGTCCCTCACCTGGCCCTGCGCGTGAGGGGGGCGATCGCCGCGCGCCCGGGCGGGCCATGGGGCGGGTGTCGCGGCCGGTGGCGAGCGCGGTGAACTTCGTGGCCGCACGGCCTTGGCGGCCGAACCGGCGGCAAGGTGCGCCAAGGCGGCGCAGCAGTCACCCGCCAGGGTGTCGCAAGCCGGCAGCCCTGTCCAATAGCCTGCGCAGCACGCACGGTGTGCGCGGTCGCTGGGCGTGGTCACTCGCATGCACAGCACCGCGCTGGGTCTGCCGCCCCCTGGGACGCCAGGTGCGGCGCCCCGGGCTGACCCTCCCCATGGCAGGCCGCCGCAGCGCCCAAAGGTTTGCCTCGCGCGCGCGGACACGCGTTCCTCTCATCAACGGCATCTTGTCGCATCATGTTCCCCACCGCCGAAGCGAGCGGTTTCCGGCCCGCAGACTCCTGTTTCGCCGCGGCCGGCCTCATCAGCCTGTCCTCCTGGCAGAGAGCCGTCTGCTCAGCAGGCACTCGCTGTCCTCGGGGGACTCCCGGCGACTCGCCCAACGCTGGACCCGTCGCAGCGCTGTGCGGCGCCGCGTTTCCTCCGCCAGCCGGCGCCCCCGTCGTTTCCGGGCCCCCGCGAAGCCCGCTCACCAGTCGGCCGGCGTGGCACCGGCCAGCAACGCGGCCAGCCAGCGGCAGAGCAGCAGGGCTAGGCGGGACCAAGGGGACGGTCCGGCGCGCGGGGGCCACAGCCCGGCGAACCCCTCCTGCCACAGGTCGAGATCGACGGCCTGGCCGCCAGGCAGCACCCAGTTCTCCTGCCACTGCCAGCCCACCACCGGCAAGCCGGCGCAGGGGTCCGGGTTCCAGGCCGGGACTGCGGGGGCCCCCCCGGGCTCCGGTGTAGCCGACCACACCGCGAGCCGCTCCCGCACGACGGCGTAGCGCTCGCCCGCGGCCTGCAGGGCACCGCTGAAGGCCGCGCGGCGCGGCACGCCGTAGGCCAGGGGACGGTAGCCGCCCGCCACCGTCCCCGCGGTGAAGCCCGCCAGCCAATCCCCCGCCGGTTCCCAGTCCGCCTCGACGTCCACGGCGATCCCGACCCCGGGCGGCGCCCCCAGTGCCCGCGCCTTGGCCGCGCGCAGCTCCGCAAAGGCGTAGCCCTCAGCGAAGCTCCCCTGGACGATCGCCGGCCCGGTGCCATTGGCGCACAGGTTGATCGACGCCCCCTGCGCCTGCACAAAGGCCACCTGCTCCCGGGTGATGGGGAAGGCGTCGAGATAGCCGTTGACTACCCGCGGGGGCTGGCCCAGCGCGGCGGAGAGCGCCTGCCACAGCCCGGGGGTAATGGGCGCGGCCGTGTCGAACCCGAGGAGCACGCTCACGCGGACCACCTCCACAGGGGCGATCGGCCGCGGGCTCGTCCGGGCCGGCCCCGTGGACCATGGCATATGCACCGGGGACATGTGTGGGCACAGGGGGCGCGGCGACGCCCCCCTGGTGCCGCCGTCCGCGGCAGCGACAGGACCGCGCCGGCCGCGGGTGACAGGCCCTGGCGGAAGCCGCCAAGGCCCTCCGGCCGGGCGGGTGCGACACGGGCCCATCCCTGGGCACGGCGCGCGGTCCTCTGCGGTGGCCGCCGGGACGCCCGCGAACCGGGGGCGCGCCAGGGGCCACGCCTCGTCCACCCGGCACCTTGGTGTGCGTGCCGCCCGCCTGATCGATCAACTGGCACCGGGGGCCGCTGGCGCCGCGTGCGCCGACGGCCGCGGCGGTGCCGGGCCTCGCGCGCCTTTCCCGCTTGTGCGCGGCCCCTTTGAGCCTGACTTTCGCAAAGGGGCGGCCGGTCGCCTTGGTCCCAGGGGCCGGCCCGCTGGTAAGCATTCGGTGAAGTGCGTGCCGAGCCACTAGCTGTGGTCCACGCGCGCCGCGGGAGTGCCGTCGACCCACCAGACGTAGCCGTCCCAACGCTGTTCACCGAACAGGTACCCCGCTCTGACTTCAGTATTAGTCCTACCCTGGGCACTTCCTGATCCTAGGGTGAGCCGCTGCCGTCGAGGCCCCGTGCAGAGCTGTTCAGGGCGGCAACACGCCTCTTGCCGGAGGCGTGAACATTGCTGCACCACCGCTTCGGTCGCCAGTCTCTACCGGTGCTCAGGACCGGATGAGGGACCGCGCGCGATCAGGGGAGGACTGGTTGACCAGGTCAGCACGACCGGCGCCAGCCGTTGACCGGGCACCGCCAACCGGCTGGCGGGATCCTGGGCCCCACAGCGACACCATCACGGTCCACGGGTCCGTGCCGGCCCACATCCCGAACACCCTTGCCGGGGGCCAGCGCCCAGATCGTGCCGCAGACCCAAGCCGCCCCGCGCCGGGGAAAACGCCCTGGCGCCTGCGCGCCTGCCCCCCAGACCAAAGACACGCCTCCCCCTCGTCCGACATACGCTGCTGCGGCCCGACGCGCGGCGCCGTCGCGGCGCGCGGGGTCGAAGGGGAGGATCGCCCGTGGCCGCGTTCGAGGGGGGCCTGACCTACCACGCGTTCGGCAGCCGCGTGCTCAAGCTGACCAGCCCGCCCATGACCGGCACCGACGTCAAGGTTCTGCAGGTACTGTTCAACCAGCTGCTGGCCATCACGCACCCACCGCAGGGCCCGATCGGCCCGCCGCTGACGCCCGACGGCTCCTACGGCCCCTTGACCCAGGCGGGGGTCAAGAACCTGCAGAGCTACTTCGGCCTGACGGTGGACGGCGTGGCGGGGCAGAACACCTACCGGTCTCTGGGGCAGCTGGTGGGCTCCTACGTCACCTACGGTGGCCCGGCCTTTGGCAGCCGCAGCCTCGCGGCCGGCAACTCCGGCGGCGACGTGCGGGTCCTGCAGAACCGGCTCAACGTCTTCCGCTACGCCACGGCCGTGGGCGGGCCCGCCGACGGGATCTACGGCACCAAGACGGGGACGGCGGTCGCCCAGTTCCGCACCGATGCCCAGGCCAACGGCGACACGGGCCTGGGCGTCACCACCACGCTGGGGCCGGCGGGCCTGGACGCGGTGTGGATCTACACCTACACCGGCGGGCGCAACCTGGCGCAGGGGGCGGCCGGGCTGGACGCGGCCTTCGTCCAACTGCTGCTCTCCTCGCTGACCAACCCCGGCACCGGGCGGCCCTTTTACGCCGGGGCCATCGACGGGTACTACGGCTCGGTCACGGCCGCGGCGGTGCGGACCTTCCAGCAGACCACGAACATCAGCGCCGACGGGATCGCGGGCCCGCAGACCTACTATCAGTTCGGCCTGCACAACGCGGTCGCCGCCCCCGCCCCCGCCCCGGTCCCGAACATCGGCTGAGAGGGAACGGGCGGCGGGGCAACGGGGGCCCGTGGCGCCCAGAGAGGGCCGGTGGCGGCGCCCCGCGGCCGGGGCCCCGCCACCGGGCGAGAGCAGATCGACCATGCCCCCAGCGCGGAGCGCGGCATCGCGCCACAACGACCACCCTCTACTTGACGGCAAGCAAGCGGTCTGTTTACAATTGCATCGTGGAGAAACCGGCTGCCGTGCTCGACACGTCATTCTGGTCCGCAGCCGTCCACGTCGGTATCGACGCCTACCTCCCGCTGTTCTTCGCGCGTCCGATCCTGGTGCCAGGCGCGGTGGTGGGGGAGATCGATCGGGCTGGGCAGAGTACCCCACGGCTGCGCGAGGAGCAACAGCGGTTCCGCCTCTGGCGCGAAGACGGGCGGCTCGTACTGGCTGACCCTGTGCGGCCCTACGGGCGGTTCGGATCCGGAGAGGCGGCGTGTATCGGCCTCGCCCTCGCACGGGCCGGCCTGATGCTCTTGGTGAACGAGGTCCGGTGTTACGTGGAGGCGGGGCGCCTGGGGCTGCGGGCGGTAGCCGTGCCCGAGGTCATCGTACGGCTGGCGCGCGACGGGCGGATCGCCCCGAACCGGGCCGAGATCCTGCTTGAGAGGCTGGAGGACACCACCAGCCCGCAGATTCTCGCAGAGGCGCGCAGGGCCGTCGCCGGGGAGGGGATGGCGCCATGACGCTCACAAAGTCGATTCGCCTGGAGCCCCAGGAAATGGACCGGATCCGGACCGTGATCGGCCTGATGCCCGCGGTGTCGGAAGCGGCGGCGCTCAAGCACCTCCTGCTCCTCGGGCTGGATGCGCAGAAGCAGGACCTCGCGGTGCTGCTCTATACGCGGGACGGCCTCACCACCGGGGAGATCGCGGAGCGCCTGGACATGCCGCGGCTGGAGGTGTTGCACACACTGCGGCAGCGGCACGTTCAGGTGTTCGATCCCCCGGGCGAACTCTTTGCGAACTCCCTACGACAACCCGACCTGCCAGGCGCGACGGAGCGGTGAGCGGCTGCGGCCGCGACCTTGCCCCGCCGCAGAGCGTGGGCCCGGCCGGCGGCGCGGCCCCGCCGGCCGGGCCCACGCCATCGGGAGCCGCGGAGGGCGTATGTCCCGTCGCCCGCCAGTCGGCGGACGAGCCCGGGCCTTGTGGCTGGCGGCCCACGACCTGCGGGGTCGTGGACTCGCCGGGGCCCGTGCGGCGTCCCGCGGCGGACACCCACAGCCTAGCTAGTGGCCGGCCCGCCGTCTTCCGCTGAGCCGGGGCCTCGACGCTCGTGCTGTCAGCCCCATGCCCACGCATGACGAAGCCGCGGTGGCCGTGAGTCGCTGCCTCGCCCGAAAACCGAGCCGGCCCGCGCGACACGCGTTTGCAGGCGCCTATTCTTTGCGCCGCCCGGCGTGCCCTCCGCACGCCACGCCGGGCCCCGGGTGCCGGCGGGTGGGCACGGCTGGCGCGGGCCCGCGCGGCTGTTGCCGCCGGCCTCCGGCCGACGCCTCGCCCGGCCGTGGCCCGTCTATCGCCGATGCCCGCGGGTCCTACCGCCGCTCCCCCGTCCTGCCTAAAGCCGCCGGGACCAACAGAGCCGCCGTCTGGTACCGTCTGCGGGGAAAGCGCCTTCCGCTCCGCTCCGGCGGCCGGGGCCGAGCCCGGAGGCCAAGGGGCCTTCGCGGCGTGCCCAGGTACCGGCCCTGAGAGCCCACCGCTCGGGGCCTCTGTCGGCCCAGGGGCGGGCCCTTACGCCGCCGTTTGGCGCGGTCCAGGTCCTCGGGCCGGGTCCCCAGTCGGCCCGTTCGCGCCGGGGTGGGTCACCCCCCCCCGTACTGCCCGTACGCTCGCGCTCCGGCCGCGGTCGGCGGCCTGTCGACCGGCGCGCCGACGGGGGGCGCCGCCTCGGGGCACGGCCGGCCCGCTCGCGCCGAGGCGCCGTCCCGGTCTGTCGACCGGCGTGCGGGCGGGTCTCCGCGGAGGGGGGCGTGCTCGCCGCGGCCTCTTGCGACTCCGCGCGCCGAAGGCCCCAGTCCCAGCCTCGCCACGAAAGGTGTGCGCCATGACGCTGTCCTCGGCAAACCTGCTGCGGCTGTTGCTGCAGTTCGTGCTCCTGCTCGCCGGGGCCCGAACCCTCGGCGAGGGGGCCCGGCGCCTCGGCCAACCGGAGGTACTCGGCGAGTTGCTGGCCGGGGTGCTGCTCGGGCCTTCGTTGCTGGGCGCGCTCTTGCCCGGGGCGTTCCACGCCCTGTTCCCGGCGAGCGGACCGGAGCCGCTGCTGCTGCAACTGGTGGCGGACCTCGGCGTCATCCTGCTGCTCCTGCTGAGCGGCGCCGAGGTCGACCTCGACCTCGTGGCCCAACGCGCGCGGCCGGCGCTGCTGGTCGCCGCGGGCGGGGTCGCCGTACCCTTTGCCGCCGGCTATGGCCTCGCGGTCGTGCTACCGGGCGGGCTGGTGGGCCCGTCCGGGTCCCGGCCCGTGTTCGACCTCTTCGTCGCCACAGCCCTCTCCATCTCGGCGATCCCGGTGATCGTCAAGATCCTGCTCGATATGCGCCTGATGCGCCGCGACATCGGCCAGCTCACCGTGGCGGCGGGCGTGCTCAACGACATGGCGGGCTGGTTCCTGCTGGCCGGGGTGGTGGGGTTCGCCACGGCGCGGGCGCTGCCGGTGACCCGCATCGCCGTCTCCGTCGTCGGCACGCTCGCCTTCGCCGCCTTCCTCTTCACCTGGGGCCACCGCCTGATGCGGGCGCTGATCGTCTGGGTCGACGACACCTTCGGCGGCGAGGGCGCCACCACGACGGCGGTGCTCCTGGTCGGCCTGCTGGGGGCGGCCGCCACCCAGGCCCTGCACGTCGAGGCCTTTCTGGGCGCCTTCCTGGTGGGCGTGCAGCTCGCGCGCATCCCCCGCGTGCGGGGCGAGGTGGCCGCGCATCTGCGCGGCATGACGCTGGCGGTGTTCGCCCCCGTCTTCTTCGCGTCGGCCGGCCTGCGGGTGGACGTCCCCTCCCTGCTGCACCCCCTGCTGCTCCTGGTCGCCGCGGCCATCGTGGCCACGGCCTGCGTGGGCAAGTTCGCCGGCACCTACCTCGGCGCGCGCCTGGCCGGCGTGGGGCCCTGGATGGCGCTGAGCCTCGGCGCCGCCATGAACGCCCGCGGCGCGGTCGAGGTCATCGTCGCCACCGTCGGCCTGCAGGCGGGCGTGCTCACGGTGCCCATGTATTCCATGATCATCCTGATGGCCGTGACCACCTCTGTGCTGGCCCCTCCCGCCCTGCGCTGGTCCCTGCGCCGTACGCCGGCCGACCCGCGAGAGGAGGAGCGCTTGCGGCGCGAAGCCTTCGCCAGCCGCAGCTTCGTCCACGGGCTGCGGCGGATGCTGGTGCCGGTACGCGACGGCCGCTATGCCCTGGCGGCCGCGGAGGTCGTCAGCCACCTCGCGGCGGGCCGGGAGGTGGAGGCCGTCGCCCTGAGCGCGGGCCACAGCCTGGCACCCGGGGTGGACACCGGTGTGCGCGCCGCGGCCCGTCCGCCCGCCGCCGCGGGGGAGCAGCGGGCGGACACCGCCCACCGGGTGCAGTGGCGCTTCCGCGAGGTGCCGGCGCCGCAGGGCGTCGCGGCCGCCATCCTCGCCGAGGCGGCACGGGACTACGACCTGCTGGTGCTGGGCGCCCCGGAGAGGCGCGCGGGCGCGGGCCTCTTCGGCGGCGTCGTCGACCCCGTCGTGCGGGAGGCGCCGTGCGGCGTGCTGGTGCTGCAAGCGCCCCAGTGGCGCGGCAGCGGGGTGCGCCTGCGCCGCATCGTGGTGCCCACCCGCGGCACGGCGGCGGAGCGCCGGGGTGCGGAACTGGCGCTGGCGCTGGCGCACGGGACCGGCGCCACCATCGCCGCGCTGCACGTGGTCGAGCCGGACGCCCTGGGCCGGGGCGGCGCGGCCGCGTTGCGGGCCGAGCCGCGCTGGGCCGCGCACGCGACGGGCGAGATCGAGCGCCTCGGCCGCGAGGCCTTCGACCTGCCGGTGACCCGCTTGGTCCAGTTCCGCGACACCGCGACCGTCAGCGACGCCATCGTCCGCGGCGCCTCCAGCGACGGGGACCTCATCCTGCTGACCGCGCGGCGGCGCGCCGCTGGCGGAGAGCTGTACTGCGGCCGCACCGTGGACCAGGTGCTGCGTGCCGCCCGCTGCCCGGTGGCGGTGCTGTTCGAGGCGGCCGGACCGGCCTGAGCGCGGGGTGCGGGGCGGGCCCGCCGCCGTCCCCTCCGCGGCCGGTGGGATCCATGACCCGCCCTGGTGCCGCGGGGCGCGCTGCAGGGGCCCGGGCATCGCCGCCGAACCCTGGGTGTCACGCGGCACCTGGACGTGGTCCCGTGGGCTCCACTTCCCCCACCTGCCTGAAAGGCGCAACGCTGCGCCGACTGGAAATCGCAGGAAACCTCGCGGCCGTGGCGAAGAGAGCGCTGACGGGAGCCGGTGTCAGGCCCGCCTGCCCTCGGTGGGGGCTGGCGGCCCCTCTACCATCCGGCTCTGACAGGCGGAGGGATGGCCGGATCATGCCAGAGGTACTGGACGGCGGTCTGCCCCTAGACGATGGCGCACCTGTCACGTGCGGGCGGTTGCGGGCCGAACTGGAGCGCGCGCTGCGCGGTTACGCCACCAAGGAGGACCTCAGGGCCTTCGCCACCAAGGAGGACCTCAGGGCCTTCGCCACCAAGGAGGACCTACGCCGCGTCGAGGTGCGGTTGGAGGACCTCCAGGGGACGGTGCACCTGATCCTAGAGATGCTGTCCACCGCCCTGAAGACGAAGGAGCGGGTGGACGGGCAGGAGGCACGGCTGTCGGGGCTGCGTACCGATGTCGACGCGACCATGGTCGCGGTCCGCGATCACGAGGACCGTCTGAGGGTCTTGGAACGCGTCGGCCCTGAACAGGCGGGCGGACTGAACGCAGGGCGCCGCTGAGACCCCGATGCCGCGGTCGCTGGGGGAGTCGTCATGCCAACCCGCGCGAACGCCGTCGCCGCGGCACGCCGGGTCGACTCCCACCGCGCCCCTTCGGCCGTCTCCGGCAGCAGGCCCCAGATCTCCACCGGGGCCGCGGTGCCCCCGCCCGCTGGGCGGCGCCATGAGACGCCCAGCAGCAGGAGCGCCGGAGTCGGCCGGCGGGCGGGCGAGTTCGGTCGCCGTGACGGCCAGAGCCGGCCCCCAGGCGTCCGCGCTGATCAGCCCAGAGCGGCACCTCCCCGATGCAGGCCGGCCAGGGCGGGGGGCGCCGTCGTCGAGCGCCCCCCGCCGAACGGGCTCCTCGGTTCCTGGACGACTCCCCACCGCCCCCCGCCCCGTCAGTCCGCGCCGCGCACCTCCACGCCCACGCGCGCGGCGACGGCCCGGAGGTGGGCCAGGGCCCGGGCCACGGCCGCCTCGCTCTCCACGTGCTCCACGCAGAGCGGCACGTCGCCAGGCAGAGCGGACAGGGCGGTGAGCAGGGCACCGTAGTCGAGCGCCCCCTGCCCAATGGGCTCCTCGGCGAGTTGATAGGTGAACCGCTCGGGGTGCAGGAGCGTGTCCTTGGCGTGCACCAGGCCGATGGCGGGGCCGAGTTGCTGCACACAGCGGGCCAGGAACGAGCCGTTGTCGAAGTAGGTGTCGAGGTTCATCAGGTTGACGGGGTCAAAGAGGATGCCGAAGCGCGGGCTGGCGACCCGGCGCACAGCCTCCGCCGCGCGCAGCAGGGAGTGCAGCGGCGTCATCACCCAGGTCTCGACCAGCAGGCGCACCGCGGCGTCCGGCGGGGCCGCGACCGCGTCGCGGCACGTCTGTGCCAGGGCTTCCAGCGCCTCGTCGCTGTAATTGTCCGGGTGGGCGGCAAACGGATCTCCGGAGCGGTCCGGGTCCCGGTGGCCAGCCCCGGTGACCACGTGCAGCGCCCCGGCGGCGGCCCCCAGGCGCAGCATCGCCGCCAGGTCCCGCGCCGCGCGCGCGCGCACCTCCGTCACCGGGGAACTGACGTTGCGGTAGCACGAAAGCTGCACGATGCGCAGGCCGGCGTCGCGATAGCGGCGCCCGATGGCCGCGGCGGCCTCCTCGCCGACGTCCAAGGGCAGGTGCGCGTCGGTGCCCCAGAGGCGCAAGCGGCTCGCCATCGCGACGGCCTCGTCCGCGGAACGGGCGGGCAATGCGGCGCACAAGCGGATCACGGCGGCACCCCTCCTCGTGCACCGGGCGCGCGACGGCTCGCCGCGCCCGACCCAAGCGGGCGCTTCGGCTGGGGGACGCCCCTTCCCTGCGGGCCTGCACCCGCGCCCCCGGGGCGGCCGGCGGCCTGGTAGCGGTCGCGGCCGGTGTCTGCGCTCACCTCCTCGCCGACACCGCCAACCGGAGTCTGCGGATGCTGTGGTGGCCCTTCAGCCGCCGCACCATGGCGGGGCGTGCCGGAGGCGTCCCCCACCGAGCACGCGGCAACTGCGCCAACGAAGACCGCAGCGCATCCCCCTGACTCCACTCGCCCCGCCCAGTGCCCAGCCTTCCCGCGGCCCCCTCGCGCCGGCACCTGGTCAGGTGTGATCGGTCGGTTTCCTCTCGACACACGCTCTCTTCACTGTGGCAGACAGCAGGGGCGCCTCCCCAGCCGCGCCCCGTTGCGCTTGCCGAGCACGGGGGCTATGCTGCACGGCGTCCCTGGCCGGTCGGCTGCACGGCCCTTGCGGTGAGGCGGCGAGACGCCGCGCGGCGGGGGCGGCTCACATCCGTCCGTCGGGCGCGCGTCGCTCGTGGCGCCACTGGCACACCTGACCACGGGTGGCATCCGGGGCACCTCGCTGGTGCAGACCGCAACCACAGCGGCGAGCCCTAACAGCGCCCTGCGCCCGCCGTCGGCGCGCCGGCTCCCGGGGGGAGCGGTCTGGAGATCCCGACGCAGGGGCGGCGCCGCTTGGCCGCCGCTGCCGAGGGCGGCCCAGGGACCCTGCCGGGTAGGGCCGTCTCCTCAGGCCGGCGGAACGAGGGAGGCACGCGCTCCGGCGGCCGCAGTGGGTTACGGCCGCAACCCGACGGCCGCGCGCCCGGCAAAGGGCGCCAGGGCGGTACGGGAAAGGGTCAAGCCGGTGCGGGTCGGGCCCGAGCGGGTGCGGCGGCAGCGGCGGCACGAGAGCGGCCCGGCGCGCGGAGCACGACCGCGGTTGGTTTGTTCCACTTTTCTTTGCCAGGAGACGAGCACATGCATCAAGCGAAGCCCGGCGCGGAACTCGACACGGAGGTCCCCATCCCGGACGGTTCCGGGTTGCGGGCCGCGGTCGTGGTGAGTCGCTTCAACTCGGCCATCACCTCTCGGCTGGCCGATGGCGCCGTGGGGGCGCTGCAACGGGCGGGGGTGGCGCCGGCGAACGTGCGCGTGTACACGGTTCCCGGCGCTTTTGAGATCCCCGCCACGGCGCGGCGGCTGGCGCGGGGAGGCGGGTTCGACGCGGTCGTCTGCGTCGGCGCGGTGATCCAAGGGGACACCGACCACTACGCCTACGTCTGCCGTTCGGTCACCGACGGGCTGAGCCGTCTGGCGCAAGACGCCGCGGAGTGGGGCGAGCACGGGGTGGCCGTCTCCTTCGGCGTGCTGACCACCCGGGACGTGGCCCAGGCGGCGGCGCGGGCGGGGGGCGCGGCAGGCAACAAGGGCGCCGATGCCGCCCTGGCGGCCCTGGAGGTCGCGCGACTCTGGCGCCAAGCGGCCGGCGGTGCCTGAGGGTGCGGCGGCGCGACGCGCCGCCTGGCACGCGTCCAACCGTTGCCCGGGCGGTCAGGGTGGGGCCGCCGCGCAGCGGGGAACCCGGCCGCCTGTCACACCCGCGTGCGCGGGGGGCCGGCCAGCCCGCGGCTGGGGACGGGCCCGCGAGCTCGCGCGTAGCCCAGCCAGGCCCGCGTGCTGTTGTGGGAGACCCGCGCCCCCCCCCCCGGTGGGTTGGGGCAGGGCCCGCACGCGGTTGGCGCGGTGACGGCCAGGGGTTGCTCCCCGGGCCTCCCCAGGCCCGCTGCCGGCGGAGCGGGGCAAGCAACAGGCCTTGCCCGCGGCGGCGGCACATGGCCCCACCGGTGCGCCGCATGTGCCCTGCGGGGCGGGCGCTCCGCCAACGGGGCAGCGCCCTGCCCCACCCCCACGGGGGCCCGCTCCAGCCACGCGTTCCCGCGACGCGCGGGCGGCCCGCAAGGCGACGCGCGCGTGACTGTGTCTGAGGAAAGCACCATCCCTCGGGCCCTGCCGCCCCTCCGGCGCTGCCCCGACCGGCGCGTCACCGCCCCCGCCGTTCAGACCGCCTCGTCGCGCAGCACGGTCACCAGGGCGTCGACCACCGCGGGGTCGAACTGGGAACCGGCGCAGCGCTCTAACTCCTTGATGGCGACACCGTGCGGGAGCCGGCGGCGGTAGGGCCGGTCCGCCGTCATGGCGGTGAAGGCATCCACGGCGCTGACGATGCGCGCCAGCAGCCCGATCTCCTCGCCACGCAGCCCGTCCGGGTAGCCGGCCCCGTCAAACCGCTCATGGTGGTGGCGCACGATGTCCAGCACCTGCCCCAGGCCCGACATCTCCTTGAGCAGCATGTAACCGAACTCCGGGTGGCCGCGCATCACCGCCTCCTCCTCCGGCGTGAGGGGGCCGGGCTTACGCAGGATCTCGTCGGGCACGCCGATCTTGCCGACATCGTGCATGACGGCGCCGATGCGCAACTGGCGCTGGTCCTCATCGGACAGCCCCAGGCGGTGCCCGACCAGCACGGCCAGGCGCGAGACGTGGTCGGTGTGGCTGGCGGTGTTGTGGTCCTTGTGCTCGACGGCTACGGCCAGCGACTGCAGCGCGCCCAGCGTCGCCCCGTACGCGGCGATGGCCCGGTGGGTTTCCGTGTCCACCGTCGTGACGGCGTTGCCCCCGGCGCGCTTGGCCTGGTAAAGGGCCCGGTCGGCGACGTCCAGCAGGTCCGCGCCTGCCTGCGCGTCATCCGGGAACACGGCGGCACCGGCGCTGACCGTAAAGGGGATGCGCACGCGGTCGCCCGGACGGAGATCGACCTGCTCCACAGCGGCGCGCATCCGCTCGCCCGCGGCAAGGGCGCCGTCACGCCCGGTCCTCGGCAGGATGACGGCGAACTCGTCGCCACCGAGGCGCCCCAGCACCCCGGCGGGCGGGCAGGCCTGGCGCAGCCTCTGGGCCACGCTGCGGAGCACCGTGTCACCCGCGGGGTGGCCGTACGTGTCATTGAACAGTTTGAAGCCGTCCACGTCGACGAAAAGCAGGGCACAGGGCCCCCCGGACTGCCGCGCCGCGGCGAGTTCGGCGTCGAGCCGCTCCCGCGTGTACCGGTGGTTGAACGCGCCGGTGAGCCCGTCGACATCCGCCATCCACCGGTCACGCTCTGTCCGCCGCAAGGCGATGAAGAGCCCCGCGCCAAGGATCGCCAGATAGCTGACGACGATCAGGTGGGCTGCGCCCACCAGGGCCAGGCTCCCGATGACGTAGAGGACCAGGCTGGCCGCCGCCTGCGTCGGCGCCAGGCGGGTCGAGGCCACCACTCCCAGGAAGAGCAGGTCGGCAAACGGGCTGCCCGTTCCCCCAGTCGCTGCCACCCAACCCAGGACAGAAGCCTGATCGAGCAACACCGACATCCGGAGCACGCGTTCGCTTACGGGCAGTGCGCGGAAGGTGGCGATGGACTCCGCCATGAGACGGACGATGGTGACGGCGAGGATGCCCCAGGCCAAAGGAGGCAGCGCGCCGGGCGCTCGGCGCAGCGCCAGCCAACCCAGGAGGTTGACGACCACGACCAGGGCGCGCAGCGGGAACAGGGCCCGTTCCCGGAACAGCTGGTCCTGCCCGCGCCGGCGGCCCCGGTCCTCGCCCCCGCCGCGTTCACCCGCCACGGCCGTCCAAAGCGCCATTATCGAGTCGCCGTAGGCCCAGCGACCCACCCGGTCTGCCACGCCGCCAATCCCTCCATGGACGGGCCAAGCGCCCCGACGCGCGGGCCGCCGCAAAACGGTGCCCCCACCGTCCGGAACGCGTTGAGAGAGGCCACCATCCTGGTGACTGTGCCACGCGCGTCTACCTGGAGGCCCGGCGTAATGCGGGGGACGAGAGGAGGGCGGACCCAGGGGCTCGGCCCCCGGGACCCGGCGTGCTTCGCCCTCCTCCGCCGCCCCAGAGCGGCAACGGCCTCGTGGCCAGCCCCGGGGGCATAAGCGAGCACGGGGCCCCCGAGAGGTATCGGGAGCGACGCACGGGACGTTGAGCGTACCGCTACTTCTTCTTCCCGGCCGGGGCGGTCCCCGCGCCCCTCTGCCCGACCGCGGGCGCGCGAGCTGTCCCGGCGGGGGTCTTGCCGCCGCCCGCCGCACCCTTGGTACCGGGGGCCAGGGCGCCGACCACCGACGCCACCAGGGTGTATTGACCCTGGTAGTTGGCGCCGAGATCACCGCGCGCCGCGGCCACGGCCTGCGTCGCGGGGCGATGCAGCCGCGCGTCGACCAACGCGAGCCAGAGGCTAGCCTCGCCGCCTACCGACCCCCCCTGCCCAGCTAGGGGGGTCAGCGTCGCAGCCGCCTGCGCCCAGGCGCCCCTGAGGGCGGCCGCCTCCCCGCCAGCGAGTTGCATGGGCGCATCAGAGCCCGTGAATGGCGCGACCCGCCCGGCCGCCGCCGCGGCCTTGGCCGGCCCCGGCACGGACGCGGCGAGCGCGGCCCGGTGCGCGGCCAGCTGGGTGATGGCGGCCAGGGTCTGCCGACCCGCGGCCACGTGGTGCTGCCGGGCGTCCAGCACCGCCTGGTCCACCAGGCCGAGGTCGAGCGCGTCGTACGCGCCCGAGACGTAGGGCCCGTCCGCCACAGCCTGGCGCAGCTGGGAAAGCGCGCCGCTCATCTGACCGACGTGCTGCAGGAACGTGGCGTAAAAGATGTGCTCCTGGCCGGCGTTGAGGTAGCCGAACGGATCCAGCGCCAGCGAGTGCTGATAGTCTGCCTGCGCTTGCGTCAGGTCTTGAAACTGCGACCGCGAGCCCGAGGGCGCTGAGGAGGCCAGCGCCTGCTCCACCTGGGCCAGACCGAAATAGGCCGTGGCTGACCACGGATCGTCGCTGGCGGCGGCTCGCAACGCAGCCGCGGCCTGCGAGAGGTGGCCGGCCTGCGCCGCGGCGTTGCCCTGGTTGATGCGTCGGCCACCCGTCCAGAGCACCAGCGCGAAGATCGCCAGCAGGCCCACACCGCCGTAGAACCCGAGGGCGGCCAGCGGGAAGCCCGCGCCAGCCGCGCGCGGCGCCCGGGGCCGAGCTCGCTCCGCGGTACCAGGCACCCGTGCCCCCTGTCCCACGGCCAAGCGCCCAGACGGGGCCACTGGCACGCCGCCCACCTCGCTGGCGGGCGGGGCCAGGGAACGCAGGAGACCCGCCATTCCCCACAGCGCGACGCTGACGCCGCCGAGGGACAGGGTGAAGTCGACCGCCGAGTGGCCGCCGATCATCAGGGCGCCAGCGGCGAGCCCCACGACCAGGGGCCGCGTGGTGGGGGTGGCGGCGCGCCAAGCCCGCCACGCGGCCAGCACCAGGAAGACCCAGAAAGCGATCCAGCAGAGCATGCCCACCGTGCCGGTGCTGACCCAGGTCTGCACCCAGCCGTTGTGGACCTGCGTGCTGGAATAGGAATAACTCTGCACGCTGTGATAGGCCGCGGCCCAGCCACCGCCGCCGATGCCCAGCACCGGATGCCGCGCCACCAGCTTCAGGGCGTCGCGGGCCCACCGCAGGCGGGACCAGGCGTTGTAGCCCTGCAGGCTCAGCCGGCCCAGGCGCGCCAGCAGCGAATGCGACACCCGCCGTCCCAGGACCACCGCCACCGCGGCACAGGCGACGGCAGCCGCGAGGGCCACGCCCAGGCGCGTGGCGCCACGCGCGCGCCGCCACGCATCCCATGCCGGCACGGCCACTCCGGCGACCACGCAGGCGGCCAGCAGCCCGAGCCACACCTCCAAGGCACCATGCGGCCGGTGCGCCGACACAGCCGCCACACCGCGCACGTAGGGGAGCGCCCCCGCCGCCACGCCGAGGAGCGGCCCGGCCAGGGCCGCCGCGCCGTCTGCCCAGCGCCCCCGCCGCTGCGCGCCGACGAAGATCAGCGCGACCGGGACAAAGACCAGCTCCGCCCCGCGCGACAGGGCGAAGACGAAGCCAAACAGGTAGGTCGCCGCGGCCACCGCGTACAGCACCCGGGGAAGCGTCCGTTCCGCCGCCATCTCGGCACCGAGGGCGACGAAGGCGAGCGCGGCCAGGTAGGCGGCGGCGGCGTCGGGGTACTGGATGGAGGTGTAGATGCGACGGCCCAAGAAGAAGCCGTGGCCGGCGAAGGCGCCCCCGGCGGCCGCCACCCCGCTGAGGGCGGCGATGGCGCCGCCCAGCAGCAAGCCAAAGACCAGAATGCGGCGTGCCGTCCACGAGAGGCGCGAGACCTCGCCAGCGGACCAGAGGACCAGGAAGTAGAGTAGGCGCATCAGCCAGCTCTGCACCGCGGCGTTGGGATGGACAGCCACCGTCAGCGCAGACAGCAGGTAGGCGCCGGCCAAGGCGAGGGCCGCGGCATCAAGACGATCACGCCAGAACACGGTGTCCTGGCGCCCCCGTGCCCACCAGACCAGCGCCCCCACGGCGCAGGCCGCCACCAGCGCCAGCAGCTGCTGCGGGGCGAAGTAGAGCCCGCGGAAGGCGACGGGTAAGCCGAGGAGCAGGGCCACCGCCACCGCCGCCACGAGGACGGGCACCGTCAGCGGGGCAGCGCGCGGACCGCTCGCTCCGCGCGGGGCGGCACCCCTGGCCAGGCCCGCGCCGGGACGGCCGGCCTTCCCGGTCGGGCGCCCCGGATTCCCGGCCATCGCTCCCTGCCTGGCCCCTGCGGTCCCGGGCTTCCCGCTCGCCGGGCCAGGCTTCCGCCCTGCGACACCGGCACTCCGGGAGGGGGTGCCAGACTTTACCGCCGTGGCGCCGGCCCCGCCCGCTGGCGCGCCGCCCGGCGTCCCCGAGCCGCCGGCCTTTCCGGTCGAGCCCTTGGCCCTCCTCGTCGCGGAATCGCCCTTGGCGTCCGGGGCACCGGCCCGCCCCGTGGAGGCGCGAGGGTCGACCGACGGCGTACCGGCCTTCGCGGACGCGGCATCGGAGTGCGCCGTCGAGCTGGCGGCCCTCCCGTCCGCAACGCCGGGTTGCGCCGCTGAGGTACCCGCCGCTGCCGCGGGGGCACCAGGCTTCGTCGTGGGGGTAGAGCGGGAAGAACGACCAGGCACGCGCGAACCCCTTTCCCTGCCAGGACCACACTTCGACAGGGCGGGATTCGTCCCACGTCCGCCAACCCCTGTTCACCGCGCGCCGCGGGGGGGTGGCGCGTCATTCCGACGGGGGGCCTTCGCCCAGACGGCGCCACGAGCGGGGGTGACCGCGGAGCGGTACGCCGGTCCGCTCGCGCCTGCCTCCGCTTGCTGCGCACGGGTTCGGCGCCTCGATGCGGCCGCGGCGCCCGTGGGGTCACGGGGGCCACTGACGGCCGTACGCGCCGAATTCGATCTGCGCCCGCAATCGCCTGTGGCGCAAGCGACTCGCCCAGAACGACGCGGCCCTGGCGCCGCGGGGGGGCCAAGGTCGGACTGATGGCCCGCTCCAGCCTCAGCAACGCCGCCGCCAGGACCTCCCCGCAGGTGGCCATCGGGCCCGGGGTCCACTTCCAGACGCGGTCGATCGCGGAGGCGGTGACGGCGGACCAGCGCCCGAGCGCCGTGACGGCGGGCACTGGCCTGGTGGGCGCGCACACGGTGCTCGACCCCGTCGGCAAGCAGGCGCTCGCCAACCGCCTGTCGCAGCCCGTCCGGCTCAAGCTGGTGCGCGACGGCGGCTCGTGGACCGCCTTCGCCTCGTTGGACGGCACGCGCTGGAACCGGGCGGGCCAGCCCGTCGTGCTGACGGCGCTGGGCATCTGGGTCGGGCTGTTCGTCACCGCCCACCACAGCGGGCAGTACCTGACGGCCGCGTTTGACCACGTCTCGGGGTTCCAGCCGCGGACGGTGGTCCAGATCGGCGCGGTGTAACGGCTGAGGCGTGTCGGGCGCAAAGTGCGCCCGGCACGCCCCCTTAGGCCGTCCTCGGCTAACCTGGACAGCTACGGGGGTCCAGGCACCTCAGCGACACACCAAGGCCGTGGCCAGGTTCGCCGCGACGACGGCCGCCGCCGCTGCCTGGGTGACCAAGGCCCAGCGGCGCAGGGCGCCCCACGCGGTCACCCCCACCACCGCCCAGGCCAGCACGAAGACAGAGAGCGCTACGAGGCCCGTGTACAGGGCATCGCCGGCGATGCTTGGCCGGCACCCGTGAGCAAGGGCGCGCCCCGGCGGTAGCAAGAGCCGCGCCGTTATGGCGGCTGAGAGCAGGATGGCCCACCAGCGCACGCGCCTGATCCAGCGCCGCCAGGTCGCACGCCCAGACGCCGGCCCATCCCGGGACCCCGTCGCGGAACCCCCCGGCCCCGGGGGGCCGTTCACGCGCGCCATGGCCCTCCCCCCTGCCAGCGCATACGCGCAGGCGGCGCCCCACTGTGCCGGGCGCCGCATCCCTCCTGCATGCCCCCGCTCCCGCGCAGGGAAGGCCGGGAGCGGGCCAGCGGCGCGGCCAGCCGCGCGCCCACTCCCAACGCCGACACCGGTACCATGGCACGGCCCACACCCCGCGCCGATGCACCCGCCCACGCCAAGCGCCGCCCCGCGCCCGCGCGCGGCGCGGGCCCTTGTTTAGCGCCCCGAACGCGGGTCCGCCCTCAGACCGCCTCGGCCACACGCGCGGCGCCATCGCCGGGACAGAAGGTCTGCACGCCACACGGCACCCACCCGCGCCGCGCGAACTCCTCGTGCAAACCTTCCTCCAGCATGCCCACCGCGTCCGCGCGCAGCAGGACGATCGCGCTGCCGCCGAAGCCCGCGCCGGTCAGCCGCGCCCCCAGCGCGCCCGGCGTACGCGCGGCCCGATCGACGACGGCGTCCAGAGCCGGGTGGCTCACCTCGTAGTCCTCGGCGAGCGAGCGGTGCGACGCCAGAAGCGCCTGCCCCACCCGTTCCCAGTCCCCGCGGCTGGCGGCATCGACGACGGTGCGGACCCGTGCGTTCTCGCTGACCACATGGCGCGCCCGGCACAGCAGCAGGGGTTGCCCCTCCAGCCTCGTCAGGTCCTCGGGCGCGACGTCGCGCAGTGCGGGCACGCCCAACGCCGCGGCGGCCGCGCGCACCTCACGCACGCGCGCCTCGTACCCGCCCCCCACCACCCGGTGCTCCGCACGGGTGTCCACCACGGCCAAGGCCAGGCCAGCGTCCTCGGGCCGCCACGGCACGGGCGTCACCGCCCGGGTACGCGTGTCCAGGAGCAGCGCGTGGCCCGGGCGGCCGAAGACGGAGGCGAGTTGGTCCATCAGGCCCGAACTCACGCCGGCAAAGTCGTGCTCCGCGCGCTGACCGGCGAGGGCCAGGTCCTCCGGCGTACGCCCCAAGGCGAAGAGGTCGTTGATGGCGACCGCCACGGCCATCTCCAGGGCGGCCGAGGAAGACAGCCCCGCGCCCACGGGCAGATCGGCGTCGATGAAGAGGTCGCAGCCGGCCGACGGTGCCAGCACGGCCAACACCCCGACCACATAGTTGAACCAGGAATCGCGGGGCCCGGGACGGAGCGCATCGAGATCGACATCCGGAGCCGGGCCGCGCGAGCTGCTGACGGCGCGCACCAAGCGGTCGGATCGGGGGCGTACGGCCACCACCACATGGCGGTTGATCGCCATGGGCAGGCAGAGGCCCTCCTGGTAGTCGGTGTGCTCGCCGATGAGATTGACGCGGCCCGGCGCCCACCACACGCCGGCGGGTCGCCCGCCGAAGCTGCCGGAAAAGCCCTCACCGGCCCGCCGCCACGCATCACGAGCGTCCACACCGCCACCCCCGCATCGTTCTCCCCAGGCCCGCGCCGCCCCTCGGGCGGCCGAGCGCACCCGTACCCCGCAGAGAGAGAGAGAGAGATGCCACCAGGGGCCAACCGCCGCTCACGCACGGGCACCCACCGCCTCTGGCGCTGGCCCGCCCCCGCGGGCCAGCGCCAGAGGTCCCGCCCGCCGCATCGGCATGCCGCCGACGCCAGGGGGATGACCCATCGTCCGCGCTCGAGCGGCCGTCCCCCTCCGGCCCGGACCCGCCCTATGCAGAGGAGACGCCCGGCGCCCGCCCGACGTAGCGGCCGCGCCACCGGCCCGTTCCGCCCACACCGGGACAGGCCATCCCGCCGCCCGCGGGGCACCCGCGCACCGGCCACGGACGGCCACCGCTCCGCCGTCCGCCTCCGGCCCGCCCCATGCGGGCCGGCGCCCAGCCCCGACGCGGCTCACCGACGTGCCGCAGAGCCCACTCGGCCCCCACCCCCGTGACGGGCCACGCCGACGCGCGCTGGCCGAGGCGACCCGCCGCCCGCGGGGCGACGGCCGCACGTCGCCGCTCGGCCGCTACAGCGCCACCGCACGCAGCGCCGCGGCCATGTCCTCCGGGGCCGCGTCCAGCAGGAAGGCGCCTGCGCCGGACTCCGACGCCGCCAGATACTTCAGCCGGCCCAGCCCGCGCAGCAGGGGGTAGAAGGCGAGGCGCATGTGCCAGAGGTCCCCCTCCACCATCTCCCGCGGACGTTGGTAGAGGCACATCATGTAGGGCATGGGCACACCGTGCAGCCGGTCGTACCGGGCGACCGCGCGGCGCAGCAACCGCGCCAGCGAGGCGACCTCATGGTCGTCGAGCGCCGGCAGGCCGCCCACGTGCCGCCGCGGGACGATATGCACCTCGGCCGGGAAGCGGGGCGCGAAGGGCACTAGCGCCACCCAGGCGCCATCGGCCTCGACCACGCGCGCCCCCTCGCCCTCATCGCGGCGCAGCAGCGCGCACTGCAGGCATTCCCCCTCCTCGGCGTGGAAGCACCGCACCCGGGCCGCCTCCTCGGCGATGCGCGGGGGCACCCACGGATACCCGTAGATCTGCCCGTGGGGATGGTCAATGGTCTGGCCGACGTCGTGGCCCCGGTTCTCGAACACAAACACGCAAGCGACGCACGGATCCGCCTCCATGGCCAGCGTGCGCTGCCGCCACACCTCTACCAGCAGCCGCACCTTGGCCTCCGGCAGGGTGGCGAGGTGCACGTCGTGACGCGGCGCGTAGAGCACCACCTCGGCGTGGCCCTCTGCTGGGGCCGCGCAACCGCTGGGCGAGAGCGCCCCGAGGGGGTCGGCTTCTCCCCCCATGGCCGGGAAGCGGTTCTCGAACACCGCCACATCGTAGCCGGCATCCGGGGCCTCGCTGGCCGCGCGCACCGACGCCGGGGCGTCCGGCGGCACCGGGCAGAACGGGCAGCCCGCGGCGGAATCGGTCAGCGGACGGTGCATGCGGCGGGCGGCGACGTGGACCCACTGACCACTCTGGGGGTCGAGGCGCAGATGGCTCACCCCGCGGCCTCCTCCCCGTACGCCCGGCGCATCGCGGCCCACGCGTCGGCCACGATCTCGCGCAGGCCCGAGCGCCGGGCCGTCCAGCCGAGGACCGCCTGCGCCCGGGCGGGGTCCGCGACCGACTCCGGCGGGTCGCCAGGCCGCCTCGGCGCGACGATCCGCGGGACGGGGTGCCCCGTGACGGACTCGACGGCGGAGACCACCTCCAACACGGTGTAGCCGCCGCCGGTACCCAGGTTGAAGGCACCCGAGGCACCGCCGGCCCGCAGGTGGCGCAGCGCAGCCAGGTGCCCCTCGGCCAGGTCGGCGACATGCACGTAGTCGCGCACGGCGGTACCGTCGCGCGTCGGGTAGTCCGTGCCGAAGACGCGCAGCGGCGGGCCGCCGCGCACGGCCTCCAGGGCGAGGGGGATCAGATGGGTCTCCGGGTCCTTGGGCTCCCACGGCCCGTCCGCGCCCGCCGCGTTGAAGTAGCGCAGGGCCGCCCAGGGGAGCCCCGCGGCCTGGCCGACCCACCGCAGAGCGGCCTCGAAGGCGCGCTTGGTCTCCGCATACGTGCTCACCGGCCGCAGGGGCGCGTCCTCGGGGATCGGCACGCGCTCCGGCACCCCGTACACGGAGGCCGACGAGGAAAACACGAGCGGCGGGCACCCGGCCGCCACGGCCTGCTCCAGCAGCGTGAGCCCCTCACGCACATTGCTCCGGTAGTACCCCAGGGGATCGCGTATCGAGTCCGGCACGCTGGCGGCGGCAGCGAAATGGAAGATGGCGCCGATACGCCAGCGGGCGAAGATCTGCCGCAGGGCGAGCGCGTCGCCCACCCGAGCCCGCACCAGGTGCGCCTGCGGATGCAGGGTACGACCCGTGCTGGTGCCCAGGTCGTCCAGTACCACCACGGTCTCGCCGGCAGCGACCAACCGGTGGACCAGGGGACCAGCGATGTAGCCGCACCCGCCCGTGACAAGGAGTGCCGTCCCCTCGGCGTCTCGGCCCGCGGCGACCTCACCCGGGCCGGCTTCCCCTGCCCCGCCCGCGTCCTCCGTGAAATAGGTCAGCAGACGGCCATCCTCGCGCCGCTCCCGCCGGACCTGCAACGCCCGCCACCCCCACAGGCCGCGCTGCGCGCGGCCACACGAGGTTTGGAGAACGGGGGCGGCGATTCCTGCAAGCACCTCGGCCCGCTTGCGATCACCGAACTGGGGCTTGCGTCCCAGTGGACGCGTCTCTGGCGACCCGGGTCGCTGCGTCTGGAGGGATGGGGCGATCCACCTCCCCCGGAACCCGGAACTGAATGAACCTGACTTTCGCAACGGGGCGGCCGGTCGCCTTGGTGCCCAGGGGCCGGCCCCTCGCCACGACCTCACCGGCTCGCGTCGCGGGGTCCTTCTGCGCCAGCGGCGTCCGCCTGGCACCACGAGATTCAGGATGAACCGCGAGGAGCCCCACCCCGCAAGGGAAATCCCTGCCGGCCGGGGCGGATGTCAACGGGGCAACTCTCGGCCACAGCCGGCGCAATACAGCCAGCGCGGATCGGCGATCGCCTCGCCACACCACGGGCAGAACTTCCGCGCCCCCCCTGTGGAGGCGGCCGGACCACGCCTCGGGCTTGGGACCACGCGGCTACGCCTGCCTGCGGGCGCCGGCACCGGCCGGCCGTTGCCGGCCCGCAACTCGGTACCGATGGGTCCACGGCTTACGGTGACGATTTCACCCCGCCGCTCGAAGCTGTTGATCAGGTTGTACATCCGCTGCGGCTTCATCCCGAGCTCGAAAGCAAGGGTCTTCGTCGGCACGACCAACGTGCCCCCGGCCTGCTGGATGCGTCGCAGGATCTCGTTGAGAACCTCTTCTCGCTCCACTTCCGTTCTTAGCCTCCACGTTGAGGGTGTCCGCAGCCGGAGGAAGTATAACCTCGTGCGTGAAAAATTAGAAGCGCGCCGCGCGTGGGCGACCCCGTGCGGGCGTGCCACACGGTGGCTAACCACAAAAGCCCCCCGCCACGGCCAGCGCCCGCGGCCGCGGCGCCACCGGATTCTTGCCCAAACCATGGGGAAAAACACACGGCCTAACCCGCGCCTCCGCGCGGGCTGGCCGCAAAGGCGCGGGCGTCCGTGGACGCCTAGCCGCACGGAGCGGAGGCGAGCCCAGCGCGCCGAGGGCGTGCCCAACGGGCACAAGGCTCAGAGTTCGACGCATTTGGCTTTTGGCGCGTCTCACCCGTTGTGCACGCTGGAGGTCCACAGGTGGATCGAACCACTAGATGTGGTACCAATCGCGACGATGCCGTA
>JAJZZC010000295.1 GCA_021797775.1 Bacillota bacterium
CGGATGTGGTGGATCGAGAACACCCCGGGCAATGCCTGCCTGCTGAGCAGCGGCGGCTGCGGCGGCGACCCGCCGCCGGCCGGCGATCCGCCGCAGGACCCGCCCTCGGTAGCGGAGGGTCTGAGCATTGCGGCGCTGCCCCTGGCCCTGGCACCGGATCTGCTACCGCCGCTCGGCACGGGTGTCCAGGTCCAGCTCGGAGGGGGTGCGACCCTCGCCAAGCCCGCGACGTTGACACTCACCTTCGATCCCTCGCAGGTTCCGCCGGGCGACGCGGTGGCGGTGTACAGCTTCAGCGGCGGCGGCTTCACGGCCCTACCGACCACGGTGGCGGGTGACCAGGCCAGCGCGCCGGTGACGGCCTCGGGCACCTACGGCGTCCTGCCGGCACCCGCCCACGCGCCGCTGGTGCAGGGGGTCAGCCCCGCCTCCGGAGCCGCGGGTGCCTCCGTCACCCTGACGGGCAGCGGTTTCACCGGCGCCACGGCGGTCGCCTTCGGCCCGGCCGCGGCGACCAGCTTCCAGGTGATCTCGGACAGCGAGATCACGGCGACAGTTCCGCCTGGTGCGGGCACGGTCGCCGTCACGGTGACCACTCCCGAGGGTAAGAGCCCGCAGAGCGCCCTGTCGGCCTTCACCTACGGGAGCGTCCCGTCCGGGCCGGCGCTGTCGCTGACGGCGACGCCGCAGGCGACGCTGACGGGCCAGAGTGTGCTGGTGCAGGCTGCCCTCACCGGAGCCGCCTCCCCGGGCGGCGCGACGGTGCAGTTCACCACGACCGGCGGCACGTTGTCGGCCTCCAGCACGGTGACCGCTGGCGACGGCGTGGCCTCCGCGCTATTGAGCGATGTCCGTCCGGAAACAGACACCGTGACGGCGACGGTGAGTATCGGTGGCAGCACGCTCACGGCCACCGTCGTCGTCCCCTTCGTGACGGCCCCGGCTGTGCCCACGACGGTCGTCAGCGCGGTGTACGGGGACCTGCCGTCGATCAGTGCGCCGATCCCCCTCACCGGCAGCACCAGCGGCAGCTCGGTGGACCTGAGCAGCGCTGCCCTGCCGGGCCTGGGCGTGACGCTGGACGCGGGCAGCGATGCTGCGGCCGCGTCGGTCGCCGGCTCCGTCTCGGCTACCGTGTACTCGACGGCGTCTGCCCTGCAACTGCTGGGGGGTACGCCCGCCCTGGCGGTGGTGGGCACCTCGCCGACCGCCCCCACATCGGCCGCGTTCGTGGGGCCGGTCGTGCAGTTCTCCCTTTCGGGAATGGCGGCCCAGCTCTTCGGTGAGGACAGCACGACGGCAGCTACGGGGGCCCTCGTGGTTTCGCTTCCGTATCACGCCGAGGCTGTGCCGGCGGGCGGGACGCCCGCGGTGGTCTGGCTGGATCCGTCGGGTCAGTGGACGAACGCTGGCGTGGTGGTGCTGGGCTGGGGCGGCGGTCTGGTGACCGCGCTCTTGCCACACCTGAGCACATACACGGTCGTCGCCATTCAGGGCAGCGTGGCCTCGCGCGAAAGCCTGACGGCGAGCACCAACAGCGCGGTGGTGGGGAACCAGGTGACGGTGACCGCCACGGTGCAGGATCAGTCCGGCGCCGCCATGGCGGGCGTGCCGGTCACCTTCTCGACGACGCTGGGCAGCCTCAGCCCGGCAACGGCGGTGACCGATGCCAGCGGCCAGGCCAGCGCGACGTTGACAAGCGCCCAGGCAGGGACGGCCATGGTGACGGCAGCGGTGAGCGGGATCAGTCCGCCGAACACGGTGCAGGTGAACTTTTCAACCCCGGCCAGCGCCGGCTATACCACGACGGCTGTCCTGCCGGGGGTCGGCTCCGCCGGTGGGACCCTGGCGAGCCCCGACGGGATCTTCCACCTGGCCGTGCCGGCGGGCGTGGTGCCGGCGGGCCAGAGTTTGCAGGTGAGCGAGGCGGCGACACCGGCCACGGGCGCTCCACCGCTTCCGAGCGGGCATTCCGCGGCCAGCCCATTCTTCACGGTCACGGGGCCGAGCCTGACCCAGCCGGCGACCGCCAGCGTCCGCTACCAGGGGAGCGCCCTCAGCGGGCTGTCGCCGCTGAGATTGGCCGTGTGGAGCGACGGTACCTGGCACTACCTGCCCACCGCCGTCGACCCCGCCAACGGGACGGTCCTCTTCCGGATCAACGGGCCCGGCACGTTCGTGGTGCTGGCCAACAGCCAACGGTTCAGCGATGTCCAGAAGGGGTATTGGGCGCAGGGCGACATCGACCGGCTACTGGCGGCCGATGTCGTGAGCGGCTACCCGGATGGCACCTTCCGGCCCGAAGCCCCGGTCAGCAGGGCCGAGTTCGTCAAGATGCTGGTGCTGACGCTGGGACTGGCGCCCTCTGCAGGGACGACGCCGTTTGCCGATGTGCCGGCGGGGGTCTGGTATGCCCCTTACGTGCGGGCCGCGGTGCGAGCCGGGATCGTGGATGGCCTGACACCGACCACCTTCGGGCCGAGCGAGACGCTGACCCGGGAGCAGATGGCGGTGTTGCTGGCGCGGGCGCTGAAGCTGACCAAGACGGCGCCGCTGCCCTTCACGGACGACTCCATGATCGACGCCTGGGCCGTTCAGGGCGTGGAGGAGGCCGTGGCGGCCGGATACGTCAACGGCTTCCCAAATGGGAGCTTTCAGCCACTGAACATGGCCTCCCGGGCGCAAGCGGCGAAGGTGCTGGCAGAGGCACTGAGATCCCAGGCCCCATCCGTGGCGACTGGCGGCGCGGCAGGAGACTGACTCTTGCCGCGAGCCGCCTTCTGGGGGGGCTGCGGAGTGCGGCGAGTGGGTGTTCTGGCCCGTGACACAACGAGAAAGGCCAGAAAGTCGCACCGACCGATTGGGGGCCGATGCGGGGCGGGCGGGGTTGGGGTGGGGGTTACGGGTCGGTAGGGTGGGCGTGTTTCAAAAACCTGAGGTAATCGCTTGACGCTTCTCGGGCCACGGGAAATTCAGGCAACGGCAGACGCGGAGTCGGTGACGGGTGCATGTGGACTGACCGCAGGGCACAAGGGTGTGGGGTTGGCCGCGGCCTGCCCGTCTCTTGGCGCCGTCGGCGCGAGGAGTTGCTCGACCCAGGGGCGGCAATCGGCCGGAAGGACACCCAGGGCGACAAATGGTGCTTCGCCGCGGTGCACCCCGCGGGGAAAAGGCCGAACATTGTGTCGGTAGACGATCAAGGGCAGCAGACTGGGTGTGAGGCCACGGTGAGCGTGCACGTGCAGGCGGAGGATGGAGTTGAACGACTCCAGCACACTGCTGGAACGATGGCAGTTGCGGAAGGCGTGCCAGATGTCCCGCACGTCGTCGAGTGATGCATCCAGACCCCAGCGGCGGTCGAGTTCCTCCTGGGTGCGTGGCAGGGTTTCGTGGAGGGCCTTTCTGTGGACCCAGGTCCAGGCGACGAACTGAACGAGTGACGCGCCGGAACGCTGGCAGAGTTCCTGGTGTCGCTCGGCGAGCGGAGCGCGGAAGGCGTGTAGGGCAGGGCCGGCGTGAGCGATCAGGGTGGCCAGGGGATGCGTACGGGGGCTGAGGTCACGCAAGAGCACAGCGACGGTCTCCAGGCCGGTTCGGGCAGCATCGGCGCTGAGCAGATCGCCGTGGGCGTCGACGGGCTCCAACAACGCGCGTGTCTCATGGTAGAGGAAGTCCGCGGCCGTGGCGCAGCGGTTCGCGGTCTGAGCGGCGGAGGCGGCGAGTTCGTAGTCGGCGAGCGTGGTCTGTTTCCGGGGTCGACCGCGGCCATGGGTGGGGGCCGTGTGATAGTCGAGGGCAGCGGCCAGCTTGTCGAACTCGGCTTGCGTGCGTGTGGCGACATGCAAGAGGGCTCGGGCATCGCGCCCGAAGGCGCGGAGAAAGTGGAAGGTGTCACTGCCGTGCGCGGTGGCGGCCAGGACTTCGGCCTCGGCGAAACCGGAGGCCATGGCGCTTCCCTGATCGCTGACCAGGTGGGCGTATCGCAGGCCCCGCTCCTGCAGTTCGAGGAGCGGAACACCCCAGGTGGTGCCGTCGGCCTCCTCTTCCTTGTGGGCGAACAGGACGCCGAGGTGCTGGTCTTCCATGAGCGCGAGCACGGGGTGGCGATGGTCATAGAGTTCGTCGGTCACGGCGTAGACGGGCGCATCCGGCATGGGGATGGCCTGCAACTGCTGCGTCGCGCGCTCGGCGGCGTGGTGGAGGATGGTGCTGATGCGGCCCGTGGCGACGTGCTCATCCAGCATGGTCTGGATGCACGCCTGGGTGCCGGAGTTGGAGGCATGTCCGTCCACAGCGAGAGAGACGACGGCGGATGCGATGCGGTGGGAATCGACGACGACGGTGTGGGCGCGAGGCGGCCGACCGGGGACTCCGGGCGAGACCGCAGCCAGACAAGCCTGGCGCACCGCGGAGACCATGTAGCTGGCGGATTGGCGGGAGATGCCGTGCCGCCGGGCGAGTTCGACCACCTTGCCGCGGTGGGGATCGGCGATGATGGCCGCCGCTTCGGCCATGCGCAGGGAGACAGGGAACTCAGGGCGCTGGAGGCGGGTCTTGCGGGAGGGCTGGAGAGGAGATAGGCTCACGGGGCTTCCTCACTTCGGCCTGGCTCGGGCTGGGCAGCTTTGCGGCCAGGCCGAATGGGGAAGCTTTCGGGTCGATGGGCAGAATCCTGGTTTTCCAGATAACTTCCATATCACATTGGACTCCACACAACCGCTCATGCCGCCATCACCGCTGGTCCCTCCGCCCACGGCTCAACCGTCAACCGGTTTTTGAAACACGCCGTAGGGTGACCGAAGATGCGGTCAGGGCTGAGTAGGCCGTGGATCAGGGGTACTGGCGCGCTGAAGATGGACAGGGGTAAAGAGCCGGTGGGCCTGAGGGCCACGGCAGGGATCGGTGAAGTATGAAGGGCCCGGCTCAGGCGGACGCCGCGGGCACAGCCGGTAGCGCAGGCGAGACGAGCCGGCCCTCTCGCCACAAGGCAAGGAGTCGCACCAAGTTGGCCGCACAGGTGGCAAAGCTGGCCTGCAGCCATGCCTTGGCCAGACCGAGGTAGGGAGTGCGACGGTTATGGCGCCAACGGACGATGTGCGCCACGACATGCTCCACCTGACTGCGCCGGCCGCGATCGGCACGCTTGGCCACCCGGCCACCGCCAGGCACCCGGCCAGGCCGCTTCTTGGTACGGCGGGGACCGATCAGGCAGACACCGAGTTGGCTGGCGGCACGACGGTTCTCCTGGGAGGTATAGGCCTCATCACCATCGAGCGTGGCGGGTAAGGCGAAGGCGGTGTGCAGGGAGTCCAGGGCCGGCAGCAGGGCGTCGCCGTCGACGTGCTGGGCCGGCATGACGTGCTGGGCCAGGATGAGGTCGGTCGGCTCATGGGTGACCAGGGTGTGTTTGTACCCCCGCCAGACGCGCCGGCGGCCGCCTTTACCTTTGCAACCGAAGCGGGCGTCGGCATCCATGGCGTTGGTGACGCGGTCGGGGACCTGCCCGCTGCCGTCAGGCTCACGTTCAGCCAGAACCCGCTCCAACAGGGCACGCTGCGGCTCGACTTCAGGGACGGCATCGCACGGCAGTAGCTTCAACATCTTGTTGGCCTTGCGGTAGAAGCGTCCCCACAGCCGCCGGCCCGG
>JAJZZC010000296.1 GCA_021797775.1 Bacillota bacterium
GAGGAGGCCGCCCCCGCCACCCCGGCCGTGGCAGCGGCGAAGAAGACCAAGACCTCTGGCGGCGGAGGCAAGAAGGCCGGCCCAAAGAAGGCGGCCAAGGCGAAGGGCGCGGCCAAACCCGTGGCCGGCGTCGATGCCACTGAACCTGTCGCCATGGCATTCGGCGGGCCGGGGACGGGCACCGCCGCCGCCCACGGCACCGCAGAGGTCGCGCTCGATCCCGCCCCCGCCGGACAGGCCGTCCCAATCCCCTCAGCAGACGACCCCGCGACCGTGCCGGCCCCGGCGGGGGCGTCGGACTCTTCCGGCGACGCGGACCTGGAGGCCACCGTCGCACCGGCGGCCGCCGTCACGCCCGCCCTGCCCCAGGCCCCGGTCGAACCCGGCGCGGACCTGCCGGTGACGCCCCTGGCCGCCGACCTGATCGCACGCGCGCGGTCCGCGGGGGCCGTGGGCGCAGGTCTTCTGCTGGGTGGCCAGGACGTCGAGGACCAGTCCGCCACCCTCGTCGTCTACCGGTCACCCGCAGGCAAGGGGCCCGACCGCCCCGTGCTCTACCTCAAGGTCCGCCGTGACGCCGAGGACAAGGTGCTGGCGGCCAAGGCCACGGCGCAGGGCCTGGAGTTCATGACCGTGGTCAAGGCGATCCCCGAGCACGGCCGCCCGCCGTTCGACGCGGAGGGCGACGTCGCGGGCAAGCTGGCCGCCCCTGGCCAAATCGGTGAACCACCACGTCGGCGAGGGGTCCCCGGTCCCGGCGCACACCCTGACCGCGCTCTCAGCGGTGATGAAGGCACTGGAGGAGGCCAAGGACGACCTGCAGCTCAGCGACGGCGAGCGGGCCACGGCCGCGGCGTACCTGGCCGACGCGGAGGAGATCCGGCAGAGCGCCGACGCCGGGACCAAGACCCCCAAGCACTACGGACCACGCGCGTGCGACTACGTGCGCCGCGTCGAGGAGAAGGTGCCGCTGCCGCCCAAGGAGGGGCAGGACGCGCTCCTGGTGTCCGAGCGTCCCGGGACGCGGCCGGCCGTCCACGAGCACGACGGCGTCCCGACGTGGGACGGGGCGCGCAAGGGCGACGCCGGCACGGAGTGGCTGTTCGGCTTCGGCGACGGTTGGCAGGCCGTCTACCACCCGTCCGACCCTGCGGCCGGTGTCCCGTTCTCGCACCGCGGCACCCTGGAGATGCACCTGCCGCCCGACGCGGACCCCGCGGCCATCACGGCGCACCTGGAGCGGCTGAACCTGCAGGGCCGGCCGGTGTCGCGGGAGGAGGCCGAACTGACGTACCTGGAGCGGAACGCGTGGGCGCAGGGCCTGACCGGGTCGGCGGCCTACCAGCAGATCCACGCGGCCTCGGCCGCCCGTGTGGCGCAGTTGGCCAGCACCCTCGCGTTCCAATCCGCCGAGCCGTTGACCCCGCAGGAAGCGATTCTACGGGCGGAACGGGATGTGGGGCGGCAGCGTGCCGCGGCGCTACGCGGGTTGCTGGAGAAGCGGATGCACCTGCCCCAGGGCGCGCTGGCGGGCGATCCCCGGTACCGACCCGCACCCGTGTGGGACCCGGCGAGGGACCAGGGGGGCGGCGCCGCCGGGCACTGGCGCTGGACGCGGATCGACGTCGACCCGCAGCAGCTCAACGCGGAGGCGGCCGACACGAAGGTCTACATCCACCATGGCGTCACGGGCAAGGAGACCATCGAGCGGTTGAAGCACATCCTGCGGACCGGCGTGCTGGCGGCCAGGAGAAGCGCCTGCAGATGGGAACGGCCATGCACGGCATCTCGCCGGACGCGGATCGCCAGACGGGCGGCGCGGCCTACTGGTTCGCGCGGGTGCGCAAGGGCCCCAGAGCGCACGAGGTGTCCATCGTCTGGGACCCGGGGACGCTGCTGCGCCGCGCCGACTGGTTCTTCCCCAAGGGGGACCACTTCGGCGCCACGAATCCGTCCGACCACCGGGCCACGAAGTGGATCACCGACCCGGAGAAGGTCCTGCAGAACCCGAGTGCCGGCAACGAGATCACGTTCAAGGACGGCGTGGGGATGTCCAGGCCGTTCGCGCCGCGCGAGATCCGGGTGCCGCAGGACAAGCGGGACGAGATCCTGGCGTGGTGCCAGGAGAACGGGATCGGGGAGATCGGCGGCAGGGCGGTGGGGGAGGTGGTGGCGGGGTGGTGGGGGGGGGGGGGGCAGCCAAACCCCATAGCCAGGCCGTGGCGCACACACGGGCGACCGGGCGCCGGTCGCACCCCGCCAAAGTACGTGGAGGGGTTCTGGAGCGTCTGATCGTGGCCGTTGGACGGAGCACTCCACTCCCGTATCGAACGCTGAAGCGGCGAGTCGCCCCCGGTTAGTATCCGGGGTCCCATGCGCGTTTCCCACTGCCGTCGGCTGTAGCCCGACCATTCGGTCGGCGCGCCTTTAGACCAGCCACACCGTCACGATCCGCATGCAAGGGCTGATCGCGACATACTATGTCGCGGCGCCTACTACCTCCGCATCGCTGCGGGCCAATTTGCGTCCGGCACAGCTGTCGCGCATCCCGCGAACTCTACGCCGGTGACGTGAGCGGATTCCCCACTACCTGTGGCCCGTCCTGAGTCAAGTGGATAGCCAGATCGAACATTGGAGGTCGCAATGCTCCCTTCCGCGACGGCCGAGGATGCCACCGCCCAAGGGCCAGCGACCGGGGCGTCTCCAAGATCAGCTACCCAGTTGTGGGCCGTCCGAGACAGCCCGAGATAGTCGAGGCGCGAAGCGTATCCGGTTCTGAAGCCGCCCCTGCCGCAGCCACGGACCACGGCATCAGTCGCGTTGGGCCGCAGTAGGTGGTGGTGCTCCCGCGCGCGATAATGCGAGCGGCGAGGTGCTGTGGAACTCCCCGGGGTCGCTCGCAGTCGGCGGCAGGGCTTGCGGGCCAAGGTGTGGAAGGACGGTGTGCACTCGGAAAAAGGCACCTGTCCGTCTGTGCGGGGGGACTATCGCGTCAAAAGTCGGTTGGGTTGGGGCTAGCGACGAGAACAGGCGGCCAAGAGGCGCTGGCGGAAGGCGGGGCGCCTGACGAGGCGGCGGTCCCCGAGGGGCAGGGCGGCACGGGTGAGTTCGGGGGCGGGGTCGGGGAGGGCCGTGCGGTCGGCGGCGGCGTCGATGGCGCTGAACCGCGCAGGGAGATCGTCGATGCTCCCACAGACCAGGGTGACGTAGTCGGGTCGGCTGAGGTTGGCCGCCAGGGCGGCGCCGGGCGGGATGACTTCGAAGTCGTGGGTGAGCACCTTCCGGCCGCTACGGCGGCGCTCGCCGTGCTTGAGGCGGTGGAAGAACTGCTCCAGGATGTTGTTGGTGCGCGCTACGACGCGGATCGTTCCGGGCTGTGGGCTGGCGAGGACGTGACCCCACAGGGTGGCGCCGTGGCGGTCGAGGTGGCTGAGCACCACATCGAGCATCGCGCGCTCCTCGCGCCGCAGGCGCGGTGTGGCCCGGTGATGGCGGAGGTCGCGGACGAACGAGCGGAAGGCTCGCTGGGTCTCCGCCAGACTCTTGGCCAACGCCTCGGGGGAGCGGTCAGACTCCCGACTCCCCAGATCAGCGTCGGCGTCTAGGCGGAGCACGGCGCGCAGCCGGTCGAGCAGATCGGCGCGGGCCTCCAGTCGGCGGACGAGTTGGTGTGCCTCCGCGTCGGCCTGCAGGGGTCGCAGCGTCTCGCGCAGACGGTCCAGCGCGGAGCGGAGGGCCGCGTCGGCGGGGGCCCGACGGGCCAGCGTGGTGGTGGCGCGCCACAGTAGGTCGCAGCGCCGGTAGAGGGCCAGGTACGGACGGTCGAAGGGGAACCCCTGGTGCCGGGTATCATCTTGGTAGTCCAGCGCCCATTGGGCCATCGCCCGAATCACAGCCAGTCCCGCGGGACCGGCGGGGAACCGCCCTTCCTGCTCGATCCACTGCTGCACGTCCATCCGCAGCGCCGGGACGCGCGGAGCGAGCCGGCGGCCGAGATCCCGGGCCAGCTTCCGGAGCTTGGTGCGGACGCCAAGCTCGCGGAACAGCGCCTGCAGCCGGCCGTGGTCGTCCTTGAGCAGGTCCGTCCCCACGTCGCGCAGCAGGTGGAACTGGCAGGACAAGACCGGCACGGAGCGGCCGGCCAGCGCAGTGGTCACGGCCTCGGTAACGGCGCGGCCGAGGTCGCGCACCACGGCGCAGGGGACGCCGAAATCGGCCACCACGCCCTGCAGGTGCGGGAGGATAGCCTCGGCGCACTCGGTGGGAAGCTTCCAGGCGCCCAGCACCCAGTGGCGCCAGCCGGCGTAGGCCACGAACAGAGTGCCCCGCCCGTTCTCGCCCGTCGCATCCACATGGAGGGGGTAGCCCTCCGTCGTCGGCCAGGGCCCTGGCCAACGCGGGAGCATACTGGCGGGGCAGTGCCTCCAGGTGGGCGAGGAAGCGGGCCGCGAGCGCACTGACCTGACCGGTCGAGAGCTCGATCCCGTAGCCCCGGCACAGGGCAGCGCGAATCTCCACGCGTTGCCGCTGCAGCACGAAGCGCTGCACCCCGACGAACACCTCGACGTCGTAGCCGTAGACGGCGCCCGGCGGAACAGCGGCGCGCAGGTCGGCGGAGCGCCGCGTCAGCTTGGCGCCCGAGGCCTGGGTGCAGCCCCGAGCGCAGACCCGTTCCGTCTCGACGGCGGTGAAGGCGCCGTGGCGCAACGTGACCACGCGCCGACGGAGGGACTTGCGCACGACCATGGGGCCGGCGCATTGGGGACAGGGCTCGGCCGTGGTCTCGACCGTGGCGCAGATTTCGGCGTCGGCCACCAGCAGCGTCCTCTGCCGGGCCTCCAGACGCTGGACCTCCTGCCGGAGGCATGCCAGAACTGCCCAGTCTAGTTTTTTTTACCCAGTTCGTAGCGCTCAAAGACCTCGCGGACCTGCTCCAGGGTGACGGGACGGCCTTCCGCGCGCAGATGCGCCACGGCGTCCTCCAGCCGCCGCGCCTCGCGGCGGATGACCGTCACCAGCACGGCGATGACCGTAGAGGCATCCAGGGGCGGCGGCGCGGGGGTCATCTGGGCCCGCCTCCGGCGCAGCTGCGCGCTTCCGATCTGCAGATCGGCGCTGATGTAGAGGAAGAGCTGATCGAGCGCCTCGCGGGCGATCTCCCCCTTCTGCACCAGATCGAGCAACGTGTCGTAGACGCGCAGCCGGAGTCGCTCTTGCAGCTCGCCATGGGTCCGCCCGTCGTCGGCGGCCTCCACCAGATGGCGGACTGTCGCCTTGAGCGTGCCCTGACGGGAGAACAGCACGTGCCCATGGCGCCAGAGCCCGTCCCCGTCGAACTCGGGGACGTCGTCCAGGGCGTAGAAGCGCCCGTGGAGGTTGCAACTCGTGCGGTATCCCACCGCGGCCAGATCGCGCATGATGCCGCGCTGCGAGCGGCCGGGGAAGGCCGAGCGCAGGGCGGGCATGTCCAGGACGCGCTCACGCCGGAGCAGTTCGACGAGCTGGGCCGCGGTTTTCTGACCCACCGGCGCCACCGCCTGTCATACTGACGACTACTTCGCTCTCCATAGTCGCCACGATGACAGTTCTGGGCCACCGAGACAAGCCCCCGGAGGGCTCCAATGGGCATTTT
>JAJZZC010000297.1 GCA_021797775.1 Bacillota bacterium
GGCCGCGATCTGCAGGTCCAGCGTCTCGACGGTCTTGAGGTACCCGGCGGCGCCGTGCGCCAGCGGCGCCCAGAGGGCGTGCTTCTGCTCCTTGGGCAGCGCGGCCACGTCCGGGTCGGCGCTGTTGTAGAGTTCCTGGACACCCTGGGCCGCGGGCGCCGCGTGCTGCGGGAACGTCTTGATGCCGGCGGCGTCCTTGCCGTACTCGCCCGACGCCAGGAACGACAGCAGGATCTCGCCCTGCTTCTGCAGTTGCTGGACCAGGGGCGGGGCGGCCGGCACTCCCGCGACCGCCACGGCCGCGCCTCCGGCACCCATCCCGACGCCGGTACCGCCCGCCGGGGCGATGGCCGCCGCGTGCTTGTGGGGCGACTTGCTGCTGCTGCCCATGCCCATTCCTCCCTTGGAGGCAAAAGAAAAGGGCCGGCCGCTGTTGCGACTGGCCCAGAGGGGCGTTTGGTCGGTTGTCTACACGGGGGCCTGGTCAGGTGCTGGCGGGGGGCGGGCCTCCTATGCGGACGCGCACGGGAAACCGTTGCATCACCACGCCGGACGGCGTGGTCAATCGCATGGTCACCGGCGGCGGCGCTTCCAGCAGCGGGCCGCTGACGATCCACTGGCTGATCCCGTTCTGGATCCAGGCGCACCGCGGCCCCTCGTTGGTCTGGCAACCGTTCTGCACGTAGAAGGGTGCGTCTGACAGCCACAGGGGGCCGCTGCGGGTCCAGGTCCCGGCCCAGGTGTCCCACGTGCCGCGGTCAACGGTCAGGCAGCGGAGGGGACGGCCCGCGGCGTTCTCCACGGTCACCCGCAAGTGGAAGGATAGGTAGGGCGCTCCGTTCGTCGGCGGAGGAACGGTGAGGGTGCCCGCCGGACCCGTCACCACCAACCGGGCGCCGGCAGGGACGGTGCACGGGGCCGTGGCTGGCGCGCTGGCTGATGCGGACGCGGGAACGATGGACACCCTGCCCGTTGCCCCCGGCAGCACCTCAAGCGCCACCACGCGCCCGGGTCCCGGCCCGAGTGGTGGCAGCGCGGCGCGGGACGCTCCGGCGGACACCGTGGGTGGCGAGGTTGCGACCAAGCAGTGCGGGGTCGCTCCCGGCAAGGCGCACAGCGGCACCAAACCGCCGCCATCCACCACCGCCCGTACCACCCGGCCCGTCGCATCGGCGATCGGCACGGGTGTCCCGTCGTCCAGCACGGGGGCCCCTGTGGCCACCGGCACTGGGATGGTGGGGGTGGGGACTGGCACGAGTACCGGTCTGCTCAGCGGAGGTGGGGGCGGCGCCGGATGGGCGGGGCACTCCCGCTCCGCGACACACGCGGGCCGCACGCCCGCCCTGGCGGACCGGGTTCCGGGCACGGCGCTGCGCGGGGAGGCGAAGGGCAGGTATCCCGCGGCGAACGACGCCACCACATAGCGCCCGCCGACGCGCTCCAGACGCCCGGTGACCGTGCGCATGCCCGTGGCCCAGGGCAGCACGGCCACGGCGTCGCCACCGGGAGCGACGACCGCCGACGCGGGCGTCAGCGGGCCCAACCGCTGCTCCACCGCCATGCCTGGCGCGGCGGCGTAGGCGGCCGTGGCCACCGTGCGCGCGCCGGGACCCGGCACGGCCAGTGTGACCTGGACAGCACCGGGGTGGACGGCGGCCAGGGTCACCCCTTGGACGATGCGGTACGCCGATGCGGCCGCCGCGCCGCCCGGGCCCCCTCCGCCACTGGCCAGCAGAGCGACGGCGAACGCCGCGGCGAACGCACGCCGCGCGACCAGATGCATCACAGCGCCCTCACTCCTTCACGGCATCCGGTGCCGGCACGGGTCGCGGCGGCGGAAGCCCCTCCGCCGCACGGGCCAGGTCCGCGTCGTACGCCTCCAGCTCGGCCAGCATGGTCACGTGTTCGGCGAGGGCCTCCATGGCCTTGTCATGCACGTAGTCGCTCGCCTGGCCCTCGTCCGTCACCTCGACCTGCTCGACCGCCATCGACCAGGTGATGTCGTTGCGGAGGTCGGCCCACGTGGTCACCAACTCGGACGGGGACAGGATCCCGACCTCCAGCGCCGTCCGCACCCGGTACTTCCACTGGCCGGGGTCCTTCTTCGGGTCGTCGTCGACGAACTCGTACCACACCCGCCCCTGGTCGTTGAACGCGAAGACCCCACGGGCAGCCACGCCAAGCCGATAAGCGGCAGGTGAGACAACAGTTTCGCCACCAGCAGCTTCATTACATCCACTTCCCCATCACGCGGACGTTCTCGGCCAACAGGTCGGCGGGCCGGGCGGGCCAGCGGACGCGGCGGCCGTCCGGCATCAGGCGCCGCCCGTGCACCGCCAGTTCGTACGGATACACGGTCAGGATGCGGCACCCGGGGAACAGGCCCCGCAGCGTCCGGATCCGGTCGCGGTTGGACACGCCCACGAACCACCACCGGATCCCGGCCGGCATGCGGCCGCGCAGGTGGAGGTACCGCGGCAGGGCCTGGTCCCACTCCCCGGGGGCGCGGAAGGTCTGACCGTTCACCGCCACGGCGTCCAACCCCACCCCGGCCGCCCACGCCCCCACCGCGTCGGCGTCGCTCGCGCGCCACACATAGACGTGGGGCACCGCCGGCACGCCCGCCGCGCGCATCCGCGCGGCGGCGAGCAGCGACCGCTTGGTGTTGAGGCGGTGCTCGAAGCGGGGTTTGCTGACATTATGCATGCGTGACTGGCACACGTCAAGGGCGTGTCTGCTTGGGTCGCCGCCGGAGGTTGGTGCATGCTGTCGGCAAGTGGCGTAGCGCGAACCGCGTGTTGGTCCTTGAGCCCGGCGAGGTCGATGCGCTTGCGGGTGCGGCCCGGGACGCTGCCCGCCGGTGGCCGCGGTGGCATCCACGTCGGCGGATGATGGAGGCAGTCGCCAAGGTTCTGGCGGCACTGGTGGCCGCGGATAGGGGCGCGGTGGCACCCGCGGCGGCGGATCTGCTCTGCCGGGCCGCCCGTGCTCAGTTGCGTGCGGACAAGGTGATCACCGAGCGTGGATGTCGTCGCCCACCGCCGCGATGCGCTCTGCCCACAACCGGACCGACCCCGTCTGGTACGCGTCGAGTCGGTACATCTCGACGATCTCCGCCGCCTCCCCCAACAGGTCGGTCAGGCGGGTGAACATCTCCGGCGGGCAAGGCGGACGCGGCAGCGGGATCTGCCCCGGCGCGGCGCACCCGGCACCCCCCTGCCGGGCCCGTTCGGCGGCCCGCCGCGCCGCCAGCACCTGGGCCACCGCGTCCGCTGCTTGCAGCGCCGGGTCCCCCGCCATCAGGCCGGCCGCCGGGGTGACCAGGGACGGGTCGCCGGCCGCATCGGCGGCGTCGAGCAGCGCGACCTGCCGCCCTTCCCCGCCCACCGTGGCGACCGCGGCCGCCGCGTTCTTGGTCAGTACCATGGCGTCGCAGCGGTCGAGCACCGCGTGCGACAGACCGAGGATGCGCTGGATGCGCCCGAACGTGCCGGCCGGCAATTCCGCGCCCAGGAAGGCTAGCACGTCGGGCCAGGACGGTTCCGGCCAGTCGAGGCCGCGGTCGGCCAGCGCCGCCCGCAGCAGGGCCTCGCGGGTGGCTGGCGGCGCCGCCGGGTCGTACCCGTCCGGCAGGCACTCCCACGCCCACGCCCACGCATCGGCCTCGGCGCGCTCCACCGCCAGGGCGGCGCGCGTGGCGCGCAACCCGCGGGCAACCTCCCCCGGCGTGAGGTCGTGGCGGTTCAGGTTCTCGACCAGTTGCCACGCCCGGCGCAGGGGCTCGGACAGCCCACCCGGTGGGAACACGACCGCCGGGGCCTCTAGGAACCGCGGGTTGTCGGGTTGCTCCGTGAGGCCGAGGCGCAGGGCGCGCGTGCGGTACTCGCCGGCGATCACCCAGTACCGCCCGCCCTCGGCGGCCTCCTCGACCACGATGGGTTCGATGAGACCGACCCGCGCGATGCTGTCGCGGAGGACCCGGACCCGGGCGGGGTCGAAGTCCGTACGCGGTTGGTCCGGGTCGGCCTCGATGGCGGACACCGGGATGGCCGTCAAGCGGGGCGCGCGCGGGTCGGGCGGGAGCAGGGAGAGGGGACGGGGCGGAACGTGCGGCATGGGTGAAATCTCCTTCCCAGAAGAAAAAGGCGCCACCCGGCAGGGCGGCGCCATCGAACACGTCTACCGTCTACTCTACGCGTACGTGTTTACGGAAGTGCGGGGGAACCAACCAAATACAGTGCCGCGAGGCCGCATCCGGCCCTCGCCCGGACAATTGCACCTGCCTGCTCAGGAGGTGCTTGGCATCAGACGCCAGTTTCTGATGCTGCCGCCACATCGCGCTCATGCTCCTGGAATGCGGAGGCCTGGGCTACGAACCCCGGCGCAACCCGCTTGAGCGTCTGCAAGATTCCTTTAACGGAATCCATTGGAGGACGCCGTTCGGCAGCAAGAAACTGCAAGGAACACAAGAACTCCTTTGGCGCCAACCCAAACTGATGCTGCAGGAACGTGTCCGGGTCCTGCACGTCTATGCCCAATTCCCGGCAGGGCTCCAGAGGGAAGTCGTCCAGATTCGCTGTCACGAGAACGTCCGATCGGGACACGGCGCCGCCGCCAACACGTGACGGTCCGTTTCGTTGTTCGGCATGCCATCGATCAGGCGCTCGTACGCGCCTCTCTCCACAAGCGCATCCGGGAACGCTTCCTCCATCAATCTCCGCGTGTAGCGCGCCCCCTCCACGGCTTGCTGCGCTGAGAGAGCTTTGGGCCGTGCGGCCACATCCTCTCCATTTCATCCAGCACGTCCGGACTCCATCGAATCTGACATATATCTGTTTCGGCCACCGTCAGCAGGACATCACGAAGACAGGCCGGGTATAAGACGCAGGCATCAAGGAAGGCTACGAAAGGCACACGCGATCAATCGCTTTCGCCTGGCGACGTTTCGTCATCATACAGGCCCATCGACTCGGATACCCTGATCAACTCCTTCAGATCGGCCCGGCGCCTCTCATCTCTGACCTCTTTGTACTTGAGGACGTCCGCGATGCGGATGCGCCTGTGTGTCCCCACCTTCCGGTAAGCGATTCTTCCCTCTTCCAGCAGCTTGATCAGGTACGGGCGCGATATCTGGATAAGGTCCGCCGCCTGCTGGGTCGTCACCTCGTCATCATAGTGAAAGATCACCACAGACCGTCCCGCCGCCAACGCCCGCGCAGCGGTGGCCAGGACTTGAAACAGTGGTTCCGGCAATTCCAGCTTTCTTTGGCCGGACGTATCGACCAAATAGGCTGGCGCCTTTTCATGCGCCTCTATGAATTGGAGTAATCCCCGTAGCTTCGAAACGTCCTTGGGTGTCGCGGATACAGGCGTCGTCCCCATAAATCCCTCCGCCCTTCTGCGCGTGCAGCGGGATCCTGCGCCAAGCCCCGTCAGGCAACTTCTGGACTAGCACGCTTACGGAGGCTGATAGGGGCCAGGTTCCACATCTCGACGGAGACCGTTCCCCTTCTCATAGTCATTTGTTTCCAACCGCCGCAGCGGCCAGTTTCCGACTCGAAGGTTCCTGCTTCACAGCAGCTGGTTTCACCAGGCCGTTCTCCTGGCCAGAGCCTTCCGCTCCACA
>JAJZZC010000044.1 GCA_021797775.1 Bacillota bacterium
CGGCCTCCATGCGGCGCGCCCAAGCCCAGGCGCCACGGGCCGCCGCCTCGCCGGCGCCGCGCGCAGGCGGCCCACGGCCCGCACCCACTCCGCCGGGGCGTCGGCCCGCAGCAGCCCATCCTCCTCCCCCGCCCCGATCCCCCGCCCGCCCATGCGCGTCGACACGACCGGCCGCCCCGCCGCCAGCCCGTCGAGCGCCTTGCGATTGCTGCCGCTGCCGAAGCGGATCGGGTTGACCAGCGCCAGCGCCGCGTCCACCTCCGCCCGCAGGTCCTCCACGTACCCGCGCACCTCCACCCCGGGGCCGTGCGCCAGGGCCTCCACGCGCGGCGTGCTCCGGTCCACCACGCGCAGGCGAAGGTCCGGGAAGGCTTGCCGTAGGGCCGGCCGGACCGTGCGGACGAACCAGAGGATGCCATCCTCGTTGGGCGGGTAGCGCATGTTGCCGACGAAGAGCAGCGGTCCCGCCGGCCGCGGGGGCGCCGGGTCGGCCACCGGGTGGCAGCCGTTGGGCACCACCACCGGCCGCGCTCCGGCCAGGGCCGCCACGGCGTCCGCGTCGTCGTCGGTCGAGACGAAGCAGAGGTCGAAGCGGCGTGGGAGGTCCCGCTCCAACCGGCGTGCCCCCTGCAGCAGCAGCCGCTGCCGCAACGCCCGCCCGCGCCAGGGCAGCCGCCCCGCATACAGGCTGAGCGAGTCGGTCAGTTCCAGGGCGCGCCGCCGCGCCGGCACGGCCTGCACGTACCACGCCGCCCGCAGCTGGAAGGCCACCGCCAGGTCCCAGGGGCCGGGCGCCGCGGCCAGCAGCGCCCGGCGCGCCAGGGGGCTCCAGAAGGCCCCGACGGAGGCGGGCCACCCGCGCGCGACAGCCGCCAGCGCGCCCGCCGCCAGGTCGGCGCGCCCCAGCCCCACGTGCGCCACAGTGGCCCCCAGCCCCGCCAGCGCGGCGCGCGCCGTCTCCCCGGGCAGCTCGGGGCCCACGAGGACCACGCGCAACGGGCCGAGGCCCGCCAGGTCACGCAGCATGTCCCAGGCGCGCAGCCGGTCGCCCTGGTCCGGGGGGTATGGGACCAGGGGCAGCACCACCAGGAGCGCCGGGGGCGCGGTCACGGCCGCCGCCCCCCTTCCGCGGGCCGGGATGCGCGGCGGGGGTGCCGCCGCCCGGGCAGGACGCCCGCCGGGCGCGGCGGCGAGGCGGTGGAGCACGGCGCAGGGCCCCGAGCCGGGACGCGGGCGCGACGCGCCAGCCCCCGCTGAGGGGCGCCGCAGATCCTACCGCGCCGCAAGCGGCGGCCAAGCGGGTGACTCCCCGCCGCCGCGCGGACCCCTCTGCCGCGGGCCGCCGCGTCCATGCCCGCCCCACCCTTCCCGCGCACGCGGTGGGACACCGGCCCGGATCGCCCCGCCTCAACGGCGCGACGCGCACCCTGCGGCGGGGATGCGCCCCCCCTTGCCGCCTGCCCGGTCCGCTGGTCCACGATCGGGCTCCCGGAGCGGGCGCCTCCGGCCAGGGCCGGGCAGCGCCCGCCGCAGGCGCCTCCACCGTGCGCCCTTCCCCCGCGCTGCCGTGTACACGGTTCTCATCGTGGCCCATGAGGGCAGGCCAGTGGCCGGCCGGTCGCGGCCCGCGACGCGCGCGGGGCAGCGGGCGGGGAACCGCGGGCGGGAGGCGGACGCAGACGGGCACGGCGACGGGCACCAGGCGGCCCTCTGTGGGACGGCCAGCACCACGCCGGTTGTTCACCGGGAGACCCAGCCAGCAGACGGGCACATCGCCCACGCTCCGCCGGATGCCCGGCCGAGCCGGTGCGCGGCCCCCCCCCGAGCATCCGGCGCCAAGCGTGGCCCCGACCGTGTGCCAGCCAGAGCCCGTGGTGGCGGTTCCAGGGGTGGGGCCGCGGATGGAGCGGTGTGGACGGACTTGCACCGCCATCGTCCTGCCGGTAGCAGGCCATGCTACTCCTTACACCAACACCGCGGGGCAGGGGTTCGCCGCCGGGGCGTGCGTCCCCTGCCAGGCTGCCAACGTGGCCTCACGTATGTTGGCGCGCAAGCGGGAAGATCTGGGAGGACGCCGTGCCGCCCGAGTGGCCGGATCAACTCCCCCGAGCCCCTCCAGATGGAGCGGGCCTCAACCTGCCCCCCCGCCCCGGCGGGGCGCGATGGCGGTAGCGGGGCACCGCCCCCTTATCAACCTGTGGTCCAAAGTCCAAAGTCCAAACCGTGGTGTTCTGGGGCCGACGCAAGTCGCCCAAGCGCCGGTTTGCCTCCGGCGACCTGGTGCTCGCCGTCCAGGAAGTCCTCCTCCGCGCGACGGCGCGCGGCCCCCGTGCCGCGCCGCCTCGATGCCTGGGTGGCCCGCGGCGAGCCCTTGACGCCGGAGGATGGCTTCCTGCTCGGGCTGGTGCCCTTGATGGAGAACGACACCCCTCTGCCCGCGGTCGTGGCCCAGGGCATCGTCTTGGCCCGAGCGCTGCCCGCGGACATCCGCGCGCCGGTGCTGGAATCCATGCAGGCCGTGGCGTCCAGTCGAGGCGATGAGACGGACCGCGCCGGCATCCGGGAGGTGCTAAGGACCATGCCGCTGCCACAGGAGCTGTACCGGGACCCGCGCAAGGAGTTTCTGGAGGAAGGCCGGATGGAGGGCCGCGAGGAAGGCCGGGCCGAAGGCGAGCGCGGTGCGCTGCTCGAAGCGCGGCAAACGCGATTCGGGGCGGTGCCGGAAGCCGTGCGTTGCGCGGTAACCGCACAGAAGGACCCGACCGTCCTGTACGGTTGGTTGCGGGCCGCGATCCAAGCGGACACCCTGGCGGCGGCGACCTCTGTCATCCTTTCACCACGGGCCTGAGGCGGAGTCTCTCCCTGCCGGACCGCCGCCCACGCCGCCGGCCGCCCGGAGGCCACGCTCACCGGGAGGCACCCCTGTGCGTTTTGCGCCCAACGGTGAGGTGCACATGGAGTGGGACACCACAGGGCCCACGGCGCACATCCACCATGTGCGGGCGCTGACCCGGGACCCAGCGCGCGCTGCCCTCCCTGCGAGGTCCCCGCCACGGGCCTGCTGCTGGGGGTGGCAGAGCAGGTGGCGGCAGACCGTCGGCGGCGCACGGAAACGCGCTGGGGCGAGGGGACCTGGCCGGAGTGGGCCGCCCGGTGTCGGCGGCCCGCCCCGGCGCCGTGGGCCGAGACGTACACCGGGTGGCAGCGACCACCCACGTTTGAGCGGCTGCTGCTGACGTACGCGGCCGACGACGGGGGCCGGGCGGGGCAGGCCTTATTGTAACAGTTCCTTAGGGCCGGAGAATTTGCAGGGCCGGGATGTCGTCGTAGTCTTCGGTGTTCCGGGTCACGAGGGTCAAGCCGTAATGCAGAGCCGTACCGGCGATGAGCAAGTCCATCGCCCGTGAGCGAATGCGCTTACCCGCGCATTGGAGGTCCTGCCGCGGCTGCGCACAACGTCGCGCGACAGCTGGGGAGAAGGGAAGCACAGGAACGGCGTTTACCAAGTTGGCAATCTTTTGCTGAGCGGTTTCCCGCTGCGCACCTTCTTGGCGCAGGGTGCCCTGATAAGCTTCCATATAGCTGATGATACTCACCGCCAGCCCCTGGGGAGCTAGGCGCTCAAGAAGCCCCATGGCGACAGGATCCGCGGCCAAGTGGTCGATCAACCAGTCCGTGTCAATGAGGTGGCGCATGGATCACTCCTGGCGTCCGCGGCTGTGCTGGCCGCGTGCGGCGGCAATGTCGCGCAATAACGCTTTTGTATCGACACCGCGGAGCGCACCGGCACTCTCCCGCAGCGCCCTCGCTACGGCCTCGGGATCGTAGCGGGCCCAAGGGTCTCCCTCTGCCTCTGCTTCCGGGGCGAGACGGAAGCGATCCCCGTCCCTCTCCAACCACACCGGCGCCTTGGCCGCATCGTCCAAGACGCTAGCCAACGGGGTGCCTGGTTCCACTTTGATCGTCTTCATTGCTCTCGCCCCGTAGGTCCCTGTTGTTCTCAAGACGGCACCGGATACCTACCTTGCGGCGGCACTACGCCGTCAACACCCTCCGGCTGGCGTCGCAGGCCGCATACACTCTGCGCGCCTGGCAAGAAAGACACACGGACCCACCAGCTCCTGGGTTGCGTCCACCGCCACCGGACCATCCAGGACCTCGACCCGGACCCCGTGTGCCTGCAGCGCCTCGACCAGATAGGCGAAGCCGAAGCGCGCCAGGCGATCCTTTCGATCAGCACGACGTCGATTTCACCCGCGGCGGCCAAGCGGAACAGGCGCTGCAGGCCGCGGCGCTTCTCGTTGAGCCCGGAAGCCCGCTCCGCCACGGCGGCCACCCCGTATCCCTTGGCTATGGCCGCCTCCACGAGGCGCTCCCTCTGCCGTTCCAGGTTGCCCGCCTCGGCCTGTTTCTCGGAGGAGACCCGAGCGTAGACCGCGCACTGTTCGGTGGCTCCCGTCCTTGCTCGGAGAAGGGCGTCAACTTCTCGCGCCGCAAACCGGCGTTGCCCGCTGGGCAGCCGGGTCATCGGGTGAAGTCTCCCGGCGGCCTCCCAGCGGTAAAGCGTGCGAACGGAGATGCCAGGGCGCTTTGCTGCGTGCCCAGTCGAGAGCGCCTGTTTGGTATCCATGTTCTCAGCATCCTACCCATGGCAAGGGATGTCAAGCCCTAAAGGCAGATCCCAGTCTGCTCGGGCATGCGCCAACATGGCCGCGACTTGGGCCATCTCCACGACCACCGTCGGACAGCGGAGGCAAAACAAGCCGAAGTCCCCTCCGAGCACGAAGGCGTCCGCGGCCCGCCCACCCAGCCGCGTGAGCACCATGTACGACTGATACCGCCGCACCAGCTTGGACCGGCATTTGGGGCAGTTCTCCATGGGTTCATCGGTATACACGCACGTCCGGCGCAGCCGTATGTCTATCTCACCAGTAGACAGATCCGCGCCAGGCACCTCCTCCATTTGCACGACCCCTCGCCTTCGTCGTGCCAAGACCTCGCGGTCCCGCGCGGCCGAGGGACCCGGCCAAGCGCTCGGCACGTTGCGCGGGGGGGGATGCCGCACCGCTATCTCCCCCGGGGCGTCACGGGCCGCTCGCGTCCCCCGCCCAGTGCCTCCCGGTACACCGCCACCGTCTGCCGCGCCACCTCGGCCCAGGAGAAGCGCGCGGCCCGCGCGGCACCCCGGCGGCGCAGATCGGCCGCGAGCGCCGCGTCCGTGAGCACCCGCCCCAGCCCGGCCGCCAGTGCGGTCTCATCCTCCGGGTCGAAGAGCAGCGCGGCGTCCCCGGCCACCTCGGGGATCGAGGAGCGATCCGAGGCCAGGACGGGCGCGCCGCAGGCCATCGCCTCCAGCACCGGCAGCCCGAAGCCCTCGTAGAGCGAGGGGTAGACGAAGGCGCTGCACCCCTGCAGCAACCGCACCAGCGTGGCGCGGTCGAGGAACCCCTGCACCCGCAGCCACGGCGGTGGCTGCGCAAACGGCAGCGGGTAGTCGGCCAGGCGCTCCACACCCGTGATCCAAAGCTCGGCCTCCCCCAGCCCCGGCTGGGCGCGGGCGAAGGCGCGCATGAGGAACGGCCCGTTCTTGCGCGGGTCGAGCGCGCCAAGCCCCAGCGCGTAGCGCTCCGGCACGGGCAGTCCGGCCTGCCGCAGCGCCTCCCGCGCCCGGGCCGGGTCCGCCGGGCCGAGGTCGCCGTCCATGCCCAGCGGCACGACGGCGACGTGCGCCGGGGGCAGGCGCAGGATGCGCACCAGGTCGTGGCGCGAGGCGGCGGAGACGGTGATCACCCGCCGGGCGCGCCGCGCCTGCCACGGCAGGGTGCGCATGCGCACGGCCCGCCCGGCGCCGTGGCGGAAGGAAAGCCGCGCGCGGCTGAAGGCCGGTCGCAGCCACTCGATCAGGTCGTGCACGGTGTGGACGGTGGGGCAGGGCGGGAAGCTCGGGCCGTAGTTGGCCGTCAGGTGCAGCAGGTCGAGCCGGTCCCCCGCCGCCGCCAGCGGCAGGGCCACCTCTTCGAACAGCAGGGGGTTGCGCGCCGCCAGCCGGCGCACCTGGAAGCGCGGGTCGGGCAGCGCGAGCGCGCCCGCGTCCGCCCGCCCGTCGATGTAGAGGACAAAGGTGTCGGACGGTCCCGCCGCCGCCGGCAGGTGCGTCAGCAGCGCCGCGACGTACGCGCCGATACCACGTCGGCCGGTCCGGAACGCGTAGCGCGCGTCGATGCCGATGCGCATCCCGGGCCTCCTCGTCGCCGGCCAGCCGGGCGCGGGCTCCTGGCCCAGCCCCCGGCGGCGCCACGTTTCGCCCGCCCTCGACGTGGCCCCTGCACGGACGCGTCGGCAGGTCAGCGGGCGCTCCGTCGCGGAGGGCAAAGCCCGACGGCCGGCGATCAAGCGCGACACACTCCGGCAAGCGCTGCAGACACGCTGCGGCGCGGGGCGCAGCGCTGTGGGCCCAGGCACGTGAACAGATCTGGCGCGGGGCGGCGCCGCCGAGGGCCGGCCGCCGCGCAGCCTGCGCCGTGCAACCCGCTGGCGCGCCATCTGCGGCGCCCTGGGCTCGCCTGTGGTCCACGCGGCGCCCCGCACACCGCCGCCCACATGGGCCCGGCCCCTGCGGCGCGATGCCGAAAGCTGTGCGTCACGGCATACCCTGACAGAAGGAGCCGGCCGTCCCGCGCGGCCGGTTCCGGACGGCCATCCAGGCGGGCACGCTGGCGGCGCGGCGTCGGTCATCCGAACGCCGCGGGCCTGGTCGCCCGCCGCGTTCGAGGCCACGGTTTACGTGCGGCCGGCGGCTCGCGTGCCGGGGTGCCGTCGGTTCGCCAACCCGAACCGGTACAATCGGCAACGCCGGCGCTGGGCGATCGGCCCCCGCGGGCCCTCTGGCCGCGGCGCCCGGGTGACAGGCGCGATCGCGGCTTCGGCCACCGCGATCAGCGCCGGCGGTGCTATCCTGGTGGCGGCGGGGAGGGAACCTCCATGCCGTTCGCCGTTGAAGACTTCCAAGACCTCATCAAGCTCCTTTGAGGCGCATCCGGACTGGGGGCAGGACCTGCGCCGCATCGTGCTGACGGACGACCTGCTCGCGCTGCCCGAAGCGGTGCGGGAGTTGGCCGCCGCCCAGCAGCGCCGAGAGGCGCGACTCCAAGCACTCGGGGAGCAGGTCGCCGCCCTGGCCGCCGCCCAGCAGCGGACAGAGGGGCGACTCGACGCCCTCACCGCCACCCAACAACGAATCGCCGACGAGGACGATCTCCTCCCCCAGCGACTCGGGGCGGCCCCGTGGCCGGCGGCTTGGACAGGCACCCCATCATCCTGAATCTCGCAGTGTCAGGCGGACGCTGCGGGCGCAGAAGGACCCCGCGACGGCAGTGGGTGAGGTCGCGCCGCGGGGCCGGCCCCTGGGCGCCAAGGCGACGAGCCGCCCCATGGCGAAAATCAGGATCATTCAGCGCCGTGCCGCATCTCCCGCTGGTCCGCGCCGGCGACCGCTGGCGATGCGGCACGGCCCGCCTCGGCGGGCGCACCGCGCCCTCCCCCCGGCGCGGCGCCTGAGGGCCAGAGCCCCGGTGCGCAAGGGACTGTCTTTGCCGGCACAGCCTGCGCCACACCGGAGCAATTGCCGACCGCTCGTGGCGCCGGGAACGCCATCTTCGCGGCAGGACCGCCCGCCACCGCACGGAACGACGTCCGCTTGGAACGGGGGCGGCAGCCGGGCGCCGGTTCCCGTCTCGCCGGCTCGGCGCGCCAGGATGGCGCAGGGCAACCGGGGCGAGCAGCCCCGCTTCGCGCGATAGGAGGACCCCCATGCCTGACGGCAGCGCGGCCCCGGGCCCCTTAACGCTCTGGTACCGCCAGCCCGCCCGGCGCTGGGTGGAGGCCCTGCCCCTGGGGAACGGGCGCCTGGGGGCGATGGTCTTCGGCGGGGTGCCCGCCGAGCGCATCGGGCTGAACGCAGACACCCTGTGGTCCGGCCGGCCGCGCGACCCGGGCGGGGATCAGGCCCTGGACCACCTCGCCGAGGTGCGGCGCCTGGTGCTGGCCGAGCGCGACTACACGGCTGCGGACCGGGCTGCGCAAGGCATGCAGGGCCCCTACACCGAGTCCTACCTGCCGCTGGGCAACCTGCTGCTGCGCTCCACGCCGGATGCCCCGCTCACGGACTACCGCCGCTGGCTCGACCTGGAGACGGCGGTGGCCGGCGTGCGCTACACCCTGGACGCCGCGCTCTTCCAGCGGGAGGTCTTCACCTCGGCCCCCGACGGGGTGCTGGTCGTGCGCCTGACCTGCGACCGACCCGGGGCGCTGACCCTGGACGCGACGCTGGAGAGCCCGCTCTGGGCACGCGCTGAGCAGCTCGCCGCCCACACGCTGGCGCTCCGCGGGCGCTGCCCGGCGCACGTGGACCCGAACTACGTGCGCGAGGCCGACCGGCCGGTGGTGTATGAGGAGGGCGAGGCCGGCGGCATGCCCTTTGAGGTGCGGCTGCGCGCCGTCGCCGAGGGTGGGCGCCTGCGCGGCGACGGCCGACGCCTGCGGGTGGAAGGCGCCGACGCCGTCACGCTGCTGCTGGCCGCGTCCACCGGCTTCCGCGGCTGGGACGCCCCGCTGGAGCCCGACGCGCGCGCCCTCTCCGCCGCTTGCGAGGAGCGCCTGGCCAGGACGGCCGCGCGGGGATACGCGGCGCTACGGGCGGCCCACACCGCCGATCACGGCCGGCTCTTCGGCCGGGTGGCGCTGGACCTCGGCGGCGCCGACGCCGCGACGCGCCCCACGGACGAGCGCCTGGCCGCGCTGCGCGCTGGGGACGACGACCCGGCGCTGGTCGCGCTGTACTTCCAGTTCGGGCGCTACCTGATGATCGCCGGCTCGCGGCCCGGCACGGAGGCGACCAACCTGCAGGGCATCTGGAACGAGGACGTGCGGCCGGCCTGGAGTTCCAACTACACGATCAACATCAACACCCAGATGAACTACTGGCCGGCGGAGACCTGCAACCTGGCGGAGTGCCACGAGCCGCTCTTCGACCTGATCGACGGGCTGCGGGTCAGCGGCCGGCGCACGGCCCGTGTCTACTACGGCTGCCGCGGCTGGGCGGCCCACCACAACACCGACCTCTGGCGCCTGGCCAACCCCGTGGGCGCGGGGCGGGGCAGCCCCGTCTGGGCCAACTGGCCCATGGCGGCGGGCTGGCTGTGCCTGCATCTTTGGGAGCACTACGCCTTCAGCGGCGACCAGGAATTCCTGGCCGCACGCGCCTACCCCGCCATGCGCGAGGCCGCGCTCTTCTACCTCGACTTCCTGGTCGAGGATGGCACAGGACACCTCGTCACCTGCCCCTCCACCTCCCCGGAAAACCTTTTCGTCGCCCCTGGCGGCGGGCACGCGGCGGTGAGCGCCGGCTCGACCATGGACATGGCCGTCCTCTGGGACCTCTTCACCCATTGTGCGGAGGCCTGCCGCGTCCTCGGGGGGGACGCGGACTTCGCGGCGCGCCTGGAGGCGGCGCGCGCGCGGCTGCTCCCCCCGCGCGTCGGCCGGTACGGCCAACTGCAGGAGTGGGCCGAGGACTTCGAGGAGGCGGAGCCGGGCCACCGGCACATGTCGCACCTCTTCGGGCTGCACCCGGGGAACCGCATCACCCCGCGCGGCACGCCGGAGCTGGCCGCGGCGGCCCGCGCTTCCCTGGAACGGCGCCTGGCGCACGGGGGCGGCGGCACCGGCTGGAGCCGCGCCTGGCTGGTCAACCTCTGGGCGCGGCTGGAGAAGGGCGGCCAGAGCCGCGCGCACCTCCTGGAGCTGCTCCGACGCTCCACCCTGGACAACCTCTTCGACTCCCACCCCCCGTTCCAGATCGACGGCAACTTCGGCGGCACGGCCGCCATCGCCGAGATGCTGCTGCAGAGCCACGCCGGCGAGGTGAGCCTGCTGCCCGCGCTGCCGCCGGAGTGGACGGCGGGCAGCGTGCGCGGGCTGCGCGCGCGGGGCGGGGTAGAGGTCGACCTGGCCTGGCGGGACGGACAACTGACGGCCGCCACCCTGCGGGCCAGCCGCGACGGCGTCCACCGCGTCCGCGTGCCGCACGGCCAGTCCGTGACGGGGGCGCGCGACGGGGAGGGGCACTCCTTCCCCGTGGAGCACACCGATGGGCTCGCCGTCCTATCCCTGCTCGCGGGGGGGCGCTGCGCGCTGGAGGTCGGGTAAGGGGCGCAAAGCAGCCGTGCGGGTACCTGCTCCGCGGCTGCAGCGCGCCGCCGGTTCGCGCCGGATCCATCCGGGGTGAGGGCGGCGCTCCGGCGCGGATCCGTTGGCGTACGCATACTTCGCGCGTGAGCGTCCGGCACCGTTCGTGCGTGCATGATGCGAACGGGAACCACAAGAAAACCGCCCACAGGCATCGTGGGCGGTTCCTATGCGCTTGGGCCGGACGCGCTCAAGACCACGTCGCCGTGACTACCGAGCGATCAGGGACTCGCTCGCGCGACGGGCCGGAACGACGCCCCGGCGTGTTCCCGACGCCAGCCGGCCCTTAGAAGCGGCGGCCGCCCCCGGCGCGCGGCTCACGGGGCTTGGCCTCGTTGATCGTGAGCAGACGGTCGCCCATCTCGACCCCCTGCAAGGCGTCCACCGCCTGCTGCAGCTGCTCATCCGCCACCTCCACGAAACCGAAGCCGCGCGAGCGGCCGGTATCGCGGTCGGTGGCGACACGCGCGGCAAGGACGGTAGCGTGCGGGGCCACCAACTGGGTCAGGTCGTCCTCCGTGGCGCTCCACGGCAGGTTGCCGACAAACAGGTTCTTCGCCAAGACTCATCCTCCTCGGGCCCATTTCATCGGGCGGGAGTCCAGACAGGTCCGAGGAGGCTTCACCTTCACAGACCAAGCCAGAGACACCGGCCAATTCATCATTATACCCGGAAGCGTACCTGTTTGCAACCGCGCTGGCCGCCCCGCCAGAGCGATCCGCGTCCAAGTCGTTGGCGCGGAACCTGGGAAACCCGGCGCGCGCCGGGCGGTGGCGGGGCGGCGCAGCGAACGGGGGCAGGCGGGAGGCCGGCGCAGCCGGGGCGGGGCGGGTGGGGATCGCCAGCGGGTCAGGATGGCGCCGAGCGGAGTGACCAAGGATCGGGGAACCGGCAGGCCGGCGCGGCCCGAGAGCGGGGCGGGGAGGATCCCCCCCGCCCTACGCCGGCCGGGTCACCAAGACGACGCCGACGAGGATCAGCACGACCCCCACCGACTTCAGCGCCGTGAAGCCCTCGCGGAAGAGCACCGTGGACACGGCCGAGACGATGATCAGCCCGAGGCCGGTCATGATCGGGTAGGCGGTGCTGAGCGGAACCCGTCGCAGCGCGGCGCCGTACCCGGCCAGCGCCAGCGCGAAGCTGGCCACGCCCAGCAGCAGGGCCGGGTCGGTCGCGACCCGCGCGAGCACGCCCGCCGAGGTCTGACCCAGGCGGAGGTGCTTCACCCCGTACTTCATGAGGATGTTGGCCAGCGCGTTGAAGAGGACCCCCACCGACAACTCGACCCACTGCATGCGCGGCCATCTCTCCTGCCCGTCCTGGTCTCTGGCGCGCCGCTCTGGCGCCGCAGGCGGTTGCCTGCGGCGCCCAATACTGCCGGTTGCCCAAGCCCGAGACGGGATCCCGCAGGGCCCACTCGGGCAAGGTCCCCGAGGACACCCGCCGCCGTCCCCTCGATAAGAAACAGCACGCCCAGAGGTGGATCGGTTGCCTCGAGCGCGGCGTAGATGACGGATCCCACGCGCAACTGCCCGTCCCTGCCCGTGACGCGGCAGCGAAGCCGCCGCCGGGCCCCCGGCGGCGATAGCCGCGCCCAGGCGTCGCCCTCTCTGCCGTCGGCGGGGACGATGGCGAGCGCGGGCATGGCCAACCGCCCCACCACGGCGCCGGGCTCCACACCGTAGAAGGCGACGGCCCCGCGGTTCAGCGCGACGAGCCGGCCATCACCATCCACCAGGCACGCGGGGACCGGCAGGCCGTCGAAGAGGGTGCGGCCGGGGTCGTCCACAGGAACAGGTGCCCGGGGGTGCATGCCGAGCCGGTTCGACATCACGATCCGAGACCCTACCGGGGAAATCGCCGCCCCAGGGTGGCGTCGTTCCGCGAAGGGGCCCGGGATTCTGGAAGGTGGCGCAGGTCGCCGCCATGCGCCGGGAATGGGTGCCCCAGGCATGCGCGACCGCTTGGGCCGCAGTGGTTTCCGTGAGGCCGCGCCACCGTGGCGCGCCACCGTGGTGGGCCGCCTGCCGCCAGGTACCCCTCCAGGGACGCGGACGAGCGTTGGCGCTCTGAGGGGTGCCGGCCGGCACCCCTCAGAGCGGCAGCCGCCACATCAGCCGCTCCGGCAGGGCGCGCACCACGGCCATCACCAGGCGCCAGTACGCGGGCGCGTAGACCACGCCCACGCCGCGCTCCACCGCGGCGACCACGGCCCGCGCCACCGCCTCGGGCGACGCCGCCAGAGCCGCCGCGGCCCCGCCCATCCCGAAGGTCATGCGCGTGTCCACGAACCCGGGCTTGATCGTCACCACGGCCACCCCGGAGGCGGCAAGGCGCGCGCGCAGGCCCTGCGTGAACAGGGCCAAGCCCCCCTTGGCCGCGCCGTAGATGTAGTTGGAGCGCCGGCCGCGGTCGCCGGCCACCGAGCCGAGGACGCAGAGGAAGCCCTGGCCCTGGCGCTCCAGGCAGGCCGCCGCGGTCAACAGCACCGACGCGCACCCGGTAAAGTTCACCTCGAACATCGCCCGTGCCCGCGCGGGGTCGCCCTCGGCCTCCGCCTGGTCGGTCATCAAGCCGGCGGCCAGCACCACCCCGTCCAGCCCGCCGTCGGCCGAGCAGGCCGCGAGGAGCGGGGCGTGGCCCGCGTAGTCGGTGACGTCGAAGGCCGCGGCGCGGCAGGGCACGCCGAAGCGCACCGCCACGTCCGCGGCGATCAGCGCGAGTTCGCCCGCGTCCCGCCCCGCCAGCCAGAGTTCGCAGCGGCGCCGCCGCGCGAACTCGCCAGCGATGGCGCGCGCAATGGGCGAGGTTGCGCCGAGGATCAACACCCGGCTCACGACGCCCCCCCCGCGATCTCCAGCCGTCGCGCCAGCGAGGAGCAGATGCGCCCCTCCGGGTCCAGGCGGCGCTTGACCTCCAAGAAGCGCGGCAGCGCCGGGTACATGGCGCGCAAGTGCGCCGGCCGGAGCGTCGCGTCCTTGGCCAGGTACACCCGCCCCCCGTGGCGCAGGATCAGCTCGTGCAGGCCGTCCATGAAGCCCGGCAGGTCGGCCGTGGTCGGCATGTCCAAGGCCAACGTCCAGCCCGGGCCGGGGAACGACAGCAGGCCGCCGCTGGCGGGGCCCATGCGCTTGAGAACGGCGAGGAAGGACGCGCGCCGTGCCGCCCGCAGCTTCTCCAGCAGCGCCACCAGTGCCTCACGCCCGCCAGCGGGCGGCAGCAGCGCCTGGCACTGCACGAAGCCGCGCCGCCCGTAGATGCGGTTCCAATGCTCCACCGCGTCCAGCGGGTAGAAGAACGCGTCGTAGCCCTCCAGGCGCCCGGCCGGACGCGGGCGCGCGTAGTAGAGGGCGTTGAAGGCCCGCGTCGTCAGCGGGTTCAGCAGCCCGCCCGGCAGCTCTAGCGGTACGCCGCGCACGCGCCGCGGCGGGGGGCGCATGGGGTCGGCTGCGCCAGCGGCGCGCGCGTCCGCGGCGGAGGCGTGGCGCGCGTGCATCAGCAGCGAACGCCCCAGCGCTCGGCCGGGCGCCAGGCAGTCGATCCAGGCGACGGAGTACGGGTAGTCGGCCTCGTGGCGGTCAAAGAGCGCGATGGCCTGGTCCAGGTCGGCCGCCCGGGCGTAGTCCACCGCCAGGAAGGCGGACTCCACGCGCAGCAGGCGCAGGCGCGCCCGCGTGATCACCCCGGTCAGCCCGAGGCCGCCCAGGGTAGCCCAGAACGCGTCGGCGTGGGTCTCGCGCGAGCAGGCGAGCACCTCGCCCCCCGCCGTCAGCAGGTCGAACCCCTGTAGGCAACCGGCGAAGGACCCGTCGCGGTGGTGGTTCTTGCCGTGCACGTCGTTGGCGATGGCTCCCCCCACCGTGACGAACTTGGTCCCCGGGGTCACGGGCAGGAAGAGGCCGTGCGGTAGCGCTACCTCGATGATCTCGGCCAGCGTGACGCCCGCCTCGCACTCCAGCACGCCCGCCACCGGATCCAGCGCCAGGAAGCGGTTGAGCCGCGTCATCAGCACGACGGCGCCTGTGGCGTGCAGCGCCTCGTCGCCGTAGCTGCGCCCCATACCGCGCGCGATCAGTCCACCGTCCCCGCCAGCCGCCAGCGCCGCCGCCAACTCGCCCCGCTGCTCGGGGCGGAAGACGCGGCAGCGCTCCCGGGGGTACTGGCCCCAGCCCGACAACTCGCGGATCGCGGCGGGCGGGCGCACCACAGCGACCCCCTTCCTTGCGCAAGCGCGACGGCCCGCCCCGGGCCACCGCGCTTGCATGGCACCGGGGCGGGGCGGGCGGGACCGGACGGGCGTTGGGGCCGGGCCCCTCCAACCGGGCGGTGGACCGCGCGCGGCGGGCACCGCCACCCAGGCGACCGCCCACCGCGCGGCCCGAGAGAGCGGCAGGGTGGCGGGCCACCCGGGCCCAACGCCTGCAACCAGGGCCACGCACCGCGCGCTGTGGGTGTCGCCACGCGGAGCGCCGTCCACCCCTCCGCGGACCGCCGCCTCCCGGTGAACGGCTGGCTGCGCGGGGTAGACGCCCCGGCAGGTCGGCAGCCCCGGCGGGCGCGGGCCATACGGGCATGGACCCGGGCTGGACCAGCGCGCTTCTGCCAGACCCGGCCGGAACCACGCGGACCCATGGGCAGGGCGAGCAGCGGACGCCGTGAGAGGACGCGCCGCGATGCGGTCCACCAGGACAACGGGCCGGGTTCGCCCCCACGCGCCGAGCCTCCTGTCTCGCGGGCGATCGCCGACAGGCGTGATGTCGTTGGCGTGGGGGGGGCCCGGCCTCCAGCCGGTGACGGAGGTTCACCGCCCTGCGCCGGCCCCGTGCCCGGCGGCTGTGCGCGATCGCTGGGGCCACAGGCCTTTCGGGAGGCCGCGCCCACCCGCCCGCACCGGTGGGTGCCTGCCGCAGCGGTGGCGCGGGCCGGACGGAGGCCCGTACGCAGGCGCGGCGCCCAGGGCGCCCGTGGGGCCGCTCCGCACACCCGCGCTCGCCGCGCCGGCCCCGCTGAGTCAGTTGCCGCCGCCTCCCCTCTTGACGCATGCCCCGTGCATGGCCACACTCCAGTCCAAGAGTGAAATACTACACCTGAGGGCCAGGCGGTTGTCTGGGTGCACAGAGCGGCATAGGTGGAAAGACATAATCGCAGAGTCCCGCCCTGGTCTGCACGGGTGGCCTTGTGGAACACCGTGCCGTGGCCCTTTCGCCCGAGGTCGCTACTTGGTATGAAGAGCACGGTACGCTTGCCGCCACGGTATCCAGAGGAAGGAGTAGAGGGCGTTGCGTTCGTGGTGGAGGGCCACTCTTGTCCTATTGGCTTGCCTGTTGGCCGGTTGTGGCACCGTAGGCGGTCAGCCCGCGTATGTGTTCACAGTGTCCCGGACCGCCAGCGCAGCGGGTTTCGGCATCACGCAGGGCCAGGAGTTTATGATCGTCTTGCCCGCCGTGCCACCGGCGGCCCAGGTCGTAGTCAGCGCCAAGCCTGGCGGCGTGGTCGCCAACCGCGGGGCGACCACGCCGCGGCCAGGGGAGCGGGCGCTGACCTTCGCCGCCCGGCACGCGGGGAACGTGAGCCTTGGCTTCCGCTGCCCGGCGTGTGCGCCGGGGGAGCGGGATGTCGTCGTACCGGTCCGCGTGTGGCCCTGACGGGGGCGGCCGGCGCTCAGGGCGCATCAGCCCGCGCGAAAACGCGCCGCACGGCCGGGCCCGTCGCTCCGCCAAACCGGCCGCTGCACCGCCGGACGGTTTGGCGCGGGGGGACCAGCCCGGCGATGCGGCTGGGTGCTGAGGACGCGCCAGCGGTGCGGGAGGGGTGGTTGGGGGTGTCGATGGCGAGCACCGCCCGCGGCCCGCCACGCCAGCGGAGGCGAGAGGCCCCGCGCTTCCCCGACGAGGCTGTCAACGCCCCTACCGGAGGCGGCACGCGGCCGCCCGGCGCGCACCCGCGAGCGGGTCCCCCTCATGCCGGCAAGGGTGACCGCCCCTGGGTGCTCTGGCCCTCGCGGCACCGGCCCTCGCGCACGCAGCCACGTAAGCGCGGCCTCCAACGGGCCCTCTCGCCCGGCGCGCAGGTCGGCGAGGGTGGGCGGTACGCGGCCCCGGCGGGAGGGGAAGCGCGAGGCCGCACGCCCGGGCCGGAAGCGGTTGGCCGTCAGGGCGTACACGCCCCCAACGGGACGGGTGGAGCTCAGCGCTGCCATCCTCTCGCCAAGGGCCAGCGCGGCGCTGTCTGACAGCCCGCGGCGGCGCCCGCCCCCGGGCCCCCCGTCAGGACATCTCGGCCAGCACCGCCAGCACGCGCCGCATGTAACGACTCGGCTCCTTGGCGAAGGCCTGCAGGTGGCCGGCCTCGGGCACCACCAGGGTCTGCCCGTTCTTGTCGGCAGCCGCCGCGTACAGCCTCCGCACGCCAGACGCCGGGGTCACGCGGTCGGCGCCGCCACCGACCAGCAGCAGCGGCAGGGCCCGCGCGCCGAGCGTGGCCGCGGCGCGCAGCGGGCGCATCGCCCCGTAGTGGACCCCCGTCTCGCGAGCCATCACCCAGGGCACAGTCCACCCGAAGGGGAAGGCAGGCAGGCCCGTCCACACCGGCACGTTGCGCCGCAGGTAGGCGGGCAGGCTCGCGTACGGGCTGTCGGCGATGACCGCCGCGATGTGCGGGTCGGTCGCCGCGGCGACGAGGGCGGCGTCGGCGCCCGTGCCGAAGCCCCACACCGCCACGGTCCCGCCGGGGGGGCCGAGGGTACGCAGGTAGCCGACCACCGCGTTCACGTCGTGCCATTCCGTGGCGCCGAAGCCGATCGCGGCCCCACCGGAACGGCCGGTGCCGCGGGTGTCGAACAGGACGACGTTGTAGCCAAGCCCGGTCAGGCGGGCGGCGATGGTGTACACGGGTACGCCTTGCTGCAGTCGGTTCTGCCCGCGTCCCGACACCAGGACCACCGTGCGCCGCGACCACTGCCCCGGGCTCGTGCCTGGCCAGATGGGCTCCTGGCGCGAGGGGTTGCCCGGACCCGTGCCCGGCCGGGGCTGGCCCGGGGGTGGTACCGGCAGGATCCAGCCGCTGAGGGGGATCGCATCAGGCTGCAGCGCCAAGCGGCCGGGGGTGCAGGGCGGCAGATCGCCAACCATCGGCAGGCACCGCCAGATCAACTGGGCGGCCGTGCCCGGGTTGCTCCGCACCGGCAGGCGCGGCGGATGCGCGAGGCGCCAGCCCCAGTAGGCACTGAGCGTGAAGACGGCGAGCAGCACCGCGAGCCCTGCGGCCAACGCCGTCACCACGGCGCGCGGCCAACCCTCAACGCGGAGGCCATCTGTGGCCACCGCATCCGTCGCGTCGCACGTCTCCCCGGCCGGCGGCTCCGGACCGGGCCGGGTTGATTCCTCTTCGCATGCGGCAGGCGCGTCCGCCCCCCCGGGCACCGGTCCGACCGGCCCGCCCGCCGTGTCGGCGGGCCCCAGCGGCGGGTCCTCTCCTGGCGGCGGTCCGGAGGTGGCGCGGCCCTCCGCCTGCACGCCCCCGGCCCCCTGTGCGGCGCGATCCCCTGCCTCCAACGGCGCTCTCTCCCGCCCCGGGCCGCAGCGTGCGCCGGGCCCCCGTCGGCGGCCCGCGCCCCGTCCGGCCATACGGCCAAGCGCGGGCCACTCCACGGCCTTCGCCGCCCGGGGCGCACGCGCCTGCCCGAGAGCGGGCACGTCCCCTCGCTCCCCGGGGGGGCGAGGGGTGGGCAGCGGGTGCGCGGGTGCGCGACGGAAGGGGCATGCGCGCCACAGGCGCTGCGCGAACCGCAGACGGGGAGTCGGCAACGGGGGGCGCGGGGCCCCACCGATGCGCACGGTGATGCCGGGCGTGCGGCGCCTGTAAACGCGGCTTGGCCAAGGCCGTTCGTCGTCCCCCGTCCGTGACCTCTGGTGGGGGCCGTGCCTGCGCCGCGAACGAGGACACGGGCCCTGCGCCCTCGCCGGTGCCCGGGGCTTGGCGGGCCTACGCCCCGGGCAGCAGCACTTTGACGAGCAGGCCGATGATGGCGACGAGCAGCACCCCGATAAACCAGCGCTGCTCTCCGCGCAGACGGTCCGTCTTCGTGTCCAGCGCGGTGTACTGGCGCTCCATCTTGGCCTCCAACCCATCGACGCGGCGGTCCACCTTGGCCTCCAGCGCGTCGACGCGGCGGTCCACCTTGGCTTCGAGCGCGGCGACGCGGTGCTCCATCTTGGCTTGGAGCGCCTCGACGCGGCGCTCCCCCTTGGCATCGAGCGCGTCGATCTTGGCATCCAGCGCCTGGACGGCCGCGCGCGTCTCGCCCTGCGCCCGCTGGAGGTCCTCTACACGCTGCGCCAGCATCCAGACCGGGTCGGCGGGTGGCCGCCCGCCAGGGGCCCCGGGTTCCTGCGTCGCCGCCATCTCCGCCGATGCGGTCTCCGCAGCTTCCACCGGCCCCCTCCTCCCGCGCGACGAACTGACAATAACTGGCTCTCGCGGTTCGGTCAAGCAGCCAAGTGCCTGCCCGCGCTCGGTCTGTCGCGCAGCGGGGGGGTGGCTCGCAGCAGGAGCCTGCCCGCATGGCGGGCGGCGGAGGGCGCCTTCGGGCAAGCGGAACCGGTCTTTGGTCCACTGACCGGATCCGGGCGTCGGCCAGCGCCAGGCCGACCACGCGGTGGCGCACGGGCGGATCACCCTAATGGCCACGCCAGCTGGCGCCTCGGCACGGCGCCGTCGCGGCCGGGGCCCCCCCTGGAACGACGTCGCCCTGCGGCGGGCCACGCGGGCCAGGGCGAGGCCGGTGGATGCGAACAGGCGCACGTCACGGCTGCCCCGCGCTGCGCCAGCCCGACCCGTTACAATGGCTGAGGAGGGTCACACCGCACTCGGGTTGCGGGGCTGGTCAGAAGGCCAGAGCGGCATCGGGGCGCCAGGGAGAACCGTGGCGTCACGCCCGGCGGCGTTCGCGATGGCCGCCGAGTCGGCGGCGGTGGGGCCATGGTCGGCACGACAACGGGGGGGATGGTGCGCCGTGGGTGTGATCCGGCCCGTGTTCACGCGCGCGGACCTGGAGGTGATGCCGGAGGACGGCCGCCGTTACGAGGTGCTGGAAGGGGACCTCGCTGTGAGCCCTGCGCCCAAGCGTCGCCACCAGCGTACCGTCAGCCGCCTGGACCTCCTCTTCGCGCGCGCCGAAACGGCCGGGTACGGTGAGGGCTACGTCGCCCCGTTCGACGTCTGCTTCGATGAGTCGAATGTGGTCGAACCCGATGGGCTCTTCGTCTGCCGGGGCCGTTTGACCATCGTCACCGAAGACGATGTGCGGGGCGCACCGGACCTCATCGCCGAGGTGCTGTCGCCGAGCACGCGGGCCAGGGATCTCGGTGCCAAGTTGCGCACGTACGCGCGGTTCGGCGTGCGCTTCTACTGGGTCCTCGATCCGGACACCGGAACGGTCCGGGTCTTCACACTCGGCCCGGAGGGCTACGCCGAGGCCCCCCCTCTCGGGCGCGGGGACCTGCTGACCTGCCCGCTGTTCCCCGGCATCGAGGTGCCGGTGGCGGATCTGTTTCCTCAGGGACGGCAGCAGGCCTAATACTGTCCTCCGCACTAGAGCGGTCAGGGAGTCCCGCGGGATGGCGGTCGCTATAACGGGGTGGCCTCGCTCTAATTAAGGGCGATAAGTGACTGCCGCCAAATAGTTTGCGGGTTCTCCCATCACTTTCCAGTTCGAGCGAGAATGGTTGCCCCATGAACCTGATTTTCGCAAAGGGTTTGCCCGTCGCCTTGGCACCCAGGGGCCAGTCCCTCGCCACGACCGCACCCGCTCGTACGCGGGGTCCTTCTCGGACAGCGGCACCCGCCTGACACTGCGAGATTCAGGATGAATGAGGAGTGGCGTCAACGGGCGTGGACGCGCTTGAACCGTGAACAGCAAACTCGGCTTCGGCGCTCGTCCCGCCAGAGAGCGGGATCGGCGCCGGCAACTGGAGCCGAGCGAGTACAGTGCCGTCTCGTAAGCATTCGGTGAAGTGCGTGCCGAACCACTAGCTGTGGTACGCGCTCGCCACGGGGGTGCCGTCGACCCACCAGGCGTAGCGGTCCCAACGCAGTTCACCGAACAGGTACGCCGTCTCACTGACTCCGCCCGAGGAAGTGGAGTCCCACTTGGTACGTTTCCGCTCCGTCTTCGTACGCAGCGATACCCCACGTCAAGCTGTGCAGTACATGATCGGCCTGCTTAGCGGCTTGGAGCGGAAGCGCTCCCGTCGATGCGCTCGTGGTGCTGCAGCACAGCGAGGCGCAGGTACGTGTCCCAGCGGAGACAGCCGTCGAACGCCTCGATCGCGATCTGGGAATGCCGGAGCAAGGCCGCCCGCTCGGAGGCCTTGAGCGGTCCTTCGCGCATCCAGGCATGCCGCGGCAAGGCGCACATGCCCACGTCGTGCAGGAGGGCGGCCGCCACCAGGGCCGGCAGGTCCGCCCCGCCCAAGCGCAGCCCGCGGCCTGCCGCCGCCACGATCAACGCCGTGTTCAACGCGTGGACCGCGAGGCACTCCGCCATATCCGCACCACCGGGTGTAGCCGCTCACGATCCGTGCGAGTGAACGAATCCTGCTCACGCACCCTAACGGCGATTTTCGGGACGGCGCCCCGCAATGCCTGTCCCCCTGGGCGGCGGGGCGTCAAGGGCGCGTAGCGGGCCGCGGGCCCTTGTCCTTGACGCCTTGTCGCCCAAGGATAGGCTCGGTTGGCCGGGGCGCCGTCCCTCGCCCCCACCTTGAGCGGTTTCCACGCATTACCGGTGAGCCGCTACACATGATCCGCGCTCTTGTGCCGCAACGCTTTCGGTCCGGCCGGCAGCAGGAGCGGCGCTTTTCGCAGCGCCGTCCTCGCGCGCCCCGCCTCGGCGGGCGGGGCGCCGGCGCTTGCCCCGACGGTGGCGTGCACCCCGGACCGGCCTGGTCTGCCCCGCCCCGCACGCCCCCCTGCCCGCGCCCCCGCCCTGGCCCCCCGGGCCGCACCCCGCCGTCCCGCACCGACGCCCGTCTTACGTCCCTCGGACGCCGGCCTTGCGCGCACGGCAACACGCCGCCGCCGGGGCTGTCCCCTGGCCCGATCGGCCCAGCGCAAGAGCGGTCTGAGGGCCCATGCCGGCGCTGCCCCATGGGCCCTTTGCCCGCCCCAGGGCGTGGCCTATCCTCATGCCCGCCGGAGACGGCAAGAAAGGTGTCGAAGTCGTGATGCAGGGGTATGTCGCGGAGACCCGCTCGCACCAAGGCGAAGGGATGCCCAGCACCGGTGCGCTGGCAGCCCGGGGGGCCTTCACTGGTCTGAAGTGGCTGCGTTTTTCCATGGTGGTGCTGGCGCTGCTCGACGCCGCCGCGCACCTATTCGCCAGCCCCGGCCAGACCCAGGCCGTTACCTTCTGGCTGGAAACCGAAGTGGCCGCCTACGTGCTGGTGTCAGTGGTTTACCTGCTGGGCCTGCGCAGCTGGTACACGCCGGCCATCGCCTACTCCGTGCTCAACCTGCTGATCTTCTTCCTCTCCGCCTTCGTCGCGTTGCCCGGCATCACCCACGGCACGCTGGTCGGCCACGTGGAGTTCGCCCAGTACTCCTTCGGCCGCGCGTTCTCCTTGCTCGCCTGGGTCTACCTCATCGCCGTGGGGCTCGTGCTCAACCGGCTGGACAAGGGGAGCAAACTCGACACCCTGCTGCGCGAGAGCTGAGACGGAGGCAGGGCCGTGGCCGCGCCGGAGCGGTCACGGCCCCGTGCCCGTCGGAGCCCTTGCGCCCCCTGCGCACGAAGCGGTAGGAGATGGCCTGTCCCGCTGCCCGCGCCGCGTCGGTCGCCGCGTGTCCGTAGGACCCACCACGGGGGCGCTGTTGGATGGCCTCCCCAGCCTGGTGTCCCTGTGTTGTGTGCCCACCCAACGAACAGTTGCTTCGTGACGGCCCGTACCGGAAGTGCGCTGCCGGCATCTCCACGTGGACACCCCAGCGTACCTGCGGGGGCCAGCGGCACCCGCTGGCGCAGGCCGTCGTTCGGTTGGGTCCTGAGGCACACCTGTGGATGTCGCCGCGCGGGCTGCCGTGCAGCGCCAAGGCCAGCCCGGCTGAGCGTGCCCCGCCGGACGGCGCGCACCAGCGAACAGGCACCGGCATATGCTGGATCGCCGCGGGCGGGCAACGCGCGGAGCCGTGCCGGACCGCCTCCGGGGACCCCGACCAGCCCCCAGCCTTCGTCTTCCACTTCTAGACATCGTTCTCTGACCACACGCTCGACCGAATCCTCGCCCCCGGCTACCGCTGCTCTCCTCGATCTTCGGGGTGGCCGCCGCCGCCGCACCCTCGGCGGATGGCCGACTCCAACGGAGATCGCTGCGCCCTGTTGCAGAAAACGATGGGAGATGCCCCGGATCCCGTTGGACGACACTCCTGGCGCGGGGCCGGTCCCAGGACCGGCCCCGTTTTGCGCGGCCGCCCAGAGCAACGGCCGTCCCCGTACGCCTGCGGTAAAGGGCGTTCTTCGAACCAGCACAGGTCGCGCGCGCACCATGGCCCTCAAGCCACCGGACCCGGTCTGGCGCGCCCGGGCGGTGGTCGGCGTACTCCGTTCTCTCCCCGGGACCCTGCACCCAGGGGCTGTCGCTTGCGAGATCCAGGTTGGACGCCCACGGGTTGTGCGCGCCCGCGCGGCGGGGGGCGTTCCGCCAGGGCGGCGCCGCCGTGGTGGAAGCCTCCCGCGGCCCGAGCGCGGGCGTCGTTCCCGGAGCTTGCTCACGAGCCGGCCGCCACCTCGTCCGCTTCGCCCCGCGTGGCGCCCGGCGCGTCCACGCGCATCAGCCAGAGGTCCTCCAGCCCGTCGCGCTCGTGACGGCCGGCGCGCAAGCGGGCCTCGCGGCGGAAGCCGCAGCGCTCGTAGGCGCGCACCGCCCGGACGTTCCAGATGGCCACGCGCAACTGCACGCTGCGCAACCGCCACTCCGCGAAGGCTAGTTCCAAAAACTGCCGCAACGCGTCCGTGCCGTAGCCCCGTCCCCAGGTCGCGCGGTCGCCGAGGCAGATGCGCAATTCGCCGCTCCGCCGCCGCCAGTTGGTGTCACGCAGCTCCACCCAGCCCAGGACCAAGCCGTCCAGGGTCTCGATGACCCGGAGGAGGTAGGCGCACCGGGCCATAGGGTGTCGGCCGGGCATCCCGTGGCCACCCAGGCCGGGCAGCCAGTCGCCAGGGTCGGCGACGCGCTCGGCGGCGTGCGCCCCCAGAAACAGGCGGCGCAACTCCTGATCGGCGGCCCAATCCTGGAACCGAGTCACGTCGGAGGGAAGCATGTGGCGCAGGCGCACACGGCCGCCTGCGGGGCCCTGCGGCTCGTCCGACAACAGCCCACCGTTCCTCTCCACGGGGCGCGGTGCGGCGCCGGACGCCCCCGGCGCACCGTCCACCGGCGGCGTCCCCTGCTGGTCCGGCGGCTTCGGCAGCGCGGGAGCCGCCCCCTGCGGCACAGGCGGCGTGGGATGCTGGAAGCGGCAGAGCCCTTTGTGGCGGCCCCAGTCGAGGACCCGGCGCCACCGGGCGTTGGACGTATGCCGCCAGAGCCCGCCGCGGCGCGCGGGATCGGAGAGCGCCCGTACGCGTCCGGGCAACCGCACGCCCCGTGCCGCGCGGCTCCGCGTGCCGGGGGTGGCGCCAAGCTCCCGCGAACCAGCCCGCGATCACCTGCCGGCCGGTTCGCCCTCACGAGGGCGCACCGGCCGGCACGCCTGCGAGCCCCGGCCTTCGGGAACCGGAGCAACCGGCACCGGGGGACTGACCCCGGCCGCACCGGCCCGGCGCACCAGCGGACGGCCGGCCGCGGTGACCGGCGCCGGAAGGGCCTCTGCCGCGACTGGCGCGCGGCCCTCTGTACCCTATGCTCGCGCCCGTTGCCTGGCGCGGGGCCGTGCGGGTGCAAACGGCAGAGTGGTGAACCAGGGTAGCGACCTCAGCACCATGGGCTCCCCTGGACAAGGGCTCGATGCCGCGAAGCCTTGCGCCCGCTGGTCTGCTGCCTGCTGGCCGTGGGCGCGTCGCTGGTCCGCCCGACGCCCTGCACCTGGCCGCACGCTCCGTGGCGCCCGACCCGGGCCGCGCGGCACACTTTGGACCGCCGGGGTCCCACCCGCGGGCGATGGCCGCCGGGAAACCGCGTGAGGCTGCTTGCGCACTGAGCAGCCTACCGGCGGATGGCCCGTATCCGTACGGCCGACCACCGGTGGGGCGAGCCCACCGGCGCATGTCCCGGCCGCGTCGCCATGCCCCCGCTCCTCGGGGCCGCGCGGGACCGGGAGCCGAACGGCGGCCCGTGTCGCCCGCCCCCACGCTGGCTGGTACGGGCCTGGGCGGCGGTCCACCCAGGGGACGGCAGAGGGGAGATACCCGGGCGCTGGGCGGGGTGACCAGGGGCCGCGCGCCGGTTCAGATGCCGTACCGGGCACGGGCGGCGTCCAGGATGGCGCGCACGAGCCCGCCGTACCCCAAGCCCGCCGCATCCGCCTGGCGCGGCAAATCGGAGAACCCGGGCGCCAGGCCGGGCAGCGGGTTCACGTCCAGGCAGTGCGGCGTGCCCTCGGCGTCCAGGCGCAGGTCGACGCGGGCGACGTCCCGGCAGCCGAGGCAGCGAAAGGTGTCCCGCGCCACGCGTTGCACGCGCGCGAGCAACGCGGGCTCCAGCGGCGCCGGGCAGTGGTAGAAGCGGGCGTCGTCCCACTCCCGCTTGAAACCGTACGTATAGACGGGTGGGTAACCGGCCGGCACCTCCCCATACGCGATCTCTGTGACCGGCAGGACCGCTGGCTCCCCGTTGCCCAGCAGGCCCACCGTAAACTCGCGCCCGGGCAGGAACTCCTCCACCAAGGCGGGCTCGCCGTAGGCCGCATGCACGCGGCGCACCTGCCGCGCGAGCCCGGCCTCGTCGCGCACGAGCGACTCGGGGGTCACTCCCATGGAGCTGCCCTCGCGCAACGGCTTGACGAAGAGGGGGAAGCGCAGGGGGCCGCCGGCAACGGGCGCGCCGGGCGCCATGACGACGGCGGCGGGGGTCGGCACGCCTGCGTCGCGGAGCACGCGCTTGGCCACGCCTTTGTCCAGGCAGAGCGCCAGGGTCAACGGGCCCGAGCCGGTGTGCGGCAGGCCCAGCATCTCGCAGAGCATGGGGACCTGCGCCTCACGGCTCTCCCCCGGCAGGCCCTCAGCGATGTTGAAGACCATATCCGGGCGCAGGCGGCGCAGGTTGCCCAGACAGTCCAGGTCGGCCTCCACGGCCAACGCCTCGTCCCCGGTCGCCGCCACCGCCGCGCGCAGGGCATCTACGGTATCGAAGGTATCGTACTCCGCCTCCAGCCCGGCGAAGCCGGCGCCGGCCTCCCCCACCGAGGCCACGCCACGGCGCAGGTTATAGACCACGGCCACGCGCACCCGCCGCCACCCGCCCCTCTGCCTGCCCGTCTTGCCCGCCCCTCACCCAGGGACCGCGCACCGCGCCGCCCCCACCGCAGCCCCGGGCACCTGCGCGCCCCGCCCACGCTGACCCGCTGGGCCCCACAATCAGAACAACGGCACCCCGCGCGGCGCCCGGAACCGGCGCGAGCGGGTTTGCGGCGCCCGTCGAGCAAGGCGCGCGGACCGAAGTGGGGTCCGCGCCACCGGGTCGCGGCCATGGCCCGGCGCCAAAGTCCCTGTGCCCGCCTACGGGCATCCGCCAGCGGCGCGGCGGGGCCGGGACGGCCTGGCTCGCGACGGCGTCCCGGCCGTCCCGGGTACCGCATCGTGCCACCCGGTGGTAGGGCCGCTCTGCGCGCGCGGCCGCCCGCACCAGCACGGCACCGGGGTGCCGCCAACGGCCCTCGACCTGGCGAAGCCGGGGCGGGCAGCGGCCCGTCACCCTAACAGGGGCGTGCCCTTCCGGCCGTGCCCAAGAGAGAAATCCCCCGCCCGTGGCGAAACTCCCGCTGCCGCGCGCCGCGAATCGACGCGGTTTGGAGCCCAGCCGCGGCCGCGACCCCTCGGACCATGGAGACCGGCCACCACACGCCACTGCCGGTCTCCTCTGAAGGGCCCGCCGGGACGAGAGAGATCCCCCGCCCGTCGCCAAAACTCCCGCTCTGCGTGCGGGGCCTGTCGTTTGGGCCGCGGCCGCACGTGTCGTCGCGCCGGCAGGGGCGCGACGGCGTCCGGCAGGGCGTCCGGGGGCGCGGGATGGGGCGCGCCACTGGCCGCGCCCCCCTCCCTTGCCCGCGCCAGGATGGCTTGCGTCCTATGATAGGCTGGGGTGGGGCGAGGAGGGCTCGCGGTTGAATAGCACCCCGGATTTCGCGGCCCCACAGGTTCTGCCGCGCGGCCGGCCGCCGCGGGCGGGGGATAGCCGTTCCCGCGTGCGGCGCTGGCTCGGCGTCGCCTTGGCGGGGCTGGCCAAGGTGAAGCTGCTGCTGGTGTTCGGCAGCGCCCTGCTCTCGGTGGCCGTTTACTCCCTGGCCTTCGGCTGGACACTGGCGGCGGGGTTCGTCGCCGTCCTGGCCATCCACGAGCTGGGACACGTCTGGGCGATGCGGCGCAAGGGCTTTCCCGCCAGTGCCCCGTACTTCGTCCCGCTGCTTGGCGCCGTGATCTTCGCCAAGCGCACACCGCATGACGCGGCCGAAGACGCGTACATCGGCGCGGGCGGACCGGTGACCGGCACGCTGGCCTCCTGGCTCGCCCTCGGGCTGTATGCGCTCACCGACCGCCAGGTCTTCGCGGCGCTGGCTGTGCTGGGCTTCCTGATCCACCTCTTCAACCTGGTGCCCGTCACCCCGCTGGACGGCGGGCGCATCCTGAGCTTCCTACGCTGGTGGGCGTGGATCCCGGCCTTCCTCGGCCTACTGCTCGTCTTCACCTACCGGGGCGGGGGCACCTTCACCCTGCCGGTCGACCCCATCGACTACATCATCCTCTTCGGTGTCCTCGCGACCCTGCGCCACGAGTGGCGGAGGGAGAAGGCGCTCCGCGCCGCGCCGGCACGCGCCGGGGGCGCTCCCGTGTGGTCAGGCGCGGGGGCACCCGAAGACGCCACGTTCGGCGCGTCCGGGGGCGGCGCGTTCGGCGCACCGGCGCGGGCATCCGCGCCTGACGACCGATTCGCCTCCCCAGCGAGCGGTGCGTGGCCCCCGGAGCGGGCGACGTCCGACCCGTACGCTATCCCCGGTCCCGACGGGAACTCCTGGCAGGACGGCCCCGCCCAGGACGCCGCGTCGCTGCCGCTGCGGCTGACCAACGCCCCGTCGTCCCTCCCCCTCGCCACACGCCTGGCATGCGCCGGCACCTGGCTCGCGCTCGCCGCGGCCAGCGGTGTGGGGCTCTGGCTGGCGCTGCGCGCCGCACCGGCCGGCCTGCGCCTGCTCTGAGCACACGCGCCGGGGGGCGGGCATCCGGGGGGGCGCGCCGGATGCCCGCCCTCGCGCTACGTGGGCCCCGAGATCAGCCGGCCCCGCGCAAAGCACGGCCCCCCCCAGGCTGGACGGCCGAAGGCTGGCGCCGCCGCCCACCCCCCCGGGGCGCTGGGCGGCGGCGCCAGCGGGACCGCGTCTGAGGCGCGGGCGCGCGCGCGTGGGCCGACCCTCCGCCAGCCGATCCATACCGGCGGCCCGCCCCCACACCGCCATCCCCCGAATACCACCATCCCGCCCACACCGCCGCCCGTCCCCTTTGTACCCCGTCACCTCACCCCATCCGGCCACTGATTCGACGCATTTCGACCCTTGTGGGCGACGATAACTGGTAACATGGGGTGGTTTCCCATGATGCCCCGACGCGTGCG
>JAJZZC010000298.1 GCA_021797775.1 Bacillota bacterium
AGGGGTGGCAGAGACCCGACTCTAGGCAATGGCATGATCAGCGTCATTGGCCCGTGCGGTTGACTCCACGCAGCGGGTTGCATGTCTGTTGCCGCAACCTGGTGTCACGCGCGCCCGGCCTTTTTCGCAGGAGGAGCGGAGCGGGACCAAGCTGGGGGATGCACGGCTCCCGCGGGCCGGCCGCGCCCTAGCGCACGGCAGCCACGCGCGCGCCGCACCCGCCCCGGGTGCCCGCCGTCGCCGTCGCCGTCGCCGTCGCCGTCGCCGTCGCCTCGAGGCCCAGACCTGGCGCGCGGCGCACCGCCCGCCCTGTCAGTGGTACAATCTTCCACGCAAGAGGTGAGTGGTGTGGGACCAGCAGCCGATCCGCTCCCTCCGCTGGTGCAGCGTCTGCGCACCTACTGCTACTGGGCGGTGTTGCCGTGCGCCAGCACCAGGCGTAGACCATCGACGTAATAGGAAGCCCAAACACTACGGCCAGAAGGCGCGACAGATATACTTTTCGCCACGCGACCAGGAACGACGGGCAGCGCGAGCCTCTGCCACGTCAGTCCGCCATTCTCGCTCATCAACAATATGCTTGGTCCTTCCTGCATGAACAGCGCACCCGTGGACGCCCAGAGACTCTCCCACCAAGTGCTAGGCAATACCGCCATCAATCGCCAGGGTCCAAGCGGCGAGCCCGACTGCCATAACCCTGGCGTCGACCCATTTCCCCGATAGTAGATGTAGAAGGCGCTCCCATCTGTTGTAAAAACATCACTCCCAAAGTACCCAGGGAATGGCTCTGCTTTCCACGTCCGCCCGGACGCGCTGTAGTACAGGCCGGCAGCCCTCTCAGCGCGTGCCCCTGTGCCAAGTGCGCCCCACAACACATAACCTCCACGTACCGCCCAGACTTGCCCCCTGGCGTGTCCGTCGATCGTGCGGGTGCTTCCCGAGCCGAGTGCGATCCATGGGTTAACGGCACTCGAGATGGACACGTCCATAGAGATGGCCCACCGCCCGAACGGACCCAACGACAGGGCTTCGGGCAATGGCAGACCGCCCTGTGCCGAACAGCTCACTGGCCCCACCAACGACGTCCACGAGCTACCGGCCAACTCTGCCAGAGCGGCACCACTCGATGCAACAACCAGGTGGTTCCCAAGCCAAGCCATGGCCGCGATCTTGCTCGCCAAACGACACCCCGAGATGGAACCAAGTGCAAATTGCTTCCATGAAGCGCCCGAGTTCGTGGAAACCTCAAGCAGTGAGGCCTCAGGAGACTTGGCCGTAGACAAGGAGGCCGGGTACGCGATAGCCACTGCATGGCTATCTACCGGATCAAAGGCAACTGGGTCAGGACCAGCGGTCATCATACCCCGTGGCACGGCGGGGACCATGACCGGACGCAGCCCCACAGCCGGCCGCTGCGCCACGATCGCGGGAGGTGCGGTCGGGACCGAAGTATTGACTGGAAGGCTTATGGCCCGTAGGACAACACCGCCGCTTGCCGTCGCGGCAGCATCTGTTTCTTGTGTCCAAAGAAACGCCCCGCCGTCACTGAGTCCAAGCGCACTGCCAAAGTAACCTCTGGCAGCACGTACAGTCTTGTAGCCCTTTTCCACCACATACACACGAATAAGATTCGATTGCGCTCCTTGACTTCCCTGTGTGACGACCAGAACTCCGTTGCCGTTGGGCAACCACTCCAGCCGATCAATCACCTGACCAGGGAAGCGGCCCGCACTCACCACCCCAAGCCCTGGGCGGAGTACAGACACCGTTTCTCGCACCGCAACCGCCAGGCTGCCGTCAGCGGACCATGCCACATGGGCTGACGGACTTGCCAGGATCCCAGTCGTCGTGAGTGCTCCGGTGCGTAACAGAACATAAGAGACAGTACCACGCCTCGGCACGATCGCGACCCAGCCCAGAGAAGGATCCACCGTCATGGAACGCGTAGGACGCGCCGACGGCAGCCGCAGGCGGTACACCACCGCATGCAGCGCTAAGGTGGAGTCATCCCGAAGGCGCAGTACATACAGACGGGTGCCACACGTCCAAGCGACGGCGTCGCGGAGGGCCTGTGCTCCAGTAGCGCCAACACATGTGGGCAAGGACAACAAACGATCGGTAGGGATCCATAGGAGGGAATAAGGATGTACAGGACTACCGCGACCAAGCAGCAGCCAGTCGGTACCTGAAACCCAGGCAATCTTCGTCACTCCGGGCCGAAGGGGTCTTGTGCGTAGGGTTACGGCGCCCCGCTTGAACACGACCACCGCGCCGCCAGCCAAGAGAATGGCCAAGTCGCCTGCTTTGGGTCCCGCAGTCAAAGATGTGACTGGACTCGAAAACTGGATGCGTTCAATTGATGAGATGGCAGGCGGGACAGGCGGCCGTGCGGCGGATGCCGCCCCACGGCCACCCTTGGCGGAGGAGGCAAATGCAAGGACGAACATCGCGAGGACGGTACCAAGAGACCAACGCAAGGTGTGGCGCTTCAGAATGATGCGCGCCTCCTCCCGCGCCACGTCAAGAAACCGGCTGTGTGGGCGACACCCTATAGAAAGGAGTTCACCCACACAGCGAGGCGTGGCGCAGTGCCGCCATGGCACTGCTTACGAAGTTACGGTAACTCCAATCGCCAACGGGGCGTTAAAGCCTCCCGCGTCCATGTGGTTGAAGTTGTACGTCACCTGTGCTCCCGGTCCTAGAGTGTCCGTAATCAGGTTCAGCCATTGGCCAGGCGTTACGGTTGTTCCGGAACATCCCCCAGGCTGTGACCCGTAGACATATGCGAAGCGGCTGCCAGCGGTGGTTCCGCTGCCTCCACTGATCACGATTGTATGGGCGTAGGACGGATCGTGATTGGTGATCGTCAGCGACACTTGCTCTGTACACCCGAAGCACCCTTGCAGCGTGTACTTAGTGGTTCCATTCGGATCCCTGACTGTTGGAACATCCAGGCCACTCATCGAGTCGGTCGAAGTCATGCATGTACACAGAGTCACAAGGCTTGGCTTTACCGGGACTGTTGCATTGGCGATGCCGAGCGTTGCCGTGACCGGAATAAGGTATCCATTGGCTAATCCGCGAACGCCATACTGCGGTGCTTGGGTGGCCGAGAGCAGATTTCCACTACTGCTGAAGTACGCAACGTCGTACACATCTACACTGCCCCCAGTGATGTTGAATGTCGGCGAGTATGGTGTACGCTTCTTCGTTCGCCAAAGAGGAGAGGGATAACTGAGGGATGGTGGTAACTTGGTTGTTGGCAAGACTGAAGGACGTTTGGGTACTGGCCGCGAAATCGAACCACTGGGTTACACCCATGGGGCCGGGTATGGTGGATTCGGAATTACTTGAGTAGTGGTAGAGGGTGACGGTAACAGTGGATCCCGAGGTGTTGCGGAGAATGATGTCTGCGTTGACATTATAGCCCGTATTGTTCTTGTGGAAGGCGAAAATGCGAAACGTCCCCGTGAGGGTTTCTTTCAATAGGTAGTAGGGGGAGTTGGTGAAGCCATTGTATGCCGGGTCCAACACGCAGGCGATGCTCGTGTTCTTTGGAATAAGGTCCTCCGGGCCATCGGAATAAAACATTGTTCCCGCTGTAACTTTTCCAGAAACACTGATGTTAGCATTCGGGTTGGTGGTGTACGTTGTGACTGTGCAGCCGGGGCCACCGGATCCCGGACAAGCCGCGTTCTCGCACAGGAGCTGCGTCGCCAAGGCTACCCACCTCCACCGAAACCAAGTGGGCGTCCACGTCCGCCTAGCAGGGTGGGTTGAGACCGTCAAGGAGGGCTTGTCAGCGTCGTTGTCAGCGCTGCCCCGTCCGGGTCCACCCTTGACCCGCGCCGCTCCATCCCGTAGCGTTCAGTAGTAGGACCTGCGCGCCTGCTGGCATGGACGCTCACGCTACGCCGGCCCTGGGACCCGTCCCGGGGTCCCGCGGTGTCAGGGGACGGGGGGAGGAAGGCCTGTCGGCAAGGCGCCCGCCTCGGGGCGTGCGCGCCCGGGGCGCGCGGCCCGCCTAGGCCGAGGGCGTCGCGCCATGATCCGCGTGGGCACCTGTGCCTGGAGCGACCACACGGGCTTCTACCCGCCGCGCCTGCCGAAGCCCGAGCAGATCCGCTACTACGCACGCTTCTTCCCCCTCGTCGAGGTGGACAGCAGCTTCTACCACCCGCCGTCGGCGCGCAACTGCGCGCTCTGGGCGGAACGGACGCCACCCGCCTTCCGGTTTCACGTCAAGGCCTACCGGACCCTGACGTGGCACGACCGGCAGGCCATCCCCGGGCCGGCGACACTCGTGGAGCTGGCCCAGCAGTTCGCGATGGCCGTCGAGCCGATGCGGCAGGCGGGCAAGCTCGTGGCGCTGCACCTCCAGTTCCCGCCCTGGTTCCAGGCGCGCGGGCCGGAGCGGGACTACCTGGCGGCCATCCGCCAGGCACTGCCCGACCATCCCCTCGCGGTGGAGTTCCGCCACCGCAGCTGGTTCGCCGATCCCGGCGCCACGGCCGCGACCCTCGACCTGGTGCGCCGCCTCGACATGGCCCACACCGTGGTGGACCAGCCGCAGGTGGGCAGCGGCTCTGTGCCCGTGGTGGAGGCGGTCACGGCCGGGGGGCTGGCCGTGGTGCGTCTGCACGGCCGCAACGCCGCCACCTGGTACAAGCGCGTGGAGACGACCGGCGAGCGCTTCCGCTACCGCTATGCCCAGGAGGAGCTGGCGGCGTGGATCGCGCCCGTGCAGCGCCTCGCCGCGTCGGCCGCCGACGTGCACATCCTTTTCAACAACAACCACGAGGACTCGGCCGTGCGCAACGCGGCGGAGTTTGCCTCCCTGTTGCGGCTAGGCTATCCCGACCCGTGGGCCGCCGCCGCAGCCAATCCCGGCGCGTGGTGAAGCGTACGGCCTATGGCGATCGTTTGGGCTACTCCACGGGCGTGCGGATCGGTGGGCACCGCCCCCAAGCGGATGGGGCGAAGGTGACGGGGGAGCTTGGCGCGTGGGCGTGAGAGGCCGCCTCCCGAAGGCGTGCGCCGCGGCGCTCTGCCTGGCCGCGCGCCGGCCTGCTGCTCGGGTCCTCCGGGCCCGCCGTTGCCGCAGCGCAGCCGGCTCCGCACGCGGTCGCGTTTCTCAGAAGACGGTCAGCATCCACCCGAGCTGCGGGGGCACCTCCCACCCGCCTCCGCAGCGGCCTGCCGCAGCGCCAGAGCGAAGCCCTCGCCGCGCGCCCCGAGGTCGGCGTACTCCTCGACCGAGGCAGCCGCTGCAGCGGCGCCAGCCCTGTCCTGTCAAATGGCGCTGAACGCCCTCCGCCCGATCCGGGCCGCTGGGGTACCGCCCGGCCGACCGACCCCCAACCGCGGCGTTCCCTAATGAACCTGAATCTCGCAGTGTCAGGCTGGCGCCGCTGCGCAGAAGGACCCCGCGACACGAGCGGGTGAGATCGTGGCGAGGGGCCGGCCCCTGGGCACCCAGGCGACCGGCCGCCCCTTTGCGAAAGTCAGGATGAAGGCGCGCCCGGCCGCGCCCCGGTCCATCCCCTGCGGCCTCTCCCACCGGCCCAGAGGCTCCAGCGGCCGCGTGGGGCACGGCTTGCCCCACCCGCGAC
>JAJZZC010000045.1 GCA_021797775.1 Bacillota bacterium
GGCAAAGCTTGCCCGCCCGCCTCCGGCAGGGATGCCCCGCCGGGGGCCGGCTCGGCGCCGTCCCGCTGAATGGTGCACCAATTGCGGCCCCCTCGCAATGGTGTCGGCTGCTGACCAGCGCCAGGAGGCCCCTTCGGACTGGCGCCGCGCCGCAGACCGGTCATGCGCGCCGGAGATGGAGACCGGGTGGAGATATGACCGCGTCGTTGTCGGTTGATGCGCGTGGGCCACCGGCCATTGCGGCGATGCGCCGAAATCGCGGCGTACCGGGCCTCGCGGCCCCGGTGGTCGGAGCGATGCCTCCCGGGACCGGAGGTGGGAGCCTGGGTCCCGCCGGCGGTTGCGCGCGCACCAGCGGCTGATCCTTCGCCCCTGCGCGGCGGCTCGGTCAGGGTGCCTTGCCGCCAAGTGCCCACCCCCGCGCCACAGCAATGACGCTGGCGCGCGCGGCGGGATCCGGCGGCAGGGAGTGGGCCGAGCACGCGGAAAGCCCAGAGCCGGTGGAGCGAAGTGGTCGCGGCGGCCGAGACTCCCGGCCCGCGGCCGGGTTGGGGGAGATCCGTTCATGGCCGATCGTGTGCGGTGGGGCATCCTGAGCGCCGCGACCATCGCGGCCTCGCAGTTCATCCCGGCGGTGCGGGCGTCGCGCCGCGGAGTGCTGGAGGCGGTGGCGGCCCGCGAGTTGCCGCGCGCCGAGGCCTTTGCGCGCGGCAACGGCATTCGCCGGGCGCTGGCCGGATACGCCGAGTTGATCGCCGATCCCGAGGTGGATGCGGTGTACATTCCGCTCCCCAACGCGCTGCATGCGGAATGGACCATCGCCGCGGCCCGAGCCGGCAAGCATGTCCTGTGCGAGAAACCCCTTGCCTCCGACGCCGTGGAGGCCGCGCAGGCCGTCGCGGCGTGCGAGCGGGCCGGCGTGGTGCACTTCGAGTCCTTTGTGTATCGGTATCACCCGCAGACCCTGCGCATCGCGCGCTGGCTCCGTGAGGGCAGCATCGGCGAGGTGCGCAACGTACATGCGGCCTTCCACTTCCGCATGCGGGACGAGCGGCGTACGGGCGACATCCGCATGAGCGTGCCGCTGGCCGGTGGCGCCCTCATGGATGTCGGCTGTTATCCCATCTCCTGGCTGCGCTTCGCCTTCGGCGAGGAGCCGACGGCGGCGACCGCGCAGGCGGTTTTCGCCAAAGACGGCGGCGTGGATACGCATGTTGTCGGTATGCTTCACTTCCGCCACGGACGTGCGGGCACGTTCTCCGGGTCGTTCGATTCCCAGACGACACCGCAGGCGCGTATCGTGGGCACCGGCGGGGAGATCGTCGTCGCGCAGCCCTATCATCCCAGGGGCCCCGGCGCCACCGTGACGCTGCATCGTTCCGGGCAGCCCGCCGAGGAGCACTGCGACACAGCGGACGAGCCGTCGTTCCTCGCGGCGCTGGAGCACTTTCATGCCTGTGTGCTCGATGGTGCCCAACCGGTGCTCACGTCCCGAGACGCCATCGGCAACATGGCGGCAATCGATGCTGTCCGCCGCTCGGCGCTGGCCGGAGGGGTCACCGAACCGGTCCGCCAACCCTGAGCGGTTGGACTGCTGCCTTCCGCCGTGCAACGCGGCGCACCGGTCCGGCCGTCGGCGCCTTCCGGGCCTGGGCGCGGTCCGTGCGCCCGCCCAGGGTGTACACCAACCTCACCTACCGGCGTTATACATGGACATGATGTTCCGGACGTAGTCCTGCGTCTGCTGGTACGGCGGGATCCCGCCGTACTTCTCGACGGCGCCCGGTCCGGCGTTGTAGGCGGCCAGGGCCAGTTGCAGGTTGCCGTGGAAGCGGTTCAGCTGCTCCAGCAGATACTGGATGCCGCCCTTCAGGTTCTGGACGGGATCCAAGGAGTTGGTCACGCCGAGCGCCGCCGCCGTGGACGGCATGAGTTGCATCAGGCCCTGAGCGCCCGCGGAGCTGACCGCTCTGGCGTCACCCCCGGATTCCTGCAGGACGACCGCCTCGACCAGGGCCGGGCTGATGCCGTACTGTGCCGACAACTGCTGGATCAGGCTCAGGATCTGGCTCCATGAGGCCTTGCCGGATTGCAGCGCGGCCAGGATCGCCTGGATCTTGGCCTGCAGCCCGTTCCGCTCCACCGCGAGTTCGTCCACAATGCCCTGTGCCGCCCGGACGGCGGCGTCCTCCGCAGCCTTGGCGGTCTGAGCCGCCTGTTCCTGCCGCTGCAGGGAGACGACCTGCGCCGCGGCCTGCCTCTGGAGGGTTGTCAGCCGATTCACATCGTTTTGCTGTGCCCGCTCCAGACTCTGCAGGTGGGCCTGCGCCGCCTGGGCTGTGCGCAGAAAGCCGATTTCCAGCGCCCAGATCCTCTGGAGCATGTTCAGGCGGGTGAGGAAGTCCCCGAAGTTGTTGGCGCCGAGGAGGACGCCCAAAAAGGGGACGGACCCGTTCTCGTCGATGGTGACCAGGCCCTGGTCCGCCTTCAACCGGTCGTCGGCGACGACGACGCGCTGCGCGGCGACCTGGGTTTTGCGCTGCGCCAAGGCCTGCTGGGCCTGCCGGGTCTGGTGGGTGAGGGTCTCCAGGTGGCCCGCCCCGGCACGGAGCGCCTGCTCGGCGCGTGCCAGGGAGGCGAGCGCGGCGTCCCAAGCCTGCAGGGCGCTGTCATACCGGCTCTGCGCGGCGGACAATTGGGCGGTGACGGCCCGTTCCTGGGCCTGATACTGGTTGAGTGATGCCGCCTGGCAGACCGGGCCGGCCACGAACAAAACCCCGGCGAGACCTGCGGCCAGGAGTCGCCGCACCGGGTGCCCACCCCTTCCCGGAGAGACATGTCGCTCGCTGCGATTCGCCATCTCCCCGGTCAATCCTCCGCTTTCGGTCCCACCAACCCTCCTCCGGCGGCTGAGGCAGTAAAAGCCCCGGTTCTGGCCTTCGTCCAACGCGCGTCCGCCCGTTCCCGTATAATCATCGTGTGCATACCGCGAATGAAGAGCCGCGCCTGAAAGCGACATCCGCGGAGGTCCCCGCCACCTATCGGGGATACGTCCTGGACCCGTTTCAACGCAAGGCGCTGGCCGCCATCGCGGCTGGGCGCAGCGTGCTGGTGTCGGCGCCCACGGGGACGGGAAAGACGCTGATCGCCGACTATCTGGTCGAGCGTGCCGCCGCCGCGGGCCGGCGGGTCATCTACACGGCGCCGATCAAGGCGCTCTCCAATCAGAAGTATGAGGAGTACTGCACGCTGCTGGGTCCCGAGCGGGTGGGCATCCTCACCGGCGATGTGGCCATCCGTCCGGATGCGCCGCTGTGCATCATGACCACCGAAATCCTGCGCAACCAGCTGATTACGGCCGACGACCACCGGCTGCAGGATCTGGCGTGGGTGGTGTTCGACGAGATCCATTACATCGCTTCGGATCGCGGCATCGCCTGGGAGGAGAGCATCATCCTCCTGCCGCAGGGCGTGCGCCTCCTGGGTCTTTCGGCGACGATCGGCAACCTTGACGCGCTGGCGGGTTGGATCGGCGAGACTACCGGCGCGCCGGTGACGCGGATCCTGCAGACCCGGCGTGCGGTTCCCCTGAGCGTGCGCTATGTGACTCCCGACGGGGACGCCAGCTTCGCGGAGGCCCGGCGGGCCGGAGAAGAGCGGGCGTGGGAGGGCCGGAGGCTCGGCCACCTGGAATTGGTGGCCGCCCTGCGGCGGCACGATGCCCTGCCCGCCCTGTATTTCGTGTTTTCGCGCCTGGGAACGGAGGAGCGGGCGCGGGATGCCGCCGCCCGCCACACCTTCCTGGACCCGTCCGCCCGGCGGCGGATGGAGGCGGCCTTGACCGCCGCCATGCAGCGGTACCCGGGTGCCCGCGAGCTGCGCGGTCCGCTGGGACAGTGCCTGCTCCATGGCGTGGCCTACCATCACGCGGGCCTGCTGCCGGCCACCAAACGGGCGGTGGAAAGCCTGTACGGCCAGGGACTGATCGCGCTGCTGTACTGCACCGAGACGTTCGCGGTCGGTGTCAACTACCCGGTGCGGGGTGTTGTGCTGGAGAGCAGTCGCAAGTTCGACGGTTCGCAATTCCGGCCGCTGACCGTCCAGGAGTTTCAACAGATGACCGGCCGGGCCGGGCGGCGCGGCAAGGACCAGCGGGGGCTGGCCTTCATCGGCGTCGATGCTCGGGACCGCGGGATGCTGCAGAATTACGGCGCCCTTCCGCTCGATCCCGTGCGCAGCCAGTTCTTCGTCACCGAGAGCACCGCGCTGGGTCTCCTGCGGACCTTCGGCAAGGAGCGCGCCCTGGACGTCTTGAGCCGCAACTTTCGCGAGTACCAGCGCCGGCAGGAGGAAGCAGTCCAGAGACAACATTTGCAGGAATTGCTCGCCGAGCGGGCGGCCCTGTGGGAGCGCGGCTGTCCGCACCTGGGCACGGCGGCCTGCCCGCTGGAACGGCAGCGTCTGCGCTCTGATCAGGCGGAGGAGCGGCGCAGGCGGCGCCGGGCGCGCCACCGTCGGGGCCGGCAGGCGCTCGATCGGACGCTGCTTGAGATCGAGCAGCGGCTGCAGACCCCGGAGGATTGTCCGAAGACCCCCGACCCCTGCCGGGTGCTTGTCGCCCCCTTCATCAGGGTGCGGGCGCGCCTGGAGGCCGCCCAGGCCTCGGTTGTCGGGGTGGCGGAGCGCAGTCACTACCGTGCGGAGATGGACCGCGTCTGCGACCTGCTCTCCCGGCTCGGCTACATCCAGGGCGAGCGGCTCCTGCCGCGGGGCGAGGTGGCGCGCCATCTGCACGTGGAGCCGATCCTCCTGACGGAATTGATCTTCGACGGGTTCTTCCAACGCGAGGGCGAGGATGTGGTCGCGGCGGTCCTGGCGTCCGTCGACTACGACGCCCGGCATGACGACAGCTGTTACGGGTTGCCGCGGGTTCGTGCCGTGCAAGAGGTGGAGCAGATCGTCCGGCGGTTACGCGCCCAGGGGGCCACGGTGCACTTCGATCCCGTGGTGGCGCCGCTGGTCTGCGCCTGGAGCCGCGGCGAGGCCTTCACCGCCCTGGTCCGCCAGACCACCATCCAGGAGGGTGACTTCATCGGAGCCGTGCGGCGCGCCATCGACCTGTTGCGGCAGCTCTCCGCCGCGGCGCGGGAGGATGCGACCCTTCTCGCCAAGTTCGCGCGCGCCTCGGCCCTGCTGGACCGTGACGAGGCCCGGGTCCTGTTCTGACCGGGTGGCACGGCGAGCGCCACCCGGTCAGGAGAGTGCGTAGATCGCGCTGAACTTCGCACGAAGATAGCGCAGGTATGGACCGGGATGTGTCATCTGGCCGGATACGGCCTCGGCCAACTCGTCCGGGGTCGGGCCCGCGCCGCGGGCGTGGATCTCGGTGCGCAGAAACATGAGCAGTGGTCCGAATTCCCCCCGGCGGAAGAGGGCGTCCAGGTCGCCCAGGGTGCGGTGGGCCGAGTCCATCCACTGGGCCGCCAGGACGTTGCCCAGGGTGTAGCTCGGGAAGTAGGCGAATCCGCCCTGCGACCAGTGCACGTCCTGCAGGACGCCGTGCAGATCGTCGCCAGGCCGGATGCCGAACGTCGCCAGCATCGCGTCGTTCCAGGCGCCGGGCAGGTCTGCCACCGGGAGATCACCGTGCAGGAGGGCCAGTTCCAGTTCGAAGCGCAGCGCGACGTGCAGGTTGTAGGTCAGTTCGTCCGCCTCGACGCGGATGAGGGACGGTTCCACCACGTTGGAGGCCAGAAAGAGGTCGCCCGGGGAGGCGGAGTCGAAGGCGCCCGGTAGACACTGCCGCAGGATCGGGGTGAAGTGCTCCCAGAACGGCAGACTCCGACCGACCATATTCTCCCACAGGCGGGACTGCGACTCGTGCACCGCCGTCGAGGCGGCGCGGCCCAGTGGCCCTCGGGCCCAGGCTTCCGGCAGCCCCTGCTCATAGAGGGCGTGTCCCGCCTCGTGCAGCGTGGCATAGAAGCCAACCGCGAAGTCGTCCGGGTGAAGGCGCGTGGTGATGCGGGCGTCTCCAGGCCCGAAGGCGGTGGAGAACGGATGCACCGAGCGGTCCTGGCGCCCCCGTCGCCAGTCGTAACCGAACGCGGTGATCGCGGCCTCTCCGGCGCGGAGTTGTCCGCTCTCGGCCAGGCGGCGGCGAAAGGGGGCGCGGGAGGGTTGCGGGCGGGCGCCGATGGCCTCGATCAGCGGCAGCAGGGTGCGCCGGATTTCGTCAAAGATCGTCCGCAGGCGCTCCGTGCGCATCTCCGGCTCGTGTTCCGCCAGGAGGCCGTCGTAGCGCTCGCCGTTGTGCCCCACCGCATCTGCCCGCTCTCGCGCCAGATCGAGCAGGCGCGCCAGGGCCGGGGCGAACCGGCTGAAGTCGTTGTGTTCTCTGGCCTCCACCCATGCCGCATAGCCTTCCGTTGCCGCGCGGCTTGTCGCGGCCACCAGGGCGGAGGGGATCCGCGCCGCCCGTTCGTACTCCCGGCGGGCGGCCCGCAGCCATGTCCGGACCCCCGCCGGGGGGCTGCCGGCTTCCGCCGCCGCTAGCTCTTCGCCCGCGCGCGGGTCGGTCAGACGCTCGTGCGCCATGCGCCGCAGGGTACCGAGTTGCTCGCCGCGGGCGCGGGCGCCGCCTGGCGGCATGTTGACCAATTGGTCCCACTCCAGCACGTCGGCGGCATGGGTGAGATCGGCGATGTCCGCCCAGCGGGCCTGGAGGGCGGCAAGCTTGTCGTTGCACATGTGAAGCGGATGCCTCCGTTGTCGCAACCGTTTCGGGGCCGGAAACGACTCCACGGCCGCAGGGTCCACTGGGCCGTACCCGGTCCGCAGGTGCGGCGCTCCCTTTCGTTCCCGCGCCAGAGGCCTTCCCCTGCCGGACCGCCGCTGGTATGCGGCGCGCGCGGTACCGCGCCGGTCGCGATGCCTGCACCGGCGCGTGCATCCCGCGTGCGCGCCGGGCAACGGCGCCGCAGGGAACGGCCTTCCGCCGCCAAACAATCCGGTACTGGATTGGGGTGGCCTCGGCGCTCCGTGGGCCACCACCACAGCGTCTCCCGAGAGGGGAGGATTTCGCCGTGTTGCTCCGTCCGGCGACCCTGGCCGATCTGCGAGCGATCAACGCCATCTACAACGCCGAAGTGACCGGCGGCACCGCCACCTGGCACACGCAGGCCGTTTCTGCCGAGGAGCGGGAGGCGTGGCTACGCGCGCACGAGCCGGACCGCTATCCGGTGTTGGTGGCGCAGGCGGAAGACGGGGTCGCGGGCTGGGGAAGCCTATCTCCTTTCAATTCCATGGGTGGATGGGCAAAGACGGTGGAGTGTTCGGTGTACGTGGCCCCCGCCCACCGGGGTGCGGGGCTGGGGCGTCGCTTGCTGGACGGGCTCTGCCGACAGGGGTCGTTCCTCGGGTACGGTGCGGCGCTGGCCCTGGTTTCCGCGGACAACGCCGGCAGCGTCGCCATGTGTGTGGCCGAGGGCTTCTTCGAGGCGGGTCGCCTGCTGCAGGTCGGCCGGAAGTTTGGCCGTTCGCTGGACTGCGTTGTGCTCGAACGCTTTTTGCGCGAGCGTGCGGGGGCCGTCGTCCGGGACGAGGGCGGGCGAACCCTCTTCATCCGGAGGGAACGGGACGGCGAGGTGTGGTGGATCCTCCCCGGTGGCACGGTGGAGCCAGGAGAGACGTCCGAGGAGGCGGCACGGCGCGAGATCCTGGAAGAAACCGGGCTGGACATCCGACTCGGTCCGCTGGGTTATCGGGTTTTCCGCCATGGCCGGGTCCAGCGGTACTTCGCCGCCACCGTGGTCCGGGCGGAGACGGGCGGCGGCACGGGCCCGGAATACTCGCCCGAGCACATCGCCACGCACGGCACCTACGCCCCGGAGTGGTTGACCACCCGGGAGGTCGGCGCCCGGCGCTGTCTTCCGCTCCCTCTGGCGGATGCCGTCGTCCGGGGTGCGCCGTGGCCCGCGGTCGCGCGCACCCTGTATGACGATCCGGCACCGGTGGCGTCGCCGCCTCCGGCGTGACCCGCCGGAGCGGGATCTCAGTTCCAGCGCGCCAGGGCCGCGGCGAAGGCCGGCCACCAGTCGGTGGTATCATAGTCCAGCCGCCAGGCCATCACCCCGCCGATGCCCGCCTGGTGTGCCAGGGCGATCCGGTCCGCCGCGCCCCGGGCGTCGACGAACCAGCCGACGTAGGTCGCGCCGCCCGACTGGTAGCTGAAGGTGGCCTCGTCGGCGGCGGCGTCGCGGGTGATCGTCGCCCCGTACAGGTGTGCCTCGTTCTCCATCCCCGATTCCCAGTACGCCGTGCCCGCGTCGGTGGCGGCGTTCCAGATGTAGCCGTATGCCGGCATGCCTAAAACCACCTTGGACGGCTGCATCACGCTGCTGGCGTACGCGATGACCGCCCGATCCCAGTAGAGCGGCGAGATCGGCCCGGGCGTACCCCCGGCGTAATGATAGTCGTAGGCCATCATGATCAATTGATCGACGACGCGCCCGAGTTCCGGGTAGTTGTAAGCGGCGTCCCACCACTGGCCGAGGTCCGTCGCCGTCTCCGAGGGCACGGCGACGGAGATCTCATCGCCCATCGCGTGCAGGAGGGCGGCCGCCCGGGTGATGAAGGCCGTGTACGCCGGGCCGTCCGCGGCCGGCACGCCCTCGATGTCGAAATCGACCCCCGCATAGCCTGCCCTCCGGACGATGCCCACAATGTCCTGCAGCAGCGCCTGGGATTGCTGGGCGTTGGTCAGAAAGCTCAGGGAACTCGCCTGGACCATCATCCAGAGGGCGGTGGCGTGGTGCTGCGCCGCCCACGTCAACGTGCGCGGGCTGTCGAAGCCCTGCAGCACCCCGCCGGTGGTGATGTCATAGCCGCCGTAAATCAATTCGTTGAGCGAGCCGCCATACGTCTGCAGGTTGCTGTATCCCTGGCCCGTGTCGCTGTACCACATGCCGAGCGTGAAGGCCGCCGGGGGGGCGGCCTGTGCCAGGGGCGCCTGGTGGTAATGCGCGCTGAGGTACTCCATGAAGCGCACGATGAGGGCTGTGGCCTCGGCCCGCGTGGTGTCCGCCGCGGGGGCGAAGCAGGCTTCCGGGGAGCAGGGTTCCCCGTAAATCAGTTCATCCCTGATCAGGATGGTCGCGGGCAGGGCCCACGCGGGGATGCTGGCGCCGTCCAGGAAGATCTGCGTGAAGCGCGCTTGGGGCTGCTGGCCGTGCGCCTCCAGGTTCCGACCGAGGACCGTCGCCAGTTGGGCGCGGGTGATCGGGGCCTGGGGCTGGAAGGAACCGTCCGGGAAACCCTTCAGCAGCCCGGAGCTGACCGCCGCGGCCACAGCCGGGCGTTCGGCCTGCGGGATCTGGGCCGTATCGGTGAACCGCAGGGGGGCGGTCGCGGCCGGCAGTTCGAGGGCGCGGCTGACCCAGACCGCGAAGGAGAGGCGCGTGACCGGAGCGCCCGGTCGGAAGAGGCCGTCCGGGGGTACGCGGAGCACGCCGGCGTCGAGCAGTGTCTGAATGTATCCGCCGGCCCAGTTGCCGGCGATGTCCGTGAAGTGCGCGTCGCCGCCCACTGCGGCGGAGGGCGCGCCCGGCGCTCCGGGTGCGGTTGCGGTGCCGGCTGCGGCAGCGAACCCCGCCGGCAGAAGGGACAGGGCGGCAGCCACGGCGCAGGCGGCGCGGCGCAGGCGGCGGAAGCGGCCTCGCCAGGAAAGGGCTGTATCCATCGAAAGGTGGTTCCCCCTAAATAGCAATGTTGTATGTATCCACTTCACGGTCTACCGGCTTGGTCTTGTCGACGCCAACTTGACCCATTCGACGGGTTCTTCCTGCCAGGCTTGGGTTACAGTTCCGTCACATCCAGTCCCAGACAGGTCCAGGCAATGTCTTCCTGCCTGCGGGCGCGCGGCGGGGATATCCAGCCCTCCACTCCCGTACCAATGTCCCGGCACGGACGGCGCGCCGGCGCGTCTCGGTCCGGCGACGTAAGGATGGGGGCTCGGGATGCGGGAGCGGCACGGGAGGTCGGCCCGGCACAGCGTTGCGGGCGGAGCTGCCGCGTTGGCAGCCGCTGGTCTGCTCGCCAAGCTGCTCTCTGCCGTGTACCGGGTGTTGGTGGCGCAATGGCTCGGGGCAGAGGCCGTCGGCCTCTACGAGATGGCCGCGCCCGTGCTGGCGACGGGTATCAGCATCTGCGGCATGGGGTTGCCGGTCGCCACTTCCGCGCTGGTGGCGGCCGCTCTGGGGCGCGGAGACGTGCCCGGCGCCCGGCGCCTGCTGACCGCGGCGCGTCGCCTCCTTTTGCTTGCCGGTACCGTGGGGGCCGCGACCGTGTTCGCCTTCGCCCCGCGGCTGGCCGTCGCCGTGGGTAATCCCGCGGCTGCGGGGCCGATGCGCGCGATCGCGCCGGCGATCCTTGTGGCCACGCTCCTGGCCGGGGAGAAGGCGTGGTTGCAGGGCAGCGGGCGCATCGCCGCCTCGGCGGCCGTTGTCAGTGCCGAGCAGTTGGCGCGGGTGGGTGCCGCCCTGGCCGCCGCTGCCGCCTTCATCGGTCGGTCGGGCGGGGAGGTTGCGGCCGCCGGTGCCGCCGGCGCCATCGCCTGGGCCCCGGCGATCGGCGCGACCGGCGGCATCGCCGTCTCCGCGCTCACCGACCGCCTGGCGCCCGTCGGGCCTGCCGCGCGCCCGGGGCAGGGGAGGCGGTGGGATCCGGGGGACGAGGGCCCTGACCTCCTGCGCGTCGGGTTGCCCAATTGGGCGGCAGGCGTGGTGTCTTCGGTGACCACGGCGCTGGATGCGGCGTTCGTTGTCTGGCGGCTCCGCTCGGCCGGGCTTGGGGACTACACCGCCACCGCGTGGCTCGGGGAACTCAACGGCATGGCCATCCCGCTGGCGGCCGGCCCGGCTGTGCTGTTCGGCGCGTTGGGCAGCGCCCTGATCCCGAACCTGGCCGCGGACTGGGCGCGCGGTCGGCTGGGGACGGTGCGGCGCCGGGGTGCGGCGGCTTACTTCTGGACGCTGTCGATGGCCGCTCCCTGTGCCGTAATCCTCTGGCAGATGGCCGAGCCGATCTGCCGCCTCATCTTCCCGCGCAACCCCGGAGCCGCCCTCCCGCTTGGCATACTGGCCTTCGCGGGTGTGCCGCTCGGTCTTGGCTACGTGGCGGGCGCGCTGGCCAACGCGGTCGGACAGCCGGGCCGCCTGCTGCCGGGGGTGATGTGCGGCTCAGCGGTCAAGTCGGCGCTGGTGCTGGCCCTGACCGGCAGTTACGGACTCGGGGTGCGGGGGGCCGCCTTGGGGATTGTGGCCGGTCAGGCACTCAGCGCCGGTCTCAATATGCGGGCGGTGTCCGCCGTCACCGGCTGCCGCGCGCCGTGGGCGGCCCTGGTCGTCGTCGCGGGGCCCGCGCTGGGTGCTCAGGCGCTGGCCGCGCAGGTGGCGTGGAGCGCGCTCCCGGGCGCGCAGTTGGCGATGCGCGTCGGGGCGGCCGGCGCCGCGGCGGCCGCCGCCTACGTCGGCACCTTCGCCGCGCTCTTCTTCCTCGGGCGCAGGTGGCTGGACCTCCCGGCCTGGCCGCGCCTGTAGGGGGAGGGGGGAACGATGCCCGAGGGGGTGGAGACTTGCGTGGTGTCCAGGTGTTCGGCGGCTGGGTGGCCCGCGGTGCCCTGGCTGGAACGGCGGCCGTGCTGCTCCTGGTCGGTGTGGGCATCGGCGGTGCCGTGGCCCGGGACGGAGCTGTCCAACCGGTCCGGCAGGTGCGGTCCGTCCCGGTGTCGGTCAAGGCGGTGGCGCTCACGTTCGACGACGGCCCGAGCCCGACGTACACGCCGGCGATACTCGACCTGCTCAAGGAATACGGGGCGAAGGCGACGTTCTTTGTGATCGGGCGGGAAATCATGCGCTATCCCCGGATCGTGCGGCAGGAACTGCAGGCGGGCATGGAGGTCGGTAACCACGGCATGCACCATGTGGCGCTGAAGGGGCTCGACCCGACGGCGATCGCAGCCGACGTCCTTCCGGTGGAACGGGCCATCACCGCCATCTCCGGCAACCGGCCGACCCTGTACCGCCTTCCCAAGGGCGTGGGGGACGCTCGGGCGCTGCGTACGCTCTCCGACATGGGGTATGCGGTTGTGTACTGGAGCGTGGACGCCCACGACTACCTGCCCCGCACGGCCGGCGCCATCGCCTCCCAGGTGCTGCGCGAGGTCCGGCCGGGGAGCATCGTCATCTTCCACGACGCCGGAGGCAACCGGCAACCCACCGTGGATGCGCTGAAGCTCCTGCTGCCGAGGCTCCGGGCAGAGGGATACCAGTTGGTGACGGTCAGCCAGTTGATGGAGCTGGCACGGAACGCGAGCTGACGGTCCAGGCACCGCCGAGCGGGGGCGGGGATAGCATGGGGCGCTGCAAACCTGACATCAGGGGGGGCGGCGCCCGTGCCTGCTGCCACGTCCCCGGTCCCCGCGACGCGCCCGACCGTGGGCCCGGTCCAGATCCGGGAGGTGCCCACGGGCCAGCGGGATGTCTACGAGAAATTCGTCTCCACCCACCCGGCGGGCAACATGCTGCAGTCCTGGGCGTGGGGGGAACTGCGCGCCCGGCAGAACTGGCGGCCGATCCGGCTCCTGGCCCGCGACGGCCGCGGGCGGGTGTGCGGCGCCGCGTCGGTGCTCTGCCGCGATCTTCCGGTGGGCGGGTCGATTCTCTATCTTCCCCGCGGCCCCGTCCTTGACTTTTACGACGACCGGACGCTGGATGCCATGACTGGCGCGCTGCGCCGTTTGGGGGAGCGACACCGCGCCGTCCTGTGCAAGATCGACCCCTATGTGACGCCGCCCGCAACGGGACTGGCGCGGGCGTTGGCGGTGCGGGGCTTCGTGGTCGGCCACCGGCGCGGGCACTTCCAGGGCATGCAGCCCCGCTTCAACGTCATTGTGCCTCTGGAGGGTGGGGAGGAGGCGGTGCTGGCGCGCTTTCATCAAAAGACGCGCTACAACATCCGGCTGGCGGCCAAGCGTGGGGTGGAGGTGCACCGCGGCACGAGGGCGGACCTGCCGGCCTTTCACCGGCTGCTCATGATCACCTGCGCCCGTAACGGGTTCTCCGAGCGCGCGCTGTCCTACTTCGAACAACTCTGGGACGCCCTGGCGGAGGGAGGGCACATCGAACTCTATCAGGCGCGCCTGGGGAGTCGGCTCTTGGCGGCCGCCGTCCTGTTCCTTTACGGACACAAGGCCGTGTACGCCTATGGCGCGTCGGGCAACGAGGACCGGGAGGTGATGGCCCCCTATGCCCTGCAGTGGGCCATGATCCGACACGCAGTGGCCTCCGGCTGCCGGAGTTACGACATGACCGGCGTGCCCGCCCGCCGCTCGGACGGCGCGCCGGGTTACGGACTGTGGCGCTTCAAGCGCGGCTTCTGGCCGGAGGTGAGCGAGTTTCTCGGAGAGCGCGACCTGCCTCTGCAGCCATCCCTCTACCGGGTGTGGAACTTGGTGGAACCGGCCTATTGGGGGGGGCAGGTCTGGATGAGGCGTACCATGCGCACATTGCGCCAGGAACGGCCGCGGCGCGCGGCGGAGCGTGGCGGAACGGGCTGAGGCCGCGCCCGCCCCCGCCATCCCCGAGCACTCATTCCGGTAGGGCGCCGAGCGTCCGGTAGCGCCCGCCGAAGAAGACCAGCGGCGGGCGGTCGGCGTCGTCCGCCCAGGCATGTTCGACCCGGCCGACGTAGATGGTGTGGTCTCCGCCGGGCAGGGCGGCGTGCAGCGCGCAGTCGAGGTAGCCGAGGACGCCTTGCAGGACGGGCGCGCCCGATGGCGCCGCCTGCGGGGCGAGGTCGGCGAACGGATCCACCAGATCCGGGCGGCGGCCCGCGAACCGCTGTGAGATATCCTCCTGCCCGGCGGCCAGGAGGTTCACCGCGAAGTGGCCCGCGGCGGGAATCGCCTCATGGGCCCGGGTCTTGCTGTCGATGCAGACCAGGACCAGGGTCGGCTCCAGCGACAGGGACGTGAACGAGTTGACCGTGATGCCGTGCCTCCGGCCGCCCTCGGCCGTGGTGAGGACGGTCACGCCGGTGCACCAGCGGCGCATCACCTGACGCAACTGCAGCCCGTCCAGCGCCATGCGTGTGTCGCTCCCTCGCCTCGCACATCTGTGGACCCATGCGAAAATCTTCTTTAGAAACAACAAACAAACGCACTAACAAACAAACATGCGCGCACGCTCTCCGTGCCGCAGTGGCCCGGAACCCCGCCCCTGCGGCCGTCCTCGGCACATATGGGCGGCGTCAGCGGGCGGGAATTCTCTATTCCCGCGTGGTCACCTTGCCGATACGCGAAAATGTGCCCGGTTCCCGCGGGAGGCGCAGGGCGGCGGCGTGGGCCAGGCACTGTACCGCCGCCGCCAACACGGCCGGCTGAGCCGGCAGGGACGGCCAGTGCAGGGAGTGCACGCCCTGCACCGGATCCGGCGGAGAGCCGGCCGCATGGATCGCCGCCACCCCCATCCCCGCCGCCGCCATCTCGCCGGCCAGGTCCAAGTCCAAGCGCCCGAGGGGCCCCGGGGAAACCAGCACCAGGGCGGACCTGCCGGGCCCCGCGAGTTCCAGGGGGCCGTGCCGGAATTGTGGCGTGCTGAGACCTTCGCCATGCAGGCCGGCCGCCTCCTTGAACATCAACCCGGCCGCGCAGGCCGTGGCGAGGAGGGCTCCCCGGCCGAGGAACCAGACGTGTTCGGTCATCCCCAGGGCGGCGCGCAGACCGGGCAGCCACTGTCCGGAGGTGCGCAGCACATGCTCCAGCGCGTCGATCGCCTCCGGCCAGCCGGCTCCGCCGCCGTCCGCCAGGAGGAGGTCGAGCCAGAGCAGGCTGCCGGTGAACGTCTTGGTGGCGACACCTGCCCCTTCGGGACCGACCGACAACGGGATGGAGACCTCCGCCGTCGTCGCCAGCGGGCTGGTCGGGTCGTTGGTCACTCCGATGATCGTGGCTCGGCCCCGGGCCTCAAGGAGCCGGACCACCTCCGCGCTCCGGCCGGACTGGGAGACGGCGATCACCGCCGTACCCTGATCCAGGGCTCCGGGTGCTTGGTGCAGGAGCTCGCCCGCTTCGAGGCGGGCGACGGGAGCGCCGGAGGCGAGCAGGCGCAGGAAGGCGGGGTACGTGGCGAAGTACGACGCGCCCATCCCGGTCAGCAGGATGCGCGGGGCCGCGCGGCAGAGATCCCGCGCGCGGGGGAGTCCCTCCGCGGTCCGGGTCGCGGCGAGGGCGGCGCGCAGGGCGCAGGGTTGGTCGAGGATGTCGCTCCAGAGCGCGTCCATGTCCACCTCCGGGCGGATTGCCGGCGTATGCCTTGAAACCGCGGACCTCGCCATCACGCCAACCCCGGCCCGCCGCCGCCGTGGCGGCGCGCGCGGGCTGCATCCCGGAAATCGGCGCCGGGACCTGCCGGCGCCGCTGGCGCCCAAGGTCCCGCAGGGGCCGGTCGTCCACGCCGAGGGCGACCCGGGTGTGTACCTGCTTGTGGTGCCGCCCGGCTCCTCTGCCGGCATCCCGGCCGAGGGGCCCGGTCGCTCCGCGGTGCCTCCGCTGCCGCCGGGGCCCTTGCCCGCTCCGGCGTCCAGTCGGCGGGGTGTTGCTGGCCGCGTCCGGTCCGCCGCCTACGCCGAAGGGACGCGTTTCCGTGCCGCGACACCCGTCGCGGGTGCATCCGGCGCCCCCTGTCCTTGCAGGGCGCGCCGGCCGGCCTCCAGCGTGCGCACGATCGCCTCGACGTCGAAGACACACCCGCCCCATGTGCCGCCGCCGACCGCCTGCAGCGCCGCCCAGAGGCGGGTGTCCTCGGGGAGTCCCGGCGCCGGGGCAAGGTCCGGATGCCCTTGCCGCGCGGCCAGCACGGCTGCCGCCTCCTCGGGCGAGTACCGCTGCGCGCCGTGACCGACAAGGTTGACGGTTCCGCTGAGCCGGCCCCGGTCCACGATGATCTCGATGAGGTCGCCCTCGACCACCCGGCCGATCGGCCCTCCCGCCAGCGCCTCGGGTCCGATGTGGCCGATGCAGGCGCCAGTGGAGACCCCGGAAAAGCGTGCGTCGGTGAGCAGGGCGACGTGCTTGCCAAAGGGCAGGAACTTGAGCGCGCTGGTCACCTGATAGGTCTCCTCCATACCCGAGCCGAGCGGCCCGCGTCCCATCAGCACCATGACGTCGCCCGGGCGAATGCCCCCGGGTCCGGTGTCCTTGATCGCCGCGACGGCGGCGGGTTCGCTGGTGAAGACGCGGGCGGGCCCCGTGTGGCGGTACACGCCATCGGTGTCGACCGCGCCAGGGTCGATGGCGGTGCTCTTGATCACCGCCCCTTCCGGACAGAGGTTGCCGACAGGGAAGGTCACAGTGGAGGTGAGGCCGTGTCCGCGGGCCGTGTCCGGATCCATGACCACCAGGTCCGGGTCCACGCCGTCGGTCTGGAACAGGCGGCGGCGCACGGCCGCGCGGCGGGGCGAATCGGCCCACCAGTCCAGCACCTCGCCCAGGGTGAGCCCGGAGACCGTACGGCAGCGCAGGTGCAGCAGGCCGAGGCGGCGGAGGTGCAGCATCACCTCCGGCACGCCCCCGGCGAGGAAGGCGGCCACAGTGGGGTGGTTGCGCGGGCCGTTGGGCAGGACGTCCACCAGCCGCGGCACCTGGCGGTTGACGTCGGCCCAATCGTCGCGGGTGGGTCGACGAAGTCCGGCGGCGTGGGCGATGGCCGGGACGTGCAGGAGCAGGTTGGTGGAACCGCCGAAGGCGGCGTGCACGGCCATGGCGTTGCGGATCGCCTCGTCGGTCACAATGTCGGCGGTGGTGATGCCGCCGGCCTCCAGCGCGATGGCCGCACAGGCCGAACGCCGCGCCGCGTCCAGCCAGATCGGTTGGCCGGAGGGCGCCAGCGCGGAGTGGGGCAGCGAAAGCCCGAGCGCCTCGCCAACAACCTGCGCCGTGGCCGCGGTGCCGAGGAACTGGCAGCCGCCGCCGGGCGAGGCGCAGGCGCGGCAGCCGAGGTCGGCGGCCGCCTCCAGGGTGATCTCGCCGTGGGCGAAGCGCGCGCCGATGGTCTGCACGGTCCCGGCATCCTCGCCGCGCTCGGGGGGCAGGGTGACCCCGCCCGGCACCAGTACACAGGGGAGGTCGCGCATGGCGGCGAGCGCGAGCATCATCGCCGGCAGGCCCTTGTCGCAGGTCGCCACCCCGATGACGCCTCGGCGCGTGGGAAGCGAACGGATCAGGCGCCGGAAGACGGTGGCGGCGTCGTTGCGGAACGGCAGGCTGTCCATCATGCCCGCCGTCCCCTGCGTGCGGCCGTCGCACGGGTCGGAGCAATGGCCCGCGAAGGGAATGGCGCCCCGGGCGCGGAGTTCCTCCGCCGCCGCCTCGACCAAAAGCGCGACTTCCCAATGTCCGGTGTGGTAGCCGAGCGCTACCGGCGTGCCGTCGGGCCGTCGCACGCCGCCGTGGGTCGAGAGGAGAAGGAACTGCTTGCCGCCGAGGGCGGCGGGGTTCCAGCCCATGGCGACGTTCTGGCTCCAGCCGAAGAGGTCGCCCGACGGGGCGGTGCGCAGCATCTCCGCCGTGAGCGGCAGGGAGCCGCTCGGGCCCGGGGCGGAGGTGCGCACCGCCTCAGGCAACTCGGCGCCTCCGCCGAGGATGTCGTCCGGACCGGGAACGGTGCGCGGCTGCTCGGCCATGGCGGTCCTTCCTTAAATGGACTCCTCAGGTGATCGCTGCGGGAGTCTTCTTGCGCGGCCACTGCTCCGAAGTCCCTTGTCCCCAAAGGATCCACTGCTTGCGGCCAGCGTGGAAACCGACCCCTGCGGCGCCGTCTCGGGTTCCTCGGCTCCTGGCGCGGTTTCCGTCCATGCAGTTGCACCTCGCCGTGCCCTTTCCCTGTCGGCGCGACGGTTGGCCGGGGGATCCGGCGCAAAAGTCCTCACTTTTAGCGACAAATATCGATAAAAAGATCCACGCGGCGGATGCGGGGTGACGGTCCGCGGCGCGCGGCGCCATCAGGTGCGACGGCCGGAGAGGGAACGCATCAGTAGGACCACGCCGAGCGCGATGGCAGCCAGGAGCGCCACGGCGACGACGAAAAAGACGAGGGCGACCACCAGGCCGAGGACCGGGATGAGCAGGAGCCCGGCGGCCGCACCCGCGGCGGCGCCGTAGAGGACGCGGCGCCCCGGCGGCACCCCGCGGGATGTGAGCCAGCCGCGGTCGTCGGCGGCGAGCAGGGCACCGGTCACTGCCAGGGCCAGGACGAGCAGGAGGAGCACGTCCCATCCGCCTCCCGCAAAAGCCTGCGCGGCACTGCGGGACGCTCCCGGCACCAACCGCCGGCGGCCGCATCCCGCCCGGGCGCCCGATCGACACCGGGCGCGCCTGCGCCCCCTAATCATACACGCATAGACGGCCCGAGCGGGTGCGGCCCGCCCGGTTGGGATCTGTGGGGCCGGGCACCGGACGTGGATGGCGTGCGGGCGGCTCCCGGCACCGTGTCCCAAGGTGGCGGAGCGCTGCCGGGGCGCGGCGCCGGCGGTGGCCGATGCGACCACTGCCGCCGGATGGGAAAACCGTTCGCGGCGGGCCGCCAGGGCGCGGCCGCCGCCGCGGGCCGGTCGCGATGCGCGGTGCACGCCGCGCGCAGGCAGGCGGGGCAGCATTTTCCCACCCTACACGACGACGACGGCCGATATAATGACACGTATCGAACTCTGCCGGGCCGGGGGTGAACACAATGCGGGCCTACGGCTTCAGATGGCCGGTGGTGTTGGCGGCGACGGCCGCGATGCTGATCATCCTCTTCGGGGCCCAATTCATGTACGCCCGTCAGGCATTCTCCCAGCCGCTGAACGCGGCGCTGAAGCATACGCCGGGGGTGCTCGGTCAGCCGGTGGTGACCAGCGACGCGCTTGGTCTGGTGGTGGACGTGAAGCTGGGGCTGGTGCCCGACCTTGAGAGCACGTACCGCCAATTGATCCGTGCGGCTGAGGGCAGCGCGGGCGGGCGGCATGTCACGCTCAAGGTCGTGGATCACCCGGATCCGCAGTTGACGCAGGACTTCATGAACCTGAGCGCCATTCTCGACCAGGGGCGCGCCACCGGGCAGTTCGTCGTCATGGAGCGGCAGTTCGCGGCCGCGACGCGGAACATGGGACTGACGCGGGCGCACGTGACCATGGGCGATCAGCAGATGTACGTCGAACTGGTGTCCGGGACGAACTATTTGTACGCCATCATGCCACTCACGCTGTCGTCGTCGGCCGGGGCGGGTGGCGCCGCATGAGGCCCGGGGCCGCGCAGCCCGGACGCGAAAGGGGGCGAGCGGATTGGCGCGCGACGTTCTGCTCGGAGCGGGCGCCGCTGTCGTCATCTTCCTGGTGGCACACTTCCCGACCCTGATCCCTGTGCTGCTGATGGCGGCCCTGGCCGTCCTGCTGCTGCGCACGATGGGCGGCATCCCGGGACTGCGCCCGCGGTTCGCGGCGCTGAGCACCCGGCGGGCGCCCCAGTCACCTGGCGTGACCTTCGACGACGTGGGCGGCCAGGCGGCCGCCAAACAGGAACTCCTGGAGGCGCTGGACTTTCTCAGCCAGTCCGACAGGATCCGCCGGATGGGGATTCGCGCGCTGCGCGGAATCCTGCTGACCGGCCCCCCCGGTACGGGCAAGACCCTGCTCGCCAAGGCCGCGGCCAACTATACCGGCTCAGTGTTCATCGCCACCTCCGGGTCTGAATTCATCGAGGTCTACGCCGGTGTCGGCGCCCAGCGCGTCCGCGAGGTCTTCCGGCGCGCGCGGGAGGAGGGACGGCAGAACGATTGCCCCGCGGTCGTCTTCATCGATGAGTTGGAGGTGGTCGGCGGCCGGCGGGGACGGCACCAGAGCCATCTCGAATACGACCAGACGCTGAACCAGCTTCTGGTGGAGATGGACGGTATGTCGGTGGACGACTCCGTCCGCGTCCTGGTCATCGCCGCCACCAACCGCGCCGACCTGCTCGATGACGCCCTGCTCCGGCCGGGGCGCTTCGACCGCGTGGTGCGCGTCGAGCTGCCCGACCGCGAGGGTCGGCGCCAGATCCTGGGGCTGCACACCCAGAACAAGCCCCTGGCCGAGGGGGTGGACCTCGATCGGGTGGCGCGGGATACCTTCGGCTTCTCAGGGGCGCACCTGGAGAGCCTGAGCAACGAGGCGGCCATCCTGGCCATGCGCGAGGGCCTGGAGCACATCCCCGAGCGCTGCTTTCACGAGGCCGTGGACAAGGTGATGTTGGGCGAAAAGCTTGATCGGCGGCCGACGCGTGAGGAACGGCGCCGCATAGCCGTGCATGAGGCCGGGCATGCCCTGATCGGCGAACTCCTGGATTCCGGTTCGGTCGCCCGCGTCACGATCACCTCGCGGGGCCAGGCCCTAGGCTTTGTCCGGCAGGCGCCGCGCGAAGACATCTACCTGTATGGCAAGGAGAAGTTGGAGTCGGAGGTCCAACGCTTCTTGGCCGGATCGCTGGCGGAAGAGATCGTCTTCGGCGAGCGGAGCACGGGGGCGGGCAACGACTTCGAGCAGGTCCTCCGTCTGGTCACGACCATGGTCGGCAGCGGGATGTCTCCGCTGGGTGTGGTCGACATCCAGGGGCTGCCGGAGGGAGTCCTGCACCGCGAACAGTCCGCGATCATCGCGGCCCTGGAGGATCGGGTGCGGCACGCGCTGGAAGAGCGACGGGGCGCCCTGCTGGCTATGGCGGACATCCTGCTTGAGGAGGAAAGTCTCTCGGGGGACCGGCTGCGGGATCTGCTCGCCGGGCAGGCCCCGTGGGAGGCCGCCGCCGCCCTCGACGCCGTGCCGGCCACCCCCGCCCGGTCCGCGGCGCCGCCCGCGTCGTCGGAGGCCGAGGCGCCGACACGCGAAGGCGCACCGAGAAAGGTGCTACCGGCCCCGCAGGGCCGCGGGCCCGCGGGGATTGCGGGGGGTGCGGTCGAGGTGTGAGTGGCGGCCGCAGGCCGCAAGAGGCCTCTTTGAAAAAATGCTGCGCCCAAGGCTCCGCTACCTCTTTTTGCCTCCCTCGGCTTCATCCCGCCGGGTGCCCCAGACCACAGGCCGCCTTCCCACCGTTGCGCGGCGTTGGCTCCCGTCAACTGGAGCCCGAGGCTTTTGGCCTCGGGCTCCAGCCCAGAATCGGTGGCGACTGCGGGCATCCCGCCGGCGAGGGACCCGCGGGGAACGTGCCGGGCACGGGTTCGCGGTGGAGCTGGGCGTCCAGTCGGGCAGCCCGCGGCGAACGCGCCGCTGGCCGAGCCCCCGGCAGTGGCGGCAAGGCGTCGGGCGAGTGGGCCCACGCCCGGAAGGGCTCAATCGCGCCGGAGGGCGTCGATTGGATCGAGGCCGGCCGCCCGCGCGGCGGGGTAGGCCCCGAAGACCACGCCGATGACCAGGGAGAAGGTGAAGGCCAGCAGCACCGAACTCGGGACGATCAGGTCTTTCCAGCCCGCGAGACGGGCCACGCCTCCCGAGCCGGCCACGCCGAGCGCGACCCCCACCAGACCGCCCAGCGCCGACAGCGCCACGGCCTCGGTCAGGAACTGGAGCAGAATGTCCCGCACCCGGGCCCCGATGGCCTTGCGCAACCCGATCTCCCGCGTCCGTTCGCTCACCGAGACGAGCATGATGTTCATGATGCCGATGCCGCCGACGATCAGCGAGATGGCCGCCGTCCCCCCGAGCAGGTACGTGAAGGTCTGGCGGCTGCTCTGCACCGTGCTGAGCAGCGCGTCCTCGGAGGACACCTGCACCGCCTGCGCATTGCCCTGGTACAGATACGTGTAGTACCGCTGCAGCTCGTCCGCCGCGAACGGGGCATCCGCACTGGACGCCGCCTGCGCGTCGATGGCGCTGATCTGCGTTGTCTGCAGCAGTTGCTCCGCCGTCGTCACCGGGATGAAGACCACGTTGTCCTGGTTGACGCCGTACGCCGCGCCCTTGGGGGCCATCACGCCGATGACGGTGAAGGTGTCGCCCGCCAGGCGCACCTGCTGCCCCACCGGATCGAGGCTCCCGAAGGCGTTGGTGGCCACGTTGCTGCCGATGTCCATCACGAAGGCGTCACCCTGCACGTCCGTTGCCGAGATGAACCGCCCCCGCGCCACAGGCGCGTTGCGCATCTGCGGCCAGAGCTGGGTCACGCCGGTGATCGGCACGAACTGGCTCTGCCCGCCGAACACCAGCGGCCCGCCCGAGCTGATCACCGGCATCGCCGCCCGTACCAGGGGCGTCACCTGCGGCACCAGCGCGGCGTCCGCCAGCGTCAACTGCCCCCCCGGTCCCGGGTTGATGAACAGCAGGTTGGCCCCGAGGCTCTCGATGCGCGCCGTCACCTGGGCGCTGGCCCCGTTGCCCGCCGCCACCAGGGCGATCACGGCGGCCACGCCGATCGTCACGCCGAGCATCATCAGCAGCGAGCGCGCCAGATGGCCCGTGATGCTCTGCCAGGCCATCGTCAGGATGTGCAGCGTCTTGCGCATGCCGCCCCACCTCCACCGGATCTGCGGAAACCGCCGCGTCGCGGCGGCTTCCGCAGATCCGCCCTTACTTGCGCCGGTTGACCGGGGCGCGATGCGTCACCTGGGCCTTGTGGCCGATGGTCCGGCCGCGCAGGTTGAGGCCGTTGGCCTTGGTGAGCGTACTCAGGCTGCTGGTCAGGACCTGCTGCCCCACCTGGAGCTTGCCCGTCACCTGGGCGTCGAGCGTGTTCTGCAGCCCCACCTTGACCGGCACGTTCGTGGTCGAAACCCCCGCGGCGCCCGTGGTCACCACCACAGCGAAGGTCTTGCCGGCGGCGTTGGTGTGCAGCGCCTGCAGCGGCAACGTCAGGACGCCCTTGGCCTGGCCGAGGACGATGGTGACCGTGACCGCCATCCCGGGGCGCAGTGCGGGCGTCGGTTTGGGGATCTCCACCTCCGCCTGGAAGTTGGCGACCCCGTTGACGTCGGTGCCCTCAGGCGCCAGGAGATAGAGGAAGCCCTTGATGTTCTTCCCCGGGTCGGACGTGGCCGCCACCGTGGCCGGCTCCCCGACCTTCACCCGGTTCACATACAGCTGGTCGAGCGGGAAGGTCACCAGGAGCTTGGTGTAGTCGCCGATCGTCAAAAGGGGCGTGCCCGGACCCACGGGTTCGCCGGCGACGGCCTGCACCCCGCTGATCACGCCGGTCACCGGGCTGCGCACAACCAACCCCGCCGTCACCGTCTGGTCGCGGTGCACGGCATCCTGCAACTGCCCGACCCTGATCTCCTGCTGCTGGATGTTGTAAGGCACGGCCGCGGCGTTCGCCGCCTGGTTGGCCTGCAGCGCGGCCAGCGCCCCCTGCGCCTGTTTCAGGTTCTGTTGGGCCGACAGCACCGCGTTCTGCAGCGCGGTGCTGTCGATCTGACCCAGCACCTGCCCCTGGTTCACGGTCTGTCCGACCTGCACCGATAGCTGGGCGACATCCCCGGCCGTCTGGCTGACGGCGTTGACCGCACTTGTCGGGGCGAGCGTCCCGGCCAGGTCCGTGGCCCAGGTCTGCGTCTGCTGGTCGGTCTCGATCGAGGCCGTGACCGGCATGCCCGATAGGAGGCCGCCGGGGTTACTCAGGTCAAGGGTCACCGCGTACGAGGGCACGCCCTTGTACACGGTATCGGGTGTGGGCGCCACCGACTGCACCTGCGCGGGGTAGTTGGTCCCGTTGACGAAGACCAGGGCGGGTTCCCCGGCGGCGATCCCCGCGAGTTCGTCCTGAGGCACGTCGATCTGGGCGAGGAGACCCGCCGTCTGGATGATCGAGACGATGGGCGCCCCCGAGGCCACGCTCTGTCCCTGTGCGACGTCGATGGCGGCGACGGTGCCCGAGACCGGGGCCGTCACCTGCTGCTCGGCCTGCAGGTTTGCCTTGGCCTGCCCGTAAGCGTACTGGGCCTGCGTGACCTGCAGTTGCGCGTTGGCCAGGGCGGCGGCCTGCGGCGCGGTGTCCGCGGCGGCGGCCTGCATCTGCTGCAGCTGCAGCTCAGCCGTCCGCAGGTTCGCCTCGTCGGCCGCGTTCTGCTGCTGCTGTTGCGGGTTGACGAGTGTGAACAAAACCTCGCCCTGCGTCACCCGCTGCGAGACGTTCCAGTCGAAGGGCTGCAGCGTGCCGTTGACGCCCACGCCCACGCGCACAACCGTTTCGTTCCAGGCCTGCACCGTGCCGGTGGCGGTCATCGTGGCCACGATGTTGCCCCGCTTCACCGGCGCGGTCTGGATGGCGGCGGCCGGCGCGGCTGCCCGCACCGTCCGCTCGTGGGCCCAGAGCACCCCGCCGCCGGCGACGATCACGATGAGGGCCGCGATCCACCAGTAACGCACTCCCGATGCCTCCCGTTCCGTTCAGGCCCGATTCCGGACGCCGCCATCGCGGCAACTGGGCCCGGCGCCTCTGAGGACGCCGGTACCCGATCGGCGACCGTCTCGACCGAAAACCGTCCGCGCGCCCGGTATGCGGACCATGCGGCGGCGACGGCGGACGTTCCGGCCGCCGGACGCCGCCAGGAGGAACCCCCGCGCAGTCCGGGCCCATGCGCATTTCAGAGGAGCGGCCGCACGCCCCTCCGCAGCGGCCATGCGGGGTGCCGGCGGGTCCTCCGGCCGACGGCAAGCCGGGCCCACCGGCGAGGATGCTCGCCCCAGGGGTCCCGCCGCGGTCGCCCAGGCTTCTTTTATGGGGGAGGAGGGCCGCTCCTGCTGCCCCACAGCCCGCGATGGCGCCGCCCGGCGCGCCCGCCACCTCCGTTCCGGTGGGCGCGCCGGGCGTTCCGCGTCCTGCGGGGTCGTCAGTATGGGCTGCGGGTTGAAGTTGTGGGAGGCGGAGCCGAGCACGCGGCTCCGCCCTGCGGCCAGCCGATCGCCAACGGACACTGCGGATTCCATCGGCTGCCGGCAGCGCGGGCAGGATTGCCGGCCAGCAAAAGCGCACGTTCACCGTCACCCTACTTCATAAACAACGTAATGGAGGTCGATCAGGACCACAAGTGAACAAAGTGTGAAGCCATCGATGTCCGGGGCGCATCCGTAGCGCGTCCTCTTCGGTGAACAGCTTGGGCCACAGTGGATTGCGGGCAGAGGTCGAAAGTCCGACGCGCGTCCCGGAGCGAGCATGGGGCCCTGCGGGAGTGGGCGCGGGCCGCGCGGCGCGCCGCGCGCAGCCCTCCAAGCGGCGCTGGGTCTGGGCTGCCCCCGGCGGCCGCGCCGCCGACACCATGCTCGGCCCGCGTTCCGCCGCCAGGTGGCCCCTGCGCAACTCCGCTTTTGGCGAGGGCAGCGCTCCGGTTTCCCTATGTCCCCCAAGGGTCCACGATTCGCGGCCGGAGCGGAAACCGACTTTTGCGGCGCCGCCAGGCCCCCGCCGCAGTGACGCTATGCCGGGGTCGCACCGGATGCGGCAGGTGGGAAGGGACGCGCGCAGTACCGAATAGCGGCAGCTGTGTGCCCGCGCGCCGCGGCGCCCTATGCGCCTGGCCCCGTCCGGGCCCGCTCTTTGGGAGTCCCGCCCGTCACGCCAAGGTCCGGGGCGCCCACCGGGCTCCTGTCGGGCCGCTGGAGGAATGTTGACTTGGCCCGCAGCGTCGAGGCCATCGCCGTCGGTACGGAACTCCTTCTCGGGCAGATCGCCAACACCAACGGCCAGTATCTGGCCCAGGTCCTGGCGGAACACGGGGCCCTGCACTACCACCAGACGACCGTCGGCGACAACCGCGGGCGGCTGGTCGACGCCCTGCGGCTGGCCCTGGGCCGCGCCGACATGGTGGTGACCATCGGCGGGCTCGGCCCCACCCAGGACGACCTCACCAAGGAGGCCGTCGCCGAGGTTTTCGGTCGCGCCATCGTTGTCGACGAACCGTCCTGGGAACGCATCGTCTCGCGCTTCCGCGGACGCGGCCGCCCGACGCCCAACAACCGCCGCCAGGCGGAGATGCCCGAGGGCGCCGTCGCCATCGAAAACGCGCACGGCACCGCGCCCGGCGTGTTGTTGGAGGCGGCCTACCCCGCTGCCGACGCCGCCGGGGCCGTCCCGCGGGTGGTGATCTGCCTGCCCGGCCCCCCCAACGAATTCCGCCCCATGGTCTCCGGGTTTTTCGCCGCCTACCTGGAGCGTTGGGCCGCCGGGCCGGACGGGGCGCGCACCGTGCTGCAGTCCAGGTCCCTGCGCATCGCCGGCATGGGGGAGTCGCAGGTCGAGCATGAGTTGCGCGATCTGATTGATGCGGGGGAGAATCCGACGATCGCCACTTACGCCAAGCCCGGAGAGGTCGAGGTGCGCCTGACGGTGCGGGCCGGCTCACCCGCGGAGGCCTCCGCCCTGCTCGGACCGGTGGAGGCTTCCGTCCGCGGTCGCCTGGGACCGTGGATCTACGGGGCGGATGAAGACGCCCTGGGCGGGGCGGTTGTCCGCGAGTTGGCGGAACGCGGCCTCACCCTGGCCGTGGCAGAGTCCTGTACCGGCGGCCTCCTCTGCCAGCGGCTCACCGAGGCCCCGGGGGCATCGGCCGCCTTCCTGCTGGGGGCGGTGACATACGCCAACGCCGCCAAGGAGGCGGTGCTGGGGGTGCCGGCGGATCTTCTGGCGGAATACGGGGCGGTCAGTGAACAGGCGGCGCGGGCGATGGCGCAGGGCGTCCGTCGTCGCGCCGGGGCCGCGCTCGGCGTCGGTATCACCGGCATCGCCGGCCCCGAGGGCGGCAGCCCGGAGAAACCGGTGGGCACCGTCTTCGTCGCCCTGGCCAGCGGGGACGGCACGTGGTGCCGGCGACTCGGTCTCGGCGGGGACCGGGCCGTGATCCGTTGGCGGGCCAGCCAGGATGCCCTCGTTGCCGTCCGCCGCTATATGCTGTCCGGGCCGTCGGCCTTCGAGCGGTAGGTGGCCGCAGCCGAGGTGGCCGCTGCAAAAGTCCGCTCTTGCGAGGCCACCGCTCCGAGATCCCTTGTCCCCCAAGGGTCCACTGTTCTCGGCCGGTGCGGAAACCGACTTTTGCAGCGACGTACCAGGGTTCGCTTTCGCGCGGCCACCGATCCGTGTTCCGCACCGCGCTCATTTGCGCGGAACGCGGCCGGGCCCCCGACACCGCCGCCGCAACCGTCGCACGGGGTGTGCGCGTTGACACGGGCACCCGGAGAGCGGTTGCCGCAGCCATGGTCACAGGGGACGCGAATGCACCAGGTCCCGTGCCTGCGACCAACCCCGCCGCCACACCGGCGCCGGCGCCGCCGGCTGGGACGGCCACCCCAGGTGCCGCGCGGCCGCCCGTGGGCGAGGGCGGTCACACCGTCAGTTTGACGGTGTACGCCCTCGCCGCGGGATGGAACGCGACCAGCGCGCCCCCGGCATCCGGGAGGCAGGCACCGCTGCTGAATCGCCGGCGGGCCTCCACGCGGCGCGGATACCGGGCCGCCGGATGCGCGGCGTCAGTTCCGGCTGCCGGAGGGGAAGGTCGAGGTGGATCCGGTCGCCGTCGGTACAATACTCCGCCAGGGTCCGCGCGCAGGCGTACCCGGTGATCTCGCGCACGCGGCGCCAGCGGGTCCGTTCACCCTGGGGGTCGCGCTCGGCCAGGGGCGACACAGCGGTGCGGACTTGGAGATTGCGCTCCCCCGGTCCTCGGCGGACGATTCGCCCGGTGCCCTTGTTGAGTACACCGGCCACCTCCTGACGCCGGGCGACCGCGCCCAGAGTGGCGTCATTGCGGCGGATGCGCGCTTTTGCCGGGGACCTGTTACCCGTAGTTCCAGCCCTTGACGCGCCCCGCCGTCCCTGCTACGGTTGCGAATATCGGAG
>JAJZZC010000046.1 GCA_021797775.1 Bacillota bacterium
GGCCGGTCGCCTTGGTGCCCAGGGGCCTGCCCCTCGCCACGACCTCACCCGCTGCCGTCGCGGGGTCCTTCTGCGCCAGCGGCGTCCGCCTGACACTGCGAGATTCAGGATTATTTGGGGTTCGCGGCCCGGAATGGCGCTCGCCAGATGAAACCCCGCTTCCTCGTCACCGCCCGTTCCGCGCCCGCAAGAGCCACCCACGGATGGGCTAGGAGACCCCGACTTTGCAAGAGCCCTGGGCTCTTGCCGCGCCCATGAGCGCCGGGCCGGCGCCCCCCCCGTCAACGGCCACCGCTGAACGCGAGCCGCACGAACAGGATGGCCAGGACGAAGCCCATCAGGTCGGCGGCGAGCCCGACCCAGAGCGCGTGACGGATCTTGCGCACGCCGACGGCACCAAAGTAGACGGACAGGATGTAGAACGTCGTGTCCGTCGATCCCTGCATGGTGGAGGCCAACCGGCCCACGTAGGAGTCCGGGCCGTGGCGCCGGAGCAGTTCCGCGGTGATCGCCAGGGCCCCGCCCCCGGACAGCGGGCGGATGAGCATCAGGGGCAGGACCTCTGCGGGCACGCCCAGAGCGTGCAGGAGCGGGCCAAGGGCGCGCGCCAGGAGGTCCATCGCCCCCGATGCGCGGAACACACCCAGGGCGGCGAAGATGGACACCACATACGGCAGGATCTTGACCGCAAGATCGATGCCTTCCCGCGCGCCCTCCAGGAAGACATTGTACACGTCAACGCGGCGATAGAGGGCATAGCCGAGGACCGAGGCGAAGATCAGGGGAATAGCCCAACGCGAGACGCCGTCGACCACCTCCACGAACAACGACGCGCACCCCCCGGCGCCCGCCGGTCCCGCGCGGGACGCTGCGCCGCGATCTCTCGTCGCCGCCTCGGTTCAGGGACGTGCGCGCCGCGCCTTCAGGGCCTGGCGCGCTTGCGCGCGCGCACGAGGGCGTCCAGCGCCAGCGCGAACGCCGTGGAACAGATGCTCGCGGCCAGCGTGGTACCGACGATCTCCGTCGGGTTGGCCGAGCCGGCGGCGACGCGGTACGCGACCACGGTGGCGGGGACCAGCGTAACGCCAGCCGTGTTCAGCACCAGGAAGGTGATCATGGCGTCCGACGCGACCTGCGGGTCCGCCTGATCGCTGGCGCGCTGCATCTCCTGCATGGCCTTGAGGCCGAAGGGCGTCGCGGCCTGCCCCAGACCGAGCAGGTTGGCGGAGACATTGAGCGAGATGGCGCGCAGCGCCGGGCTGTCCGGGGGTAGGCTCGGAAAGAGCAGGCGAAAGGCCGGCCGGAGGAGGCCGGCCAGGGCATCCATCAGGCCCGACTGCTCGGCGACGCGCGCGATGCCCAGCCAAAAGATCATGATCCCCGTCAAGGCGATGACGGTCTCCACACCAAGCTTGGCGGATTCGAAGGCGGCGGATGTCGTGACCTCGACATGCCCGCTCAGGGCCGCGACCACCACCCCGCCGATCACCAGTCCGACCCAGATGACGTTGAGCAAGGGCAGGGAGCCCCCTTCGGACCACGGGCGCCGCCGGCATCGGCGCTTTTCAGAAGGACATACGCCGTGGCGTCGCCCCGCATGCCCTCTCTGCGTGCGGTCAGCAATTGGCAGGGGCGGCGGCGCAGAGCCGGGTCGCCGCCCCCCCCAGCAAGAACGGGAGCTGGGGGGCGGTCGGCGGAATGGCCTGGCCCGTGCCCAGCCTGGCATGCCCGGACGCGCGGGGATTGGACATGCAGGGCAGCCGCGCTGGGCAGAGCGCGCTGGGCGCAGGCACGGCCCCGGCGCCAAGTCGTTGCCACGGTCACGGGTCCACATCATAATCGGAGGCATTGTGGCGGGGCACAGGGCGGCTGCGCGGCGGGAGACCCGCGTCCGCGCGGTGTGCGTTTGCCTAGCAGGGCCCGGGTTAGGGTCGAGGTTGGCGATCTGGCAGAGGAGGGCGTCCGGGTGTCGGAGACCGTGTACTTCAACGGCGCATACGTTCCGTACGAGCAGGCCGTCGTATCCGTGGAGGACCGGGGTATGCTCTTTGCCGACGGCATCTACGAGGTCGTGCGGGCGTATGGTGGCCGCTTCTTCCACATCGAAGGGCACCTGGAGCGGCTGGTGACGAGCGCGGCCGAGATCCGTCTGCCGCTGCCTTCGCTGGACGAGCTGCGCGCCGCCATGGCCGGGGTGTTTGAGCGCAGCGGGCTGCGGGATGCCAGTGTATACGTCCAGGTGACGCGCGGACACCCAGGGCCGCGCGCACACGCCCTTCCAGTTCGGGCCACCCCTACGTGCTTCGCGGTCGCCCGGCCGGTGCCCGCGCCGGATCCGATGCATGTCGCACACGGCGCCGCCGCCGTGACCATCCCCGACCGCCGCTGGCACATGTGCCACGTCAAGTCGGTGGGGCTGCTGCTCAATAGCCTGGCCAAGCAGGCGGCCCTGGATGCCGGCGCCCAGGAGGCCCTCTTCGTCCGGGACGGCGTGCTCACTGAGGGTTCCGCCACCAACGCCTTCAGCGTCACCAACGGCACCCTTCGTACGCACCCCGATGGACCGCATATCCTGCCCGGAATCACGCGTCAGGTCGTGTTGGAATTGGCCGAGCGGCTGGGCATTTCCGTGCGGCAGCAGGCCGTGCCCCTGGCGGATCTGTACGCGGCCGACGAGGTCTTCGTGTCGGGCACCAATTCCGAGGTGCTGCCGATCGTCTCCGTGGACGGCCGTGCCGTTGGCGCCGGCCATCCGGGTCCGGTAACCCGGCGGCTGGCGGAGGCCTTTCGCGACGCGACGCGAGCCTGAGGCGCCGCGCCGGGCGCGGGCAGCGGCCGCCGCGCGCCCACCCGGCGCCACGTGCGCGGATCGTGCCCGGCGGGGGGCGCACCGACATCCCCACGGCGGTCAGGTGCGTGTGCCCTGGCGTGGTGGACGCGGCTGGCCGTGTCCAGACCCGTTTCCACGGCCGGTAGTCCCCGCCTCGGCCGGCTGTTGGCCAAGCGCCGTTTCGATCCGCTGGGCCAAGTCCTGGGTATCGGCCAGGATGGCCTTCAGTTTCTTGAGGTTGCCGGCAAGCTCTTGCGAGAGCTGCATCTCGACGCTGGCCTGGGGCGCCGCCGCCACCGCGCCGGGGGGGGAGGCGTCCCCTCCCCCTCCGGCGGCCAGGGCCAGCTGCAGGACGTCCTTCAAGGGGATCTGCGCGGCCGCCGCCGCCCGCTTGCCTTCTGCGGTCTCTGGAGCTGGCCGCTCGGCCGGCTCGCTCCCGCCCCCGGACGGCTGCTGTGGCGCGCCCAGGTGCTGTACGACCATGCGTAACAGGTCGTGCAGCGGGACCCCGCCCTTTGGTGCCTGCTGCCCCGCCCCTCCCGACTGCCCGCCACCCCCTGTGGACGGCGTGCCGCCCCCCTGCCCTAGGGATGGGACGAGGGCCTGCAGGAGCGAGGCCTGCTGCTGCGGACCAGATCCCACGTCGGCGGTGGCGACGGAGGATCCACCGCCGCTGCCACCCCCAGCCGTGGCGGCGCCGGCCCCTCCGCGCAAGGCCTGCAGGAGTTGATCGATGAGGGCGCCCTCGCCAGAATCCCCGTTCCCCCCATCCGCCGGAGTCGTTGTTGCCATCCTGGTCCCTCCCATGGAAGGCACCCCGGCGCGGTAAGGGCCGCCCCAAAATGGTCTGTGCCCCCTGCGCCTGGCGCCCTCGGCTCGGCGTGTGCACCGGGCCTCGCGCCCCCACACCGTGCGCCCCCCACTTCCTCACGCCACCGCCGGCGGGTTCGGACGGGCATCGGCCGAGCGACTCCCGCCCGCCGGCGAGGCGGAGCGGCCGGCGGAGGTGGCGGGCGACGCGACGCCCTTTCCGGACGAGGACACACCTCCGGTACCGCTTCTGGCCGAGGATGTCTGGGTCCCGGACGCCGCGGCGCCGGTTCCACTACCCGTCGCGGCCGAGGACCGTGCAGCCTTCACCGCGCCCGTACCGGTGTGGCGAGAAGGGCCCGCCACGCGGGTGGAGCTCCCGGGGGATACCTTGGCGACCGCGTGCGGGATCAGGGGCGTAAAGCCGGCCGCCGTGGTGGCGGTGCCGGCAGCGGCCCGGACGGCGTGCCAGTAGTGCGCTGTCTCGAAGCCCGCCATCCACAGGCCGAGCCCCGCGAGCCCGTCGCGCCGCGCCAGTTCGATCTTGGGCAGGACCGAGCGGCTGTCCTCATACCAGACAACGTGTGTGACGCCTCCGCGGGTGTAGGTGAAGTACGGCTCGCCGCTCGCGTTGCGCTTGGGGGTGATCTTCTTAGCCTTGAGTAGCGCGTCGACCTGGTTGAGGCCGATCTCCACCCCCCGCCCGCGCGGGCTGACCGGCCAGTCATAACCATAGTCGGCGATGCCGAGTACCAGCCGGTTGCGGGGAATGCCCGCCGCCAGGGCCACGTTGATCCGGCGCTTGACCCAAGAGAGCGGCGCAATGGGGCCCGGGGCCGAGCCGTTGTCGTGGGCGTCGTAGGTCATCAGTACGACCTCATCCGCATTCCGGGCCAAGCCCGCGTAGTTATACGCGCCACTCTGGGCTGCACGGCGGCTGCCGGAGGGGATGATGTCGATGGTGAGCAGTTTGTTCATGGCACGCAGCCGCGTGTGGAGTTGGCGCATGAACTCTACGAGTGGCCCACGGGCCTGGCTCTTCAACTGTTCGAAGTCGATGTTTAATCCGTCGTAATTCTCGCGCTTAACCATGGCCGCCAACGCGTTGACCGCCCGGGTCCTTGCGGCGGCACTGAGCAAGAACCGGCTGGTCCCGCCGTGGTTGACCACCAGCGGCATGAGGGCGATGTGCTCAGAGCGGGCCCAGGCCTTGAGGTGGTTGCTACTCTGGTCGCGAAGCGAACCGTCCGGCATCACCTGGTACCAGAGCGGAGCCAGCTCGGCGATAGCTGGGCGGTTGGCCACGAGCAGGGATTGCACGGTGCCCGTCGGCTTCTCAGCGCTGGGATCGTAAAAGGCCAGCACCCGAAGGACGGGTCCGCCAGAATTCGCGCCTGATCCGGGCATCGGCAGGGCGCTGCCGCATCCGGAGACACCTAGGGCGACGGACGTCAGGACGGCCAGCAACACGTGGGTCCCGGCGCGCCTGTGTGCAAAGAGACTCACGACGGCAACCCCCCGCATGCGGGACATGCCTCGGCGCTGCCATAGCATGCCCGGAGCGGGGCTCCCCGTACGCCTCGTGCCGCGTGGGCGGTTGGGGCGGGGCGTAGGGGTGTGGGCATCCGCGCGCGAGGCGCCGCGCACCCCACAGGCGGACGCCCATCGCGCCTGTGGCGGCGCGCCAGCCCGCACAAGGCTCAGGCTCCATGGCGGCCAGCCCTGGCCGCCGGCGCTCTGCGCGTACATGGTCGCGCGCGTACGGTACGGCCTCGGCACCCGCTCGGGCGAGCACCAGTCACGGAACGGGGTCCGATGGCCGTGTGGGCGCTTGGGAACCAAGGCGACATCTGCCGGGCAGGATACGGAGGGCAGATGGCCGCCGTCGGCGCCACCCTGCGGCGGGCGCTACGGTACGCCGGCGACGGCTAGCCGGGGGGCACAGCGGACAGCCAGGGGAGGGCACCCTCCGGGCCGACAGGCCCGTCCCGGGCACAGCACGATCCGTAGTGGGACAGGGACTCCTGCGGTCGAGACGCGCGGTGGCCGCGGCTGGGAGGGCGACGCACATCGTCATGCCCCCCATGGAGACGCAGCCGGGTCGTCTCAGGATGGGTGTAGCTCTCCGAACATGCGCTGGAATTGCTCGATGGTCAGCAGCACCTCGCGGGACTTGCTCCCCTGGTGCGGTCCGACGAACCCGCGCTGCTCCATCATGTCCACCAGACGCCCCGCCCGCGTGAAGCCAACCCGCAGCCGTCTCTGCAGGTTGCTGACCGAGGCCTGGCGGCTCTCCACGACGACCTGCAACGCCTCCAAGAACAGTTCGTCGTCCTCTCCCTCGTCGGCGCGCCGATCCGGGTCTTCCTCGGCCTCCATGATGGCCGTGTCATACTCCGGCTTGCCCGCCGACCGCAGGAAGTCCAGGACCGCCTCCACCTCGGTGTCGGCGATGAAGGCCCCCTGGGCCCGCACGACCTTCTGCGCGCCCACGGGCCGGAACAGCATGTCCCCCCGGCCGACCAGCCGCTCCGCCCCCGCGGCGTCCAGGATCGTGCGCGAATCCACCTGCGAGGAGACCGTCAGCGCGATGCGCGAGGGGATGTTGGCCTTGATCACACCCGTGATGACGTCGACCGACGGCCGCTGCGTCGCCACGATCAGGTGGATCCCCGCCGCGCGGGCCATCTGGGTGAGGCGCTGGATCGCATCCTCCACCTCACTGCGCGCTACCAGCATCAGGTCGGCCAGTTCGTCGATCACCACCACGACGTAGGGCAGTGTGGGAACGCCCTTCTCCGTAGCGATGGCGTTGTACCGCGGCAGATCGCGTGCCCCGGCCTCGGTGAAAAGGCCGTATCGCTTCTCCATCTCCTTCACTACCGTGCGCAGCGTGGCAGCCGCCTTGCGCGGATCGGTCACCACGGGCGCCAGGAGGTGCGGAATGCCGTTATAGGGGATTAATTCGACCATCTTCGGGTCGATCAGTACCAGCTTGACTTCCTCGGGGCGCGCCTTGTAGAGGATGCTGACCAGCATGGCGTTGAGGGTGATGCTCTTGCCGGAGCCGGTGGCTCCCGCCACTAGCAGGTGGAACAGTCGTTGGAGCGAGTCGACCACCGGCCGCCCAGCGATGTCTTGCCCTAACCCCACCGTCAACGGCGAGGCGGCGGACCGGAACTCAGCCGTCTCCAACACGTCGCGCAGGTACACGGGCGTCACGTCGTTGTTCGGCACCTCGATGCCCACCGCCGCCTTGCCCGGGATGGGAGCGACGATGCGCACGTCCGTGGCGGCGAGGGCGAGCGCGAGGTCGTCGGCCAGGGCGGAGATGCGCGCGACCTTGACCCCGGCGCCCGGCTGCACTTCGAAGCGGGTGACGGACGGCCCCTGCACCACCTCCGCCACGCGCGCGGCCACGCCGAAGCTGCGCAGGGCTTCCTCTACCTGAAGGGCCCTGTGCGCCGCGTCGCGCGAACGCGCGGGCCGGCCCTTGGGCAGCTTGCGCAGCAACTCCAGTGGCGGCGCTTGGTAGGCGGCGCCCGGCAGCACGACCAGCCGCGGGATCAGGGCGCTTTGGGGCGGGGTGCCGGTGTCGATTTCGGACTCCGCCGTCGCCCCGCCGTCGCCTGTGCCGTCAAGCCCCGGCGCGGGAACCGCCGCTCCAGGCAGCGCGGGAACGGGGGCTGCCGGTGCCGGCAGGTGGTCGACCGACGCCGGCAGGGGTTCCGCAGCGGTGGTGTCCTCCGCCGGCACCCGCTGGCGGCGGCGGCCGGGGGTGGGTGTCGCCACCCGGCCGGGCGGCAGGAGCGCGAGCTCTCCGCCGCCCACCCCCTGGTCGTCGGCCGGACCCGGCAAGCGCGCCCACCCCGTCTCTTCCCGGGTAGGCGCGGCGACGAATGCGTGCAGCGCGCGCCCCGCGCGGGCCCCGTGCCGGAACGGCCAGATCAGGGCATGGCGCAAGGAGAACTGCCCGGCCAGCAACAGCCCCGCGAGGGCGAGTGCGACGAGGCCGATGTCCCGGCCGATCGGGCCCAACGCCTTGGCCAGCGTCCAATCGACGCTGGCGCCGAGCAAACCGCCCCCCTGTCCGCGCCAGGCGATGGCGAATGCCAGGTCCTCCGGGACGCGCACGTGGGCGAGCCCGCATGCGGCGAGCACGACCAGCGCGGCGCCGGCGGCGCGCACACCCGTGGGCCGGCGCGGCTCAAAGACAAGCCAGGCAGCCGACGCGACGAGCGCTAGCGGCCCCAGCGGGGCCAGGCGGCCGGCCACGGCCCGCAACATCGCGGCCCCCGCGGCGTCGACGCCACGGGCCGGCCGTACGTATAGCGCGGCGAAGCCCAGCGCCCCGAGACCAGCGAGCGCCACGGCGGCGAGGTCGCGCCGCAAGGTCTGCGGCAGGTCCGACCACCAGGCCGCTGAGCGCACCGCACGCCGGCTGCCGCGGGATGCGGCCTGGCGTCGTGGGGACCTGCTCACACCCACTCCCCCGTCAGCACGGCCCGCGCCAGGCAAAGCCCCCCGAGCGCGAGACAGTAATAGCCGAAGCCCGAGGTCCCGAGCGCCGCCGTCCGGGCGGCGCACCAGCGAATGGCCAGAAAGCCGGTCGCAGCCGCCACCACAGCCGCAGGCACCGCGCTCAAGGCCGTTCCACCGTCCTGCCACCACGCCGGCAGTTGCAGCAACAGCGCCCCACCAACGGCCGGCAGTGACAGCAGGAAGGCGAAGCGGGCCGCCTGTTCGCCGCTGAGCCCGCGCCAGAGCCCGCCAGCGATGGTGGCGCCCGAGCGCGAGAACCCGGGGGCGAGGGCCAGGGCCTGCAGGGCCCCGATCCAGAGCAGGTCCCTTAGGCGGAGCTCCTCGGCGCGCCGCCGGCCCGCCGGCAGGCGGCCCGCCAGCACCAGCAGCGCGCCGGCACCGCACCAAGCGACGGCCACCGCGGGCAGCGACGCGAAGAGTCGCTCCACTACGCCGCCCCAGGCGAGACCAGCCACGGCAGCTGGCAGGCTGGCCACGAGCAGGCGCACGGGCAGTCCGCGCCCGACCTCCCGATACGACGGCTCCGCCACCGCACCCTCCCCGCCCTCGACGCGGCACGGCCGCAGCATGGCGGCCAGATCCGCCCGATAGGCGGCGACCACGGCGACCAGCGTCCCAGCGTGCAGGCCCACCTCAAAGGACAGCCCCGAGGGTGCCAGGCCCAGGAGCCGTTCCGCCAGAACCAAGTGGCCGGACGAACTGACCGGGAGGAACTCCGTCAGGCCCTGCACGGCACCGAGTAGCAGGGTCCGCCACCAGTGCGCTGGTGCCCGCCCCGCCATGCGCCAGGATATCCACCCCATTGTACCACGGGCGAACAGGCGTTGGCCTGCAGCCCGCTCGCCTCCCCTCTCGCGACGCCCCGACCTCGGTCGCGCCCCACCGCTCTATGCCGCGGGGCGGCGCGTCTGGCAGGAGGAGCACGCCCTGGCGAGAGCTGCCGGTCCGCCCGCCGCCCCCCATCCACCCGAAAGGTAACCCACGCCTGGGGCGCAGGCGCGCGGGGCCGCCCATTCCCCCGGGGCATACTGGCGGGCATGCGCGTACCCAAAGCCCCGCCCGCCGGACCGTCGACCTCCCCGCCAGGCGTGTCGGGCCGCTCCGGCGTCCACCTGCCGCCGGACGAACTCCCCGAAGCGCCCACGCCGCCGGGGCCCGAGTCCCCGGAGCCGCGCTCGCACGGAGCGGAGCCTCCCGGCGAACGGGACAGAGGGCCGGCCACGGAACCGGACAACGGGTCAGCCGCGCGCCGCGTGAGCCCGATCCAGGTGCTGACCGTCATCGGGCAAATCGAGGGCCATGTCACCCTGCCGTCCCAGAACAAGACCACTAAGTACGAACATGTCCTGCCCCAGCTCGCCGCCGTGGAGCAGGACCCCGATGTCCTCGGGCTGCTGGTGCTGCTGAACACGGTCGGCGGCGATGTCGAGGCGGGGCTCGCTATCGCGGAGCTCATCCGCAGCATGAGCAAACCATCCGTCAGCGTGGTGTTGGGGGGCGGCCACTCCATCGGAGTGCCCATCGCCGTGGCGACGGATCGTTCGTTCATCGTGTCGACGGCCACGATGACCATCCACCCTATCCGCCTATCCGGTATGGTCATCGGCGTGCCCCAGACCTACGAGTACCTAGACAAAATGCAGGACCGGGTGGTGAACTTCGTCGTGGCGAACTCCCGTATCAGCCAGGAGCGCTACCGCGAACTGATGTTTCGTACCGGGGAACTGGCGCGTGACGTCGGCACGATCCTGGTGGGACCCGACGCCGTGCGCGAGGGCCTGATCCACGAGGTGGGCGGGCTGGCCGAGGCGATCGGCGCGCTCAGGGCGAAGCAGCGCTGAGGCCGGCACAGGCGCGGAGGCCCTTCTGCCCGTGTCTACGCGGGGCGGCGTGACCAGAGAGACGCGGCGCCCGGGGTGGGGTGACGCCGTGTACGGGGTAAGGCGATCGCAGTCCTCCGTCCGAGGCCCCTGCGGAGAGAGGAGTCAAGAGGCGCTGGCGCGGCGGGCAGGCCGTCTGCGGGCGATACAGGTCGGAGGGCCCCAGCGCGGGCCCCGTGGCGCCGGTGCCCAGAGCCGGAGGTCCCCTCGCCTCCCGTGGACGGCAGGAGCCGAGGCGTCGGCCCCCTAACGGGGCCCAGGCCCAGTACGGCAGGCAGGGTTACCCGTTCCCCTACCGGCCCTGGTGACCCGCCAGAGCACGCGAACCCCGGATAAGGCGGACGAGGCGGCCTGATCACGGTCCCGGCCGTCGCCCGGCGCTGACCCGATGCAGCAGGCGCGCTGCGCGGTTCGGTCGACCAACATGGTGGGGAGGGATGGGCGTGCTGTTCAGCATCGTGCCGCCAGAGGACGTATGGAGCGAGCCGCCGGCCGTCGCCCAGGCAGCAGTGTACCGGTGGATACGGCTCTCCGGGGGTGGCCTCGTCCAGCTCTCTCCCGGGCCAGACGGCTACCGCGTCGCACGCCTGGTATCGCCCGAGCCGCGGGACTACCTCGACCCGGCCCTTCAGCCGGGCGCGCGGTGGTGGGCGGAGGACCACCTGCAAGGGTAGCACGAAGCGCGCAAAGGGAGCCGTGGCCCGGGGCCCAAAGAAGGCCGCCGGGTCGGGCTGCCGCGCACGGTGGAAGCACCGGGCACAATGGCTCCGGGCCCTGCGCCGCAAGCGCGCGCGTCTACAGCCGACGGGCCCCGTGCCCCGCCGCCCGTCGGGCGATCCGGCCGAAGGCCCCCCGTCATGACGCGACCCCGCAACCCCCCGCAGGACCGCGCCGTTCTCGGCAAACGTCCTCAGCGACAAGGCTTGGCGGGTAGCCGGTAGATCGGGGTGCGGACGGGCGGGCCGGGCCGAGGGTGCGGGGCGCCACGGCGGGCACGGACGCGCAGAAGCGCCTGCGGCCCAAGGCGGAGGGCGGCGCCCTACGTCGCCGTTCAGAACCAAAGCCCCCCGCAAAGGATGTCCTCACCCTGCAGTCCCCCGGCGGCCTGCAGGCCCACAGCAGCCCGGCGGCGAACCCTCTTTCCCCTACAAGGCGGGGGGCGGGCGCATGGAGATTGCCAAGGACCTGCACATCATTCCGGACCTGGAGATGAGCAATGCCTGCCTGATCACCGGCCCCGAGCCTGCCCTGATCGACACAGGGCTGCCCGGGGAGGGCGGGCGGATCCTTGCCTACATGGAGCAGGTGGGTGTTTCCCCACGGGCCCTACGGGTCATCGCCCTGACCCACGCGGACCCCGCACACTCCGGCTCGGCCGCCTGGCTGCGGCGGGAAACCGCCGCGCGGCTTCTCGCCTCTGAAGCCGAGGCCGCCGTCCTCGCGGGCCAGGTGCCCGAGGGCAACCTGCGCGCGCTGTGGCGGTGGGGCCTGCGCATAACCCGCCGCCCAGCGGAGCGTTGTCTCGTGGATGGCGTCCTGGAGCCGGGGGACGAGGTCGCGGGATTCCAGGTTGTGGAGACGCCCGGCCATACACTCGGCCACGTCGCCTTCTACCGCGAGGAGGACGGTGTGCTGATCGCCGGCGACGCCCTCCGCGTGTCCGGCTCCGACATCCTGGCGCCGAGTTTCTGGAACTCGGCCAGCGAGGTGCGGGCCCGCGTCTCCGTCTCCCATCTGGCCGACCTGCCCGTCACACTGCTCGTGCCGGGACACGGGAATCCCTACCGAGAGCCCGGGGCCGGCCTACGGCGCGTGGGTGGACCGCCCGGCATTCTCGAGGAGACGTTGCGGCGCCGGGCGCTGCACAGGCAGCGCAGGGGCAAGCGCCGCAGCACGTCTCGCGGCGGCGCCGCGCCCACCGACGGTGCAGAGGGTACGTGAGCACCCTGCCGCCCCCCTCCGCGCTGTCAGGGCGCGACGGGGGGCGGCAGGGCGATTCTACCGGATATAGGACGCGGCCTGCTGGGCTTCAGCCCACCTCCACGATGAGCGGGAGGACGATGGGTCGGCGGCGCGTCCGCTCGTAGAGCAGTTGCCCCAGGGTTTCGCGCACGGCCCCGCGGATGGCCGCCCAATCGGTGGAGCCGTTCCGCGCACGGCCGTTAACGGCCTCCTGCACCCGGGCACGCGCCAGATCCATGAGCGGCTCGGACTCCCGCACGTAGACGAAACCGCGCGAACTGATGTCCGGGCCCCCGACGACGCGCCCCGTATGGCGATCCACGGCCAAGGCCACGACCAGGACGCCATCCTGCGCCAGTTGACGGCGGTCCCGCATCACCACGTTGCCCACGTCACCCACGCCCGCCCCGTCCACCAGCACGCGCCCGGCGGGCACCCGACCGGCGATCCGGCACTCCCTGTCCGTGAGTTCGAACACGGCACCGTTCTCGCCGACCAGGACGTGGTCATCGGCAATGCCGGTCTCCACCGCCATCTCCGCATTCAGCACCAGGTGCCGGTACTCCCCGTGCACGGGGATGAACCAGTTCGGCCGAAGCAGCGTCATCATGAGCTTCAGCTCTTCCCTGCTGCCGTGGCCCGAGACGTGGACCCCGCTTTCGCGCTGGTAGATCACATGCGCGCCGGCCCGGTGCAGGTTGTCCACGGTGCGGTGGACCATCTTTTCATTGCCAGGCACCGGCGTCGCCGCCAGGATCACGGTGTCGCCCTGCTGGATGCCCACGGCGCGGTGCTCGCCGGATGCCATGCGCGAGAGCGCGGACATGGGCTCGCCCTGGCTGCCCGTGGTGAGAATGACCAGCTGTTCCGGGGGTGTCCGTCCGATGGCCTCCGTCTCCAGCAGCAGCCCGTCGGGGATGCGCATGTACCCGAGTCGGGCGGCGATCTCCAGCGTATTCTCCATGCTGCGCCCCACGACGGCCACACGGCGCCCCAGCGAGGCGGCGACGTCGCATACCTGTTGTAGCCGGTGGACGTTGCTGGCGAATGTGGTCACGAGCACGCGCCCCCGCGACTCGGCGATGATGCGCGCGATGTTGCCACCCGCCTGCCGCTCCGAGGGTGTGAAGCCAGGGCGCTCAGCATTGGTGCTGTCGCAGAAGAGGCAGAGCACACCGTCCCGCCCCAGGCGCGCCAGCGTCTGGAAATCGGTCACCTCACCGTCCACGGGCGTGAGATCAAACTTGAAATCGCCGGTGAACACGAGGGTGCCCACCGGGCTATGGATCGCAAAGCCAAGCGACCCCGGGATGCTGTGGGTGACGTGGAAGGGTTCGACCTCCAGGCGCCCGATGCGCAGCCGCTCCCCCTCCTGGAACGGGCGTGAACCCGCCGGCAGCGCCAGCCCGTGTTCCGCCAGCTTGCCTTCGACCATGCCTAGCGTCAGTCGGCTGCCGTGCAGCGGGGCGGAAACCTCGCGCAAGAGGTAGGCGACCCCGCCAATGTGGTCCTCGTGCCCGTGGGTGAGCAGGATCGCCCGCAGCCGGTCGCGGCGTTCGCTAACATACGACACGTCTGGAAGCACGATGTCGATCCCGGGCAGGTCGTCCTCCGGGAACGCCAAACCGCAGTCGATGACCACCAGATCGTCGCCGTACTCCACCACGATCATGTTCTTGCCGATTTCGCCCAAGCCGCCCATGGCCGTGACTCGGACACCCTCAGCCCGCGTGGCCTCCTTGAGCCCGTAACCCTGCGGCCCCTCCTTCCTCATACCGTCCCGATCCCGGCGCGCCTCACCATTCCGGATGGCACACACCTCCACGATCCCTTCCCGCGGCAACGGCAGAACACCCGCGGCAGCGCCGCAGGCTCCACCCGGACCGGCCGGTCGTGGCCGGCCCGCACGCGCATGCGGTTCCTTGCGCGGATCGACTGCGTGGCAGACTCACGCAGCGTCGCCACCCGGGATTCTAGCCGCTCCGCCTGGGGTCCACAAGCAAGAGCCGACCGCCCCGCGCATCCCGTTTCCCTGGGCCTGTGGCTGCCGTCGCCATCGGGAAGGGCGGCGAGCACGGGCAGGGCAAGGCGGGATCCCATGCCAGGGGCCCGTACCCCTCGGGGGGGGGTACAGCTTGGCAGGGCCGCGTCCTTCTCGACAAGGCGTGGCGGGCAGGGGGCGGCCGCACGGATGGCGGATGGGCGCCCCGGCGCGAGTGTGGGCGGGCGGGCGCTTGTGGAAACGCCTGCAGCCCAAGGGGACGCATCCACCCGGGCGCGCGTCTCGGCGCTTGGCGGCAACCTGCGTCACCGTGCAGAGCCCATGCCCCCTAGGCGGGAGCCGCGCCGGGAGCGGCAAACCATGGTTGCGCGCGCGCTCCGGCAGCGCGTCACAGGCGCAACCCCGGCACGTGGAGCACCGTCGGGCGCCGGGCATCAGGCCAGCGTGCCGCGTAGGGCTAGCGCATCAACGGCGGCAGCGATCGCCGCCGCCTCCTCGGCCGACGGTTCGCAGAGCGGCGAGCGGAAACCGCCGCAGGGGAAGCCGGCCAGGCGTAGGGCGTACTTGACGGGGATGGGGTTGCTGGTTACGAAGAGGGCGCGGTAGAGCGGCAGGAGCGAGGTGTGGAGCCGCAGGGCCAGGTCGGCCTGTCCCTGGAGACAGGCGTCCACCAGCCCGGCGATGCGCTCCGGCACGAGGTGCGAGGCCACGCTGACCACGCCCGCGCCGCCGAGCGCCATGACGGGTGGTGTCAGCGCATCGTCCCCGCTGTAAATGGCGAAGCCTGCGGGGAGGAGGCGCCGGACCTCCGCAACCTGCTCCAGGTCACGGCTGGCTTCTTTGACGGCAACCACGTTGCCCGCCTCGGCCGCGATGGCTGCCAGGGTGCGGGGCAGGAGGTTGGAGCCCGTCCGGCTAGGGATGTTGTAGACCATCAGCGGCAACGGGGTGGCCGCCGCCACGGCGGTGAAGTGGGCGATGAGTCCCGGCTGAGGCGGCCGGTTGTAGTAGGGCACCACGGCCATCACGCCCTCGGCGCCGGCATCGGCCGCCGCGCGGGTCAGCCGGACGCTTTCCGCAGTGTCGTAGGAGCCGGTGCCGAGCCAGACCGCTGCCCGCCCACCCACCCGCTGCCGGACGGCCGCGCAGAGCGCAAGCTTCTCCTCGGGGCGCAACGTGGGCGATTCTCCCGTCGTGCCCGCGACCATGATGCCGTCGGAGCCGCGGTCGACGAGCATGGACGCCAGATCGGCCGCCCGACCGCAATCGATTTCTCCCCGCTCGTCGAACGGCGTCACCAGTGCCGTGATCACCCGGGCCTGCGTCGCGCCCGCCACGAGTCGCTCGCCTCCCGCTGCCGAGGCCCTGCGGGGCACATGCCGTGCGGACCGCAGACTGCCATCCCGGCGATTCGTGCTCTTACGCCGCGGTCCTACCAGCCAGGGAACGTTAGCAGGGTGGCGTCATTCCCGCGGGGGGCCTTCGCCCAGACGGCGCCACGAGCGGGGGTGACTTCGGAGCGGCACGCCGGTCCGCTCGCGCCTGCCACCGCTTGCTGCGCACAGATTCGGCGCCTCGATGCGGCCGCTAGCACCCGTGGGGTCACGGGGGCACTGACGGCCGTACGCGCCGAATTCGTGCTGCGCCCGCATTCGCCTGTGGCGCAAGCGACTCGCCTAGAACGACGCGGCCCTGGGAATGTTAGCAGAGCCAGGCAGCTCTCGCTCCTTTTTCCGCAGGGCGGCGATGCTGGGCGCGATACCCCTTAACCGGTCTCCGACCCACGGCCGCATGCGGCACAGCCTGAGCCATCGCTACGCCGCGGTCTGGGGGGCTCGGCCGCCTTCGGACGGGATTCGCCGTCCCAGGGGAATTGGGCACCATCCCCCCCTCAGCCCTTGCCGTTACCCACACGTCCTGGAGCCACTACATCTGGCGTCTATAGAGGCTGCTGAGCGCAACATCCAGGGGCTTGACGCCCCCACATCACTCGGGGGTCGAGATGTGGGGAACGATGAGCCCTCAGCCCCCTCCCGCCGATTCACCGCTCCAACTCGAACTTTCGGTGCAGGGCCTGCACCGCGCGCTCCATGTCCGCCGTGGGCACCAGGAAGGAGATGGTGACGTGCGAGTCCGCGGTCTGCAGGATCGGCACCCCCTCGTGATAGAGCGCCTCGGCGGCACCGGCCATGACTCCGGGCAGACCGCGCATGCCGGAACCGACGATGGACACCTTGGCGCAGTCGGCCCGCACCTCGACACGGAAGCCCTCGGCCTCCAGCAGGCGCCTAGCGCGAGGCATATCGGCGGCGGGGACGATGAAGCGCCGCTGTTCCGGTGACACGTTGATCAGGTCAACGCTGATGCCGGCGTCGGCGAGGGGGCGGAAGGTGCGCACGGCGCCGGCCGGATCGCCGGCGTCCCCCCCCACGCTGAACTGCGCCACGTCAGGCAGGTGGGTCACTCCCGTCACCACGTGTGCATCGGCGCCCCACTGCTCGCCCACCTCGAAGGCCCCGGTGATGAGCGTCCCCGGGTCCTGCTCCGGGTCCTCGAAGGTGCTGCGCACGCGGACCGGCACGTTCGCCCGCATGGCCAATTCCACGGCGCGTGGGTGCACGACCTTCGCCCCCTGGTTCGCCATCTGGAAGACCTCTTCGTAGGAAAGGACCCGGAGGGTGCGCGCCTGGGGCACGATCCGCGGGTCGGCCGTCTTGATGCCGTTGACATCGGTGAAGATCTCCACCACCTCCGCCCGCAGGGCGACGCCGAGAGCCGCGGCGGTGGTGTCCGAACCGCCGCGCCCCAGGGTGGTCACGTCGCCCGTTTCCGCCACGCCCTGAAAGCCCGCGACGACGCAAACCTCGCCGCGCTCCACGTGACGCAGCAGATGATCGGGCTCCACGCGCAAGATGCGCGCGTTGCCGAAGGTGCGATCGGTGATAATCCCCGCCTGGCCGCCCGTGAGCACCACCGCCGGCAAGCCCCGCTTGCGCAGTGTGCCCGCCACCACGACGGAGGAGATCGTCTCACCGCAAGAGATCAGGAGGTCGGTCTCGCGTGGGCCGAGGTCTGGATAGACGTCCCGCCCCAGGCCGAGCAGGGTGTCGGTCGCGTAGGGATCGCCGGCCCGCCCCATGGCCGACACGACCACCACGGGCGTCAGCCGGCGCTGCAACGCTGCCAGGATCCGCTCCGCCACCAGTTCGCGGTAGGCGGGAGTTGACAGCGAGGTGCCGCCGAACTTCTGGATGATGATACGCACCGCTCCGGCACCCCTCGTGCAGCCGGCTGCCGCGCCGCAGCCGGCCCCTTCTTTAATGAGGGGCACGCCGCGGGTACTAGGCGCCCACCAGCAATTCGGCCATTTGCACCGCGTTGGTCGCCGCACCCTTGCGCAGGTTGTCGCCCACCACCCAGAAGTGCAGGGTGTGGGGATCGCCCGGCTCCTGGCGCAGCCGGCCCACATGCGCCCGGTCGCTGCCCGCCACCGCGGCGGGCGTCGGGTAGATGCCCCGCTCGGGATCGTCCTCTACCACGACGCCGGGTGCGGCGCGCAGGGTCTGGCGCGCCTCCTCGACGGTGAGCGGGGAGGCGGTCTCGATGAACACCGCCTCCGCGTGGGATACGAAGACCGGTACGCGCACGGCCGTGGCCGCCAGGCGGAGTTCGGGCAAGCCCAGGATCTTCCGGCTCTCACGAGTCAGCTTCCATTCTTCCTGCGTAAAGCCGCCCTCGCCGAAGCGGTCGCACTGCGGGATCACGTTGAAGGCCAGGCGTCGCGGAAAGACCTCCGCCGTCCCCGCGCGATCGGCGAGCACGTCCGCCGCGCCTTGGCGCAGTTCCTCCATACCGGCGCCTCCACTGCCGGAGGCCGACTGGTAGGTGGCGACCACCACGCGGCGGAGGCCGGCCAGTAGCGCGAGCGGTGCCAGGCACATGACCAGCGGGATGGTCGTGCAGTTGGGGCTGGCGAGGATGCCCGTGTGCGTACGGGCCACCTCCGGGTTGACCTCCGGCACGACCAGCGGCACCGCGGGGTCGAGGCGGAAGGCGCTCCCCTTGTCGATGACGACCGCCCCCGCGCGCACGGCCTCGGGCGCCAGCTCACGGCTGACGTGGGCACCGGGTACCGCCAGAAAGCAGAGGTCCAAGCCGGCGAAGGCCCCCGGCCCAATCGCCTCCACGGTGAGGTCGGTGTCACGAAAGCGTACCCGGCGCCCGGCGCTGTGCGGCGTTGCCAGCAGACGCAGGCGATCCAAAGGGAACCCCCGCTCCGCCAACACCCGTAGCAGCGTCTCCCCAACCGCCCCGGTGGCCCCGACCACGCCCACGCTCCAACCCACGCCAGCCCCGCCTCCCGTGCGCCGAGTGCTTCGGCCGCGCGCCGCGCCGCGCCGGCCGCGCCCTGCCGCCACCAGCGGTCGTCTCCGTGCAAAATCCGCCCAAATGTACACCGCCGCTTGGCCCCCCGCAACGCGCCCCTACCCGATCCTTCACCAGCCGCGCAGCAGCGGTTGAAGCTGGCGGCCCTCCAGGGCGGCCGTGACGGTCTCCCCGCACAACTCGAAGTGGGCCACCAGTGAGCGCGGCTTGGCGTGCGGGCTGTCCTGGCCGAAGGGCACAAAGTAGACGTTGCGGCAGACGAGCAGGGTGGCAAGGTTACGCGCGTTGAGCCCCAGGGCGTCGTTGGTCGTGATCCCCAGCACCACGGGACGGTCGTTGCGCAACTGGGCCTTGGCCGCCATCAGCGGCGCGCTGTCGGTCACCGCGGCGGCGAACTTGGCCAAGGTATTGCCCGTGCACGGAGCGATCAGGAGGGCGTCCAGAGAGCGGTCGGGCCCGAACGGCTCGACTTCGGGGATGGTAGTGAGGGGCGGCCTGCCGGCGGCCCGCTCGATGGACTCGCGCCAGGCTTCCGGCGTGCCATGGCGCGTCGGGGTCGTGGTCAGGGTCTGCGACACGACGGGGATGATCTCCGCGCCCTCGTTGCGCACGGCCGCCATCACGGAGAGCACCTGGCGAAGGGTGTGATGCGAGCCGCAGATCGCCCATCCCAACGTAATGCCGTGGAGCGCACCCATCGCCTATGCCTCCCCCTGCCGCAGCCCCTGCGACCGCGGCCGTGCCACCGCGCATCGAGCGCATCAGACGAACGCGCCTGCCGCGGCGGCTTCGGCCAGCACAGCCACCACGACATCGGCGAGGATGCGGCCAGCCGTCGCGGGGAAGAGCCGGCCAGGAATGCCGGGCAACAGGCGGGCCTGTACGCCGAGCTCCTCGGCCGCGCGGAAGTCGGTACCTCCCGGGGCGGACGCGATGTCCGTCACCACGGCACCGGGGGCGAGGGCGGCCAGAGCAGCACGGCCTACCACCGGCGCCGGCACGGTGTTGAAGAGGAACTGGCAACGGCGGGCCTCCGCCGGGATGGCCTCCATCTCGATCGCCCGGGCACCGAGGGCTTGGGCCAGCGCGCGTGCACCGGGCCGGCGCGCCGCGCATACCACCTCCGCCCCCCACGCTAGGAGGCGGACCAGCAGCACCTGGGCGCAGCGCCCGCAGCCGGCCACCAGGGCGCGCTGGCCCCAGACGGTCCGCCCCGCCATCCGGCAGGCCTCGGCCACCGCCCCCTCGGCGGTGGGGATGGCGTTGAGCAGGGCGTAATCGTCGCGCTCGCCGTATTGGAGTAGCGGGACCCCGGCCGCGGCGGCCGCGCGGCCCAGCCAAGGTCCGGAGGTGCGCCCGATCAGCCACGGCACGCCGTGGCTCAGATCCAGCCAGGAGGCTGCGATCGGCAACGGCGGCATGGGGGACGGGCGGAAGAGGGCGTCACCATCGCCCACCGTCCCCAGGGCCGGGCAGACCACGGCGTCCGCTTCGGCCAACGCGACCGCCACGTCCCGCGGCTCCAGCCCTGTGCCGGCGGGCAGCAGGCACCCGTGGGCGGCCACCGCGTAGCCACGGCCGGCTAGCACACGGGCGGCCTCGGCCTCCCGCCGGTCGCCACCCAGAAAGACCAGATGCGCCGAGCCATCCACATCCTTCCGCCCCCCGCGCCCCGTTGTGGCCTTTCACGGACGCGCCACCATATGGGAGTCGGCCAGGCGCGGGTGCTTGTCAGGGGTGGGTGCGGCCTGGGATCGGCGTGCAGCGACCCGGAGACCGCCACGCGGTCGGGCGATGGCAAAACAACCGGCGCCGACAGAAGAGGCAGGCCGGCCCCCCCTCCACGGACCCTGACGCAAGGCTGGCATCAGGGTCCCTCACCATCCGAGCTGCTGAGAGGTGGATGCGCCTGCCAGGCACCGGTTCCGCTCGCCACGTGTTCGGCGCACCTGATGGCAGCCGGCAGGCGCACCGCACGGCATTGAACCGGTCGCGCCTCAGGCGTCGATCAGAGCGCCCAGGTCCTCGACCAGGGTATCGAGGGCCATCACCTTGCGGGCCGCCAGGACGACGCCCGGCCCGAAGGAGGCGCGGCTCAGCGTGTCGTGGCGTAGGGTCAATGTCTCCCCCGGGCCGCCGAACAGCACCTCGTGGTGGGCGACCAGTCCAGGCAGGCGGACGCTGTGCACAGCCACAGGGGCGTGCGCGCCAGCCTCCTCCAACACCGCGCGCAATTGCAGGGCCGTACCCGAGGGGCGATCCCGCTTGGCGCTGTGGTGCAGTTCCACGACCTCGACATCGGGGAAGAAGCGCAGGGCCTCCCGGCAAAACCGCGCCAGCAGCAGGATGCCGAAGGAGAAATTCGGGATGAGCACCGCCCCGAGGCCGGTCGCGGTCACCAGAGCGCGGAGGGCGTCCATATCGCCGGCGGGGATGCCCGTCGCGCCCACCACGGGGCGAACGCCCTGCCGTAGCGCGTCCAGCGCGTGACGGCCGGCGGACTCCGCCAGGGTGAAGTCGACTAGCACGTCGGGCCGGGTACGGCGGACTGCGGCAGCCACGTCGCTTTCCAGCGGCACGCCCCATGCCGCCTCGCCAAGCAACAGGCCGAGGTCTTCGCCGGCGCGGCGCCGGGCCACGGCCGCCACGAGCTCCAGATCGGGGGCTTGCCACACGGCCTTGGCCGCCTCGCTCCCGGTCCTCCCGGTGGCGCCAGCCACGACCACGCGCAGGTTGCTCACCGGAAGTCCAGCGCGGATTCCCCCGGCTTGCGCCGTAGGGAGGAAGCGCGCCGGTTCCCTCCCTTCTGCTCTCCGTCCATTTTGCTCCGGTGGGAAGGGCTCCGCCGCTCCCCGCCGGGCCTGCCCGGCAAGGGGCGGGATGCCTGCATCGGGCCCGGCTGCGCCCCGATCCGCTCCGTCTCGCCGCCAGGTATCTCCCCGCGCGCACTGGATGCCGCCTGCGAACGGTCGCGGACGCGGAGTGGGGCCTCGGATCCGGCGGCCACCTAGCGCCCCCATCGAATCCACCCACGGATGCCGTCCCTGGCCTCGTCCACGTCGGTGTCCCAACCGCCCCGCACGCGACGGTTCTCCCCCGAACCCCCTGCGCAGCCCCGGGGCTTCGTGACGCTACCGATGCCTCCGGCACGGAACGGGCCTTTCGGGGCACCAGCCCTGCCACTATATGCGGCTTGCCGCGCGGGGGACAACCCCGAAGCGCGGGATAGGCGCACCGCACGGGCTTACAGTCCCTCCCGCCGACGAGGGTGGCCATCACCCGCGCGACCGGTTGTCAGAAGCCCCCATGCGGCGCCGGGCGGCATGCAAAACGACGGCCTGGCCCGTGCGCCGCACCATACACCCGCACCCCGGCAGTGGCTGCGGCGACCTTTTCCGCAGGGGCCGAGCGCTCTCCTTGAGAGGGCGCCGTAAAGGTGGGTCGTCGGCCTGGGCCGACGCCAGAAGGTGTTGGGGACAAGGGGTCGCGGAAACCCTGGCCTCGCGGAAGAGTGTAGCCGCTCACGATCCGTGGGAGTGAACGAATCCTGCTCACGCACCCTAACGGCGATTTTCGGGACGGCGCCCCGCAGTGCCCGTCCCCCTTGGGCGGCGGGGCGTCAAAGGCGCGTAGCGGGCCGCGGGCCCTTGTCCTTGACGCCTTGTCGCCCAAGGATAGGCTCGGTTGGCCGGGGCGCCGTCCCTCACCCCTACCTTGAGCGGTTGCCACGCATTTGCCGTGAGCCGCTATAGAAGAGGACGTTCACAGCGACCACCAAGGCATCACGCGCCTGGGAGGCGCAAGCGTGCGCCCCCCCGCGACACACGGTGGATCGGGGCAGAGCGGCCAGAACGGCCGTCACAGACGGTGAGCGGGGTGGCCTGGCCGCGCTACGCCCTCTTGGCCCCTCCCCAGAGCGTCGGGGCTTGTGAGTTGCGGTTGGAAGCGTGCCGGGATGGGGACGGGGGGAAAGAGGGTAGGGGCGCCCGCCACCCGGCAGACGCCCCCGCGCACCTCAGTCGATGCGTACGTCGCTGGCTCCTTCGTCGCGCAGGCACTTGGCGGCCCGATCCGCGTCGCCCGCCGTCTTGAGCACGGTGAGGAAGTTGCCTTCCTTGACTTTGCGCTCATATTCCCTGCTCTGCTGTTCCGGAATCCCGAAGTCGACCAGTCCGCCAGCCAAGCCGCCGCCGGCCGCGCCCGTGAGCGTGGCCGCCAGCGGGCCCAGCGCGAGGATCGGGCCGAACCCCGGGATGGCCAGGGCGCCCGCGCTGGCAAGCAGCCCTGCCGCACCGCCGATGCCCGCGCCCCATGTGGCACCGTCGCCTAGCTGCTGGTGCATCATGGTCGCGCCCGTGTCGCCATGCTGCCGACCCTTGCCGCGATCGGGGCCCACGACCGAGATCTCGTTGTCCGAGAAGCCGGAGTGGCGCAACTCCCCGACGGCCTTCTCCGCGCGGTCTTCCGAGGAGAACACGCCGATGACGGTCCGGGTTTTGGCCATGGTCTCCCACCGCCCCCTTCCTGCGGGGCATAGCCTGTGCTGCGCCGCCCGGCGCGTATACGGCACCGGGAGGGTGGTCGGGCATCTCCACCCGGCATGCGCGGCGGATGTCCCCGACGGCCCGAGGCTATGCCCTGGCACGCATGGCGGGGAGCGGCTAGGGAGGGAAGCCACGCAGCCCCGCGAGGCGCCTGGCCAACGGCAGCAACAGGAAAACCGCTTGGCTGGCTCCATCGCACGAGCGAGGGACGAAAAAGGCCCGCCCTCGGCCGCGTTTCCGGCCGGCGGCAGCGCCAAAAGAGGAGCGCCGCGGCGGGGCGTACCGCCGGGGGGAGCCAAGGTGGGAGGGGGCCCACCAGCGCCCCGGTCCGTGGGCGACGGAAACGGGACGGTCGCCCACGGACCGGGTCAGGCGCCCCCAGGAACCAGCTGGCCCGTCGGCGTCCCGGGGCCATCGGCGGCCACGTCCTCCCACGACCAGGACCCGGGGGTGCCGCGCCGCGGGCCCACGTAGGCCGCCGCCCAAGCGGCCGGGTCGCCTAGGTCCACGAACAGCGCAGCTACTTCGTCCGCGCGCACGGCCGCCAGTTGGTCCGCCACCTCCTCCGGGGGAACGAGAGGGAGCCCGGCAACCGCCGCCCGGCCAAGACGCCCCATGCGCGCCTCGGCACCCTCCAACCCCATCCAAAGGCCGGCGAGCAATTGGTCCCGGTGCAAGGCCAACTCCGCCGCGGGCACTCCCTCCGCCGCTAGGCGGCGGAGCTCCGCCAGTGTCACGGCGGCGGCCTCGCGCGCACTTGCCGGAGACGATGCCAGGAAGACGGCGATCTCGCCGACGTCCGTGTATGCGGCGGGGGTCGCCCCGACATCGTAGCAAAGTCCGCGATCTTCACGCACGGCCTGGAACAGCCGCGACGAGGGACTACCGCCGAGGATGCTTACCAGCAACTCCGCGGCGTAACGACGCGCGTCCCCGAGGGCGGGACCCACGGCCCCGAGCAGCAGGTGCGACTGCTCAGACCGGCGCGGCAGGCGCATGCGGCGGACCGCAGGCCGGGCAGGCCGGCGAGGTGCGCGCGGGGTCCCGGGCGCCATACCCGCGAACGCCTTGGCCACCACATCCGCAGCCACCTGCGGGACCACGCCGCCAGCCACGGCGATCACGGCGCGACGCCCCACGTAGTGCTCGTCGTAGAACGCGCGCGCATCCGCGGCGTCGAAGGCCTCAACGCCGCGGACGGTGCCTGCCTGAGGCCGGCCGAGGGGGTGCCCGCCCCAGAGGGCTCTGGCGAACAGTTCGTCCGCTGTCTCGCCGGGGTCGTCCGCGATCATGGCCAGTTCGGCCAGGATGACCTGTCGCTCCCGCTCCACGTCCGGAGCGCGCAGCGAGGCGTGGAGCACCATTTCCGCCAGGAGCCCGGCGCCGTCGGCGAAGTGCTGGTCCAGGGTGCGGGCGTGAAAGCAGGTATGCTCCCTCGAGGTGAAGGCGTTAAACTGGCCGCCCAACCGGTCCATCGCCTCGGCCAGTGCCCGCGCGTCTCGCCCCGCGCCCCCCTTGAACAGGAGGTGCTCCACGAAGTGGGCCGCGCCCGCGCGGGACTCCGATTCGTCCCTGCTGCCCACGTCCAACCACACCCCGATGGCCACCGTGCGCGTGCCGGGGAGGGATTCGACCAGCAGACGGGCGCCACACGGGAGGACAGTGTCCAGGACCTGAGGCGCCGATGGGCTACCCATGCGCGACCCCGGCCTGAGGAAGCGAGGGCAATGTGGCGGCAGACGGAACCGACGCACCGGAAAGCGGGAGAGCCCCCCGCCAGCCGGTGCGCGTCGACGGCGTGCGATGACTGACCATAGGAGCCTGCGATACGCCGCCGACCGGCGATGTCCCTGCGCGCCCCGTCCCCTTCGGCGACACGGGAATCGCCCGCGGTGCCCCGGCCCCTCTCACCCCGTGCCGAAGGCCGTCGCGTCATAGCGGCCTCGACCGTTTGACGCTCCGGAAGGAATTCCCATCGCAACCCGTGATGCCGGTAGTGGATGCGCCTGCCACGATCTCCTGACGGCGGTGCGCGAGCCGGTCCCGCCTTTTCCATCCCGCGTGGCGCCGACCGCGTCGGCATGGGGGACTCCAGCGGAAACCGACTCGGCTCACCCCTGCGCCGCAGCTGGCGGCTTGCGCCGCCGCCTTCGGGTTGCGTCCATCGATTGTCAGTGGCCGGCCGGCCCCTGCCCGTCGTGACCGCGCTCCGCCGCCACCTCGCGTGGACGGGGCGGTGCCCCCCGGTGCACCGGATCGGGGCGCGGCCCGCGCGGACCGCCTCGGCCGTCGACGCCGGGATCGGAACGCCCGCGCTCCATGGGCCGGGGGCCGGCGTGGTGGTCGCGCGCCCCGGCACGTTCGTTCCGGCGGTCCTCACCAACCGCGTCTGGCGCCCGCGCCGCCCGGGGCTGGAACTTCTCCCGCTCCTCGGCGCCGGGCACGGTGAGGAGCGCCGCGCGCCGCGACAGGTTCAGACGGCCGAGTTCGTCGATCTCTTTCACCTTGACGATGACCTCGTCGCCGACTTGGACGACGTCCTCTACCGAGGGCACGCGCTCCCGCCCGAGCTCGCTGATGTGCACCAAGCCGTCCTTGCCAGGCACGATCTCCACGAACGCGCCGAAGTTCATCAGGCGGGTGACCCGCCCCACGTACACCTCGCCCGGCTGCGGATCGCTGGTCAGGCGCCGTACCCAGTCCTCGGCCCGCTGGCCAGCATCCCCGGAGGGTGCGGCGATGAATACGCGGCCGTCGTCCTCGACGTCGATCTCGGCTCCGGTCTCCGCGATGATCCGGTTGATGGTCTTGCCGCCCGGACCGATGACGTCGCGGATCTTGTCGGGATCGATGCGCAGCACCGTGATACGGGGCGCGTGCGGGCTCAGCTCCCGTCTGGAGCCAGGGAGGACCTCCAACATCTTGCCCATAATGAACATGCGGCCGCGGCGCGCCTGTTCCAGCGCCTGGGATAGCAACCCGGATGTGACCCCCGCGATCTTGATGTCCATTTGGATAGCGGTCACGCCCACCTCGGTACCGGCCACCTTGAAGTCCATGTCGCCCAGGTGGTCCTCCACGCCCTGGATGTCCGAGAGGATCGCATACCGCCCCTTGGCGCTGTGCCCGTCCTCGGTGATCAACCCCATCGCGATGCCGGCCACCGGCCGGCGCAAGGGCACACCCGCGTCCATCAGCGCCAGCGTGCTGCCGCACACCGAGCCCATGGACGTCGATCCGTTGCTCTCTATGACCTCCGACACCACGCGGATGGTGTAGGGAAACTCACTTTCCGGCGGCACCATGCGCACCAGTGCGCGTTCGGCCAAAGCGCCATGGCCGATCTCCCGGCGGCCCGGGGAGCGCATGGGACGCACCTCGCCCGTGCTGTAGGGAGGAAAGTTATAGTGATGGAGGTAGCGCTTGCTGTCCTCCCGCTCGCCGATGGAGTCGACAAGCTGGCGGTCCGACACCGATCCCAGTGTCGCCACCGTGCACACCTGGGTCTGTCCGCGCGTAAAGAGCCCGCTACCGTGGGCGCGTGGCAGAAAGCCCACGTCGCACCAGATAGGGCGGATCTCCTCGGTGCGCCGACCGTCCGGACGTACGCCCTGCTCGAGGATCAGCCCCCGGGTGACGGACTTCTCCAGTTCGTGCAGCGCGTCACCGACGGCGGCCAGGCTCTCGGTGGGGAACCGCTCTACGACCTGTTCGCGCAATCGCTCCAGGCGCTCTGCGACGTCGCGCTCGCGCGCCAGCTTGTCGGGGTTGAGGATGGCGGCACGTATCGCCGCCGCGCCCTTTTCGTGCACGAAGGACTGCAGCGACGGGTTGCCTGCCGGGGGCGTGAAGGGCATCTTGGGCTTGCCGACGGCGGCCAGGATCTCGCGCTGCCAGGCACAAAGCCGCCGGATCTCCCGGTGCCCGAAGTCCAGGGCCTCGACGATCCGGGCCTCCGGCACCTCGTCGGCCCCGGCCTCGACCATGATGATGGCATCCTCGCTGCCGGCCACGACCAGTTCCAGGCGGGAGCGGTCGAGCTGTTCCGGCAACGGATTGATGACGAACGCGTCGTCGACCAGGCCTACGAGCACCGCGCCGATGGGACCGCCGAACGGGATATCGGAGACGCCGAGCGCGATGGAGGCCCCGATCATGGATGTGACGTCCGGAGGGTTCTCCCCGTCATACGACAGCAGCGTGGAGACGACCTGGACCTCGTTCCGGAACCCCTCCGGGAAGAGCGGGCGGATGGGGCGGTCCATCAGCCGCGCCGTCAAGGTCGCGCGTTCACTGGGGCGACCCTCGCGCCGAAAAAACGATCCGGGGATGCGGCCCGCGGCGTACTGACGCTCCTCGTAATCCACGCGCAACGGGAAAAAGTCCACGTCCGGGCGGGGCCTGGCGGTGCCCGTGGCCGCCACCAGCACCACCGTCTCCCCATACCGCAGAAACAGCGCACCATTCGCCTGCTTGGCCACGGCCCCGATCTCCGCGATCAACGGGCGCCCGGCCAGTTCTGTGCGAAATAGCCGCCTGCCCCCGTGCGTGTCCTCAGCGCCCGCCTCGGCCCGGCCGGGACCGGCGCCCGTTTCCCCTGTCATGTCCAACCTCTTCCCACCCACCTTCCAGCCGCCGGCACCCGGCGGGGCACCGCCCATTACGGGTCGGTGCCCCGCCGGGGCCGGTGCGCGAAGTAGGGCGGCCTTGCCGCCCTACCTGACCCGGATGCCCAGTTTGCTCGTAACCTCTCGGAACCTGGGGAGA
>JAJZZC010000299.1 GCA_021797775.1 Bacillota bacterium
CTGGGGGAGCGCTGGCGTGCGGGCGCCGCGGGCTCCGCGCCGCGGGCGCCGCGGGCTCCGCGCCGCAGGCGGCGCGGCCGTGGCCACCACCCACGTGATGCCGCCGAGCACGCCTGTGACCCCGCTGCACGGGCGGTTCGGCGCCTTACGTGCGCCCTGCAGTGGCGCCTGCGGGGTGGCCAGCGGTCCGTCGGCGGGCAGCCGCCAGCTGCATCCTCGCCCGGCGGCGTGGGACCATGGGTCGCCACGCTGACGCAAGGGGTGGACGGTTTTGACTCGGCAGGATCTGCACCGCCTCGTTGATGCGCTGCCGGACGACCGGGTCGCTTACCGTCGCGCGGCGGCTCGCCGAAGATTTCGGGGATCTCGTCGAGGAGGCGCTGGGCGAGCCTGGAGAGGCGCGGCCCGGGGAAGGCGATCTCGACCACGAGTTCGAGCAGAACCCCGAGGCGGGCGAGCAGTTCGCGCGCGCCATCGAGAGGCTCAAGCGGGGCGAGCTTGGCGTGCCACAAGGAGAAGTCGAGAGGCGGTCCCATGCGGGAGGCGAGGCGCAGTGCGTGCGCACCCGCCGAGGCCGCGCGCGTGTTGGGGCATGATTACGTGGGCCCCGAGCACCTGCTCCTCGTCCTCTGCCGGGATCCCGACACGAGCGCCTTGCTCGCGCGGGGCGCGTGACGGAGGACGTCTTGCGCAACGCGCTGCGGGAGAAGACGTTACGGGGCCAGCATGACCGGAAGGGCGGCGCAGGGGGAAGTAGGGCCCGTCCGCCCGCAGGGCAGGGACAGCGTTGCTGGCCCAGGCGGAGACCCTGACCGGAGCGGAGCGCTAGGCTGCGGCGAAGACGCAGGTGCGGGCTGCGAGGCCCTGGCACTTCGCGCAGTGCGTAGCGTGAGCGTCAGGAACCTCTTCCCGGAACGTGGTGGCCGCGCTAGCCGTCGGGCTCGGTCACGGACCCCGGCCGGCGAAGGGTGAGGCGGCCCCAGCCCCGGTGCCCATCGGGTGCCCGTCTGCGGGAGGTACCCTCCCAAGAGGGAGTCTCCCGCAGACGGGGTTTGCCCGGGTACTCGCAGGGTTTACGGGTTTGGAGCCGGCTCCCACCACTTGTCGTATGCGGCGACGACAGGCCACCCGAAACGGTCATAGAGGTGTGCGGCCCGGCGGCTCTCAGGGTCGTCACCCACGCAGAGTACGACGCGTCCGCGGCCAGCATGGATCAGGGCGGCACAAGTGTGGTGCAGGAGCCATGTGCCGATGCCCCGGCCTCGCCACGGCTCGTCAACCCAAAAATCGCAGATTTCGCCCCACGGCACGAGGGCAGGGAGAAGGCCACCGCGTGTCAGATCGGGGCAGATTCGCAGTAGCCGACCTCCGTCGTGCCGTCGAGCACGGCGAAGCGGGTCGCCTCGGGGCCGATCCGGCTGAGGAGGCGGAGTCCCGGGAGAGGCGGACTGGGAGCCGGGCTTGCGGCCGGCACGGGTCCGTGGCGCAGCGTGTCGCGGCTGTACTCCCCGCTGCCCGGCCGGAAGCCGACTGCGCGCAGGGCGGTCGCCACGTGCGGCCAACGGTCGGGGCCCCGTCGATGATGCCGGCGAGGTCGAAGTCGGCGGCCTGCAGGCGGGCGCCCCATGCCCGCATGCGTGCGCGCGCCTGGCGCAGGATCTCGGCACCGGTAGTGTGGTGCTCCGGCAGGCTCAGGACCCAAGCGATGGTGGCGATACCGTGATAGTCAGCACTGACTTCTGGGCCGGTTCCATACCGCAGCAGGTGCGCGGCGGCCACGACCGTGCCGTCCGCAACGGCGCAGAGCGTGGCGCGCTCCACGACCCACGGGTTGAGCACGGGTTGCTCCGGGTTGTCGCCCAGGCGCTGGTCAACAAACCGCGGCGTGAGTGTCCACCCCGGGACGATGGAGCCGATGTGTCGGTTCATGAGGTCGCAGAGGCCGGTGAGGTGCTCGCCGGCCCGATAGGGCTCGATGCGTATCACCATACGTCCCTCCCGTCGCTCCTTGGCGGCGCGAGAGGGTGCAACGGGGGCGCGCGTGCACGGGGACCTCCATTCAACCTGAATCTCGCAGTGTCAGGCGGGCGCCGCTGCGCAGAAGAACCCCGCGACGCGAGCGGGTGAGGGCGTGGCGAGGGGCCGGCCCCTGGGCACCAAGGCGACCGGCCGCCCCTTTGCGAAAGTCAGGTTCAAAGCATGGCAGCAGTGTAACACGAATGGGTGCGGGCAGTCACGGACCGCGCCAGCGCGTTCCCCGGCGCCGGGCCGGGCGGCGGCTGGTCACGGGACCGCGCCCGTGTCGCGCTCCGGCCGTCAGCGCGCAGTTCCACCCGCCAGTGCTGCTCTTGGCACTGTGAGTATGAGGCGCAGGGGGTAGTGAAGAAGTGGTCATGACGTCGGCAAGAGACATCTTGCTGCGATGAACGTACACGCACCGGTCTGCCACGCCTGTCTGCGTTGTCTGCGTTGTCTGCGTTCCTAAGATCAGGAGATGCGCAGGGCGGTATTCGGCGATCCTGCCGTTCACGCCAAACGCGTGCTCGGCAACGTGCAGCGGGGGAGGATGTCAGGGCTATCGAGCGAATCGCCCGGTTCCCCACTGGGATGATCTTCTCGTCGGCGCGGGAGGGTTGAGGGCGTCGATCAGCGACATGAGCCGGTGGGTTGAGGCGAATCTGTACCCTGATCGTACCCCCCTCGCCGCCGCACTGTCGCTCGCTCCTAAGGTTCACGACGCGACCGCGAATCGGATGGGCTGGCGTGGCTGCATCAAGGTTCGGTCCTTCGCCATAACGGCGGTACCGGTGGCTTTCACTCCGTCTCGCCTCGCCCGCTCCGACGGCAGCCAGCGGTCCAGCAGGTCGCGGCAGTTCAGCACCTTCTCACCCAGGTCCACGGGGACGTAGTAATACTGGTTCGTCGCCTCGAACCCGATGCGGGAGTCTCGCGCCTGGATGGCGCGCAGGCGCACCGCCAGGTCGAGTTCGCTCCGCAGCAGCCGCTCCAATTCCTCGGTCAGGATGCGGGCCTCCTCTCGCGTCCGGGCCTCAGCCAGGGCGTTTCTGGCGCGCACAAAGCGCGCCTGGAACGCCACGCTGCGGAAGTGGATCGCCGCGGCGTCAGCCACGTCGATCTCGCGGCGCAGGGCATCGCCCCACGCCCCGTTCTCGGCGCCAGCCAGCGCCGCCCGCAGCACGGCGACGCCCTCGTCGAACCCGTCCGCCACCCGCTCAAGCTGCGCGGCGAAGACCTCGGCCGGATACACGGCGCGCCAGCCGTCCAGGTCGTCATACGGAGTGCCGACCATGGTGGCCCGATAGCCTGTGGGCGCCTCCCACAGGAGGTTCGCCGGACCGACTTGCAGCGGCGCATGGTACACGGTCCCGATGTGGTAGGGAAACTGCGCGAAGGCGGAACTGAACCGCCGCCATGCGGCGGCCACCCGCGGGGCGGTGGACGCCCCGAACCGGCGCCGGGCCACGGCCAGCAGCGCCTCTTCCACCGTGACACCGGCCGCCCGTCCGCCGGTCAGCCGCCCCAGCATCTCGCGGCAGTCGCGTTCCACCTGGTGGGGCAGCGCGCCAGGGCGCCTGTAAGCGTTCAGCCCGGGGGGGGGAGCGCTCAGGATGCGCGAAGCCTAGCGCCCCAAGGGGCTTCCCCGACGAGCGGTCGTCAGGCGGGAGGGTACCGATCCCGCGACAGGCTCGTCTGGGTTCATCCGCTAAGAGAGAGTTCCCGCCAGTAGTATGCCAATCTCCTTCGCGCCACCACCTGTAGGGCCATAGGCGGGTGCTACCCCCCCCTGAACGCATACGGGTGCCTTCCGCCTCCCTCCAGGTCGGACCTTCGGCACCGGTGTAGAAGAAGGCCCTGCCCTCGAGGCCCACAAACCGGCTCTTGGGAACGAGCGCCTCCACCTCGACGAAGACCTGCCCGTGCACACGATCAGGGCCGCGGAGCCGCAGACAGGCCGGCGTGGTCGGCACGCACCGTGTCCGCGGGGAGGAACCTGATTTTCGCAAAGGGGCTGCCCGTCGCCTTGGCGCCCAGGGGCCGGCCCTCGCCACGACCTCACCCACTGGCATCGCAGGGTCCTTCTGCGCCAGCGGAGTCCGCCTGGCACTGCGAGATGCAGGATGAATTTCACTGTGGCCGCGAGGACCCTGGGGACGCGCGCCGAAGGGTCAGGACGCGATGAGAACGGCATCGTCCCCTGACGCGCAGCGAGGTAGCTAGCCGTGCCGGGCCGCGCGAACGCGTGGGCCGGCACCAAGGGGCTTCTCTGCCCCAAACACCTCGTCGCGCGCGGGTGAAACAGCAACGCCTCCTGGCGTTCGCGTCCCCCGCGAGCACGTCGGGAGGCATCTTTGTGCCTGCAGAGTCTCCCATCAGCGGCATCGCATCGGTGATCTGGCAATACGCCCTCTTCTGCGCCCGTGTCACGTGGATGGAGCGGGGATCCGCAACCGTCGCTCTGCTCGCGTACACCCTACCCGCGGCCGCGACGATCGCGGTGTGGCAGGCGCTCTTCGCAGCCGGGGCCGCGCCCGCCGGCTACACGCTCGCCGGACTCGTCACCTACTCCTTCGCGGTGCGCATCGTATCCGCCGTGACGGAGCCATCTATCCGCTGGCGGGTCCGGCGCGAGACACTGGACCAGACCTTCACGTGGCGGCTGCTGCGCCCGTGGGGGCCCCTCCCTGCGTTCTGGGGCGCAGACCTCGGCGGGATGTTGGGCCAGGCCGCGGTGGGCGTCCTGGGCACCCTCGTACTGTTGGCGGCCTGCGGCGCCGTCGGCGTCGTCCACCTCTCCCGTGGGGTGCCCGCCAGCCTCGTTGTCCGGCTCGCGCTCGCTGCGGGCGACGTGCCGCTGGCATGGCTGGTCTTGGAGGCCGGCTTCTCCATCGCCGCTGCCCAGAACCTCGTGTGGACCGACGCCGAGGACCTGTTTTGGCTCGCCCAGACGGTTCCCGAAGTGCTCGCCGGCGTGTACGTGCCCATCGACCTGTTCCCGGAGGCCCAGACTTCGGCTCATCGGTTCGCCGCCGCTCTGAAACCGTTGAGCCCCAAGGATCACCCACATACTGGCAGATTGTGCATCCCGCACGCGGTCTGCCGGATCACCATACCACCTGCAGTACGGCATCGTCGTGATTGGCACCACATCTAGCGGTTCGGTCCACCTGTGGATCTCCGGCGTGCACAACGGGTGAGACGCGCCAAAAGCCAAATGCGTCGAACTCTGAGCACAGTCCCCGCACCAAGGCTTGGGCGACCAAGCAGATCGAAGCGGTGCGGGCCGGCGGCCCTGCACCACTGCTCGCCGAACTTGCCCGTATTCGGCCCCGTTGCGCCGCGGGTCGGGAAGAACTGCGCAAGCTCCAGGGCTACGTCAAGCGCAATGCCCACCGCCTGCGCTATCCGGACTTCGTGGCCCAGCAACTGCCCATCGGCTCCGGCGCCATCGAGGGTGCCGTCCGCACGGTCAACAACCAGCGGC
>JAJZZC010000300.1 GCA_021797775.1 Bacillota bacterium
AGCCCTTGGCATGCCCGGAGCGTGACCGCCTCACGCGGCGCGCCCCCATTCCAGTCTTGTGCTGGGCTGGCGCTGCGGTACGGGTGCCAGCATGGTGGAGGACTGGCTGACCCGAATCGGGTGACCGTTGTTCTGCAACTTACTCCCCAGGTACAGTTGCCGCGTGATTCGATGGTGTTGCGAGGCAGCGGGAGGCACCGCTGTCGGCGTGTGGCGAACGGCGTGCAAGATCTTTCTCGAATCCGGGGAGGCGGCAGTCCTCGCGGAAGCCGCATGCTTGGCCGCGATCTGTCCGGAGCCTCATCCGCGGCAGGGGCGCTTACGTTCGGTGGCTGCGGTAATGGATGCCTTGGCGGTCGGCGACGGCCTCTTGTTGCAGCCGGCGTTGGCCAGCACAGCGCGCCAGGCCGCGCGACGCCACGTGCTGCAGCAGATCGTACGCATCCGCCATAACAGCGGGAACTGACACTGGGCATGGAGAACCTCCAGCGACCAAGCGAAGGATCAGGCGGGATCGCAGCGTCGGTCCAGGCAGGGACCGCTATCGGGCCGGGTACCCGATGGACAAGCCCCTCCCGGGCTTCCAAGTCGTCCCCGGAGGCAGGGCACCTGGCGGTCGGCCGCCCGTGGGGCAGCGGGTGCCTTAGGCTGCGATGTCGCGGCGGATTGCGCCGACGCACGCGACCAGCGGGGCGGGAGTGGCATTGAGCGGTCGACCGCCGGAGCCCACAGCGGAACCCTCATTCCTCGGCCGTGAGGCGGAGCTGTCACGGTTCGAGGATTGGTTGTTTTCTCCGGTGTCGCCGCTACTCGCCGTGGTCGGCCCACCGGGCATGGGCAAGAGCGCACTCCTGCAGGCGTTTGCCCAGCGCGCCGAGGAGTTGGGTTGGTCCGCCCTGCGGCGCGGCGCGCCAGGGACGGACAGCCCGGAGGTCTCTGTGGACCCCATGCCGGTCGCCTCCTTGCGGCCGTGTGTGACCTTCTGGGATCCTGCTGGAACTGTGGAGCCGTGGGCACCGGAGATGTGGCCCAAGCTGGCCGCGCATGTCGGGCGGAATCACCGGTTGGTGTGGGCTGGGAGCGCGTTGCCCGAAGAGCGGTGGCGCGCGGAAATGCCATATCCGGTGGAAGCGATCCACCTCGACGCCCTCTCGACGGCCGAAGCGGCATCCTTCCTCCGGCTCCGGGGCCTTGTGTCCGCCGCGCTCATCGACGATGTCGTGGGCGCGGTCGGCGGCCACCCGCTGGGGCTGGTGCTGGCTGGCAACCTGGCGGCGGCGCATGCGGCGCCGCTGGTGGAGTGCTCCGGTTGGCCCCGGTTGCGCCGGTGGCTCGTGCGCCACTGGCTCCGTGGCATCGACGATCCGGCGCTGATCCGTCTGATCGAGGCCGCGGCGCAGGTGCACCGTTTCGACCAGGACCTTCTGCTGGCGCTTGTCGGACCCTCCGGAGCTGACGCTGGCTTCGACCGGCTGCTGCAATTGAGCTTCATCCATCCTGCGGGTTGTGCCCTGACGGTTCACCGCGACCTGCGGCGCATCCTGGACGCCGACTTGCGCTGGCGGCGTCCGCTCCACCATGCGGCACTGCGCCAGCGAGCACTGGAGCATTATCGCCGGCGCTGGCGCCACGCCCCACGCGAGCAGCGCGAGGCGCTCGTGGCCGATTGCCTCCACCTCTGCGACGAGCCTGCGGTGCACGCCCTGTGCTTCGCCGGGGAGACGCCGGATGTCCGGGGCGATCCGGGCGGAGCTGCGGACCATCCGACTTTGCGGCATCTCTGGTCCACGTGGGTTTCCCACACGTTCGGCATCGAGCCCCTGCCAGACGAGGTCATAGAGTTGCAGCGTATTCTCGATGCCCCCGGGACGCGCCTACGAGTCATCCGCGACCGCGAGGGGGCGGTCCTGGGTTTCAGCGCCATTCTCGCCGTCTCCTCGGAGTCGGTGGCCGTCCTGCAGGGCAGTCATGTGGCCGCAACGCTCATCCAGGCATGCTGGAACCGAGCCGAGTTGGCCGCGTTGGCGCAGAGCGCCGAGGCCAGCGTCGTCTTCTTCATCCACCACATGGCGTGGGTGGAGTGGCGAGCGAACGAGACCATCGCGGCCCTCCTGCAGGACGCTCTGGGGCTGTTAGCGCTGGGTGGGGTCTACCTGGCTTCCGCGGCGCATCCGGGCCTGCAGCGTCTGCTTGTGGCTCTGGGGTTCCGGCGGGTGGATGCGGCCGTCAACCCGAGCCATGATCCGGTACATCCTGTTTTGGGGTACGAGCTCGACCTATCCGCATCGGGATGCCTCGCCTGGTTGGAAGACCTCTACGAGGGTCGGCTCTCCGGCGGCGTCCCGCGCGTCGGAGAGCTTGAACGCGACCTGCAGAACATGCTTGCTCGCTGGAGCGACGACGCTTGGCTCGCGCGTTCGCCGGCAACCCGTTGGCCGGCCTTGGCGGCCGTGGAATCCGGGCGCCGGCGCGTCGGGGCGCTGCGCAGCCTTGTGGGCGAGGCTCTGAGGGAGGCCCTCGCGGCGGCAGACGACGACGAGAAGCGGGCGTTGCGCGCCGTGGAACTTGCCTACTTGAACGGTGCGCACAGCCACAAGGTGGCGGCGGCCGAGCTCGGGGTCTCCCGGGCCACGTTCTACCGGCTGCTGCCGCGTGGCGTGGCGCTGCTCGCCGAATGCCTGCGGCACGTGCTGAGACACCCGCCGGAATTCTGAGACCATCCCGAGACAACGCTGATACAGGATTTTCCTTTCCCATCTTCAACTCTCGTCGCGTGGCGTGAGTGGCGGTGCGTCGGCCTGCATTCGGTTGGCCGCCCGGACCGCTCAGGTGGGTGTCGCGTGGCGAGAATCTTGGGCCGGAGGCGTCGTCGCGCTGACGGATGCTGGGGCAGACAAGGATGCGGTGGCCCAGGCACCGCACCGGCGGGACTGGCCCTCGACCGTGGCCTGTGCGGTCACGGTCGAGGCCGCGTTGGTGCTGCTGGTAAAGACGCTCTCGGAAGGCAGCGCCGTTTCCGGCTCAGCCGTCGCGCTCCTGGCGGGGTTGTTGGCGCTGTCGCTGCTCCTGCTGTGTTGGGTCGAGGTGCGTTCCGGTGCCGCCGGGCCCAGGGCTGCGGGCCCTGCGCCCGCTGCCCTGTGGCTCGCCCTGGAAAGAACGCTGGTGACGCTGGGCTACTTTGCGCTCTTCGGAGCGGTGACCTTGGGGGGCGTGGGTTCCGGGGGTGGCTCGGGGAGCACCTCCCCTCTGCTGATTGCGCTGACGGGCGGCCTGGGCGTGGTGCTGACCGCGTGGTTTGGCTCGCACCGGGACGCCGCGCACCGGTCGACCGCCGCCAAGCCGGAGGAAGCGCCCAAGGAGTGATCGCGCTCGGCGCCCGGTCATCGGTGGTCTTTCCTTAGGTCTCCCTGGAGGTGCTGGCACGGTGCGCGAGCGACTGCGGCAGGGTCTGTCGCTGCTGATCATGTTTCTCCTGGTGGCGGGCAGCGTGCTGGTCGGCGCCATCCCGGCAAAGGCGAGCACCACAGCCACCGACGTGACCCAGTTTGCCTTCAGTCCCTCCCCCATCGCGCCTGCAGGAACTCTTGGCCCGGGACAGTCGGAGCCGATCACGGTTACCGCGGAGGATGCGAGCGGAGCAGCCGTACCAGATGCGTCCATCCAGGTCTTTCTCGGGCAGGCGGACGGTAGCCAATATCCCCAAAACGTCGGCACGCTGACTGTCGCGGGAAGCGTGTACCAATCGAACCAGTTTGGGCTGGTGACCGCCAACAGCGCGGGTCAGGTGCAGATGACTTATCTGACGCCATCCGTCCTCCCCACTGGCATGGCGTTCATCGAGGCCCAGACACCGAGCTTCTCGGGGGGCCGGGATGACGACTACTCGTTTGGCCAGCCCGCGTCCTACCAGTGGACCAGTAACCCCATCGCGCCCGCACAGTCCCTCCGTGCCGGCCAGGTGGTTGGCGTCACCCTCCAGGCGCTCGACGCCAGCGGGCATACCACCGTGGGTGCGGCCGTGTATCTCGCCTTCACGCCCACCAGCGGGGGTGGCGCCGCGTATTACTGCGCCGATGCGAACTGTGACAGCTATGTGCAACTCGGATCCACGCCGTCGGCGTTTTTCACGAACAGCTCGGGCCATCTGCTGGTGGCGTACGTCGCTCCTTCCAGCCTGCCATCCGCAGGCATCGATCAACTGCTGGCCGAGAATGCGCCGTCAGGCGCCACGGTTCAGGCCAGGGACGGGTATTCGTTCGGCGGCCCGCCGCCGGTGATCACCGGCTTCAGTCCCAGCACCGGCCCCGTCGGGACGAGTACACAGGTGATCATCACCGGTCGGCACTTCACGGGTACCACTCAGGTGTCTTTTCAGCGCGCCATGGCCGTTACCTGGGAATGTCAGCTTGCCGACGGCAATGAGTGGGGCGGGCAGAATTGTTGGCACCAGCGGGCGAAGTACACGGTGGACTCGGATACCCAAATAACCGCCTGGACGCCCCCAGACGTCGTTTATAGCACCGTTACGGTCACGACTCCGGCGGGTACCGGCCAATCCACCGTCCCATTCCAGCAGTATTGCGCCGGCAGCAACTGCCCCCAGCTCGTGAGCACGGGGCCGTTCACAGGTTCCATCGTCGGCGGATACAGCGCCTCGGCTCCCCCCCTCACGGTGGAGAACTTGGGAATTGGCAGTGACGTGCAGATCAGTGTGGGCGGTAACCCGACCGTGTACACTGGTGGGCATGTGAGTGCAGGATCTGGGCCAAACCTCAGCAATGTAAGTTTTGGAGCCTATCCTCCCGGTTGCGGCACCGTGCCCTTGGCCGTCCTGAGTCCCGTGGGCAGCAATATCGTGCCCACCCAGCCAGGTATCAACTTCACCTACACCGACACCCCCGTGGTAGGCGCCATCTCTCCTGACCAGGGGCCGCCGGGTGGGGGAACTCCGGTCACCATCACCGGCACTCACCTGAGCAAGGTAACCAACGTCATCTTCGGGCAAAACAGTGTACCGGCGACCGTGCTGTCGGACACTGAGGTCACGGCCATCGCTCCGGCTCAGGTTGCCGGGAGCGTGTACGTGCGGGTGGAGGCCGCCGGACCGACGTCCGGTCCAGTTTCTCAAAACCAGTACTTCCTTACGTACGACTGCCAGAGCGCGACCACCCCGTCCGCGCAGTTCACCTACGGGGCGCTTCCAGTGGTGACCGGCGTGAGTCCGAACACGGGCTCCACCGCCGGCGGCACGGCGGTGGCCATCACCGGCAGCGGGCTCAGCGGTGCGACGGTCGTGAGCTTCGGTCAAGAGGCCGCGGCCGGTTTCCAGGTGGTCTCCGATAGCGAGATCACCGCGGTCTCCCCGCCCGGCTCTGGCACCGTCGACGTGACGGTGAGAACGCCCGGTGGCACCAGCGCCACCAGTCCCGCCGACGAGTTCATTTATACATGCGGTTCTGACGCGGTGGGGC
>JAJZZC010000301.1 GCA_021797775.1 Bacillota bacterium
GGGGTGGCGCGGGTGCGGGCGGTCGCCCAGCCGGGGGACGGCGGGCGGAGGGACGCGGAGGCCGGGGGTTTGCCGCGGGCGGGGACGCGGAGGGTGGTGTGCGCGCCGGGCGGCGTGACTGGGGTGGCGCGGGTCGTCGGCCGGAGCGCTCCGGTGGCGCGGGTGCGGGCGGTCGCCCAGCCGGGGGACAGCGGGCGGAGGGACGCGGTGGGGGTGAGCCGGATGCGGGGCGCCGGCCGGTGCGGTCAACTGGCGCGCAGGCCGGGTGGCCGGACCGAGGGCCGGCGGGGCGCCGTGATCAGGGCGTCGGTGCGCGTGGGAACGCCGAAGACGGCGTGCGGGCCGGGGGACGATCCCGGGGCCGGCCGATCGCGAGCGCGCCGGGCGGTCGCCCACCCGGGGGATACCGGGCCGAGGCGCATGGCGGCCGAGGGGGCTTTGCCGCGGGCGGGGACGCGGAGGGCGGCTGGGTGCGGGGAGGGCGGGGTGCGGGGCACGCCGCTGGCGCGCCGGGATGGCGGCCGGATCGGGGGCCGGGCGTGACGGGGCGCGGCGGCCAAGGGCTCCGTGCGGATGGGGAAGCCGAAGACCGCGCGCGGGCCGGCCGGCGCTCCCGGGGCAGTGCCGTTCGGACGGGGAGCGGTCCCGAGGTCGCCCCGCGGCGATCGCGGCCGGGAAGCGGCGCCCCGGGTGGCGGGCCGGCCCGCCCCGTGGGTGGCTGGCCCCGTGGGGCGGGGGCGCCCCCGAGCGAACCGGAGCGCGTGCCCGCCCGACGGGTGAGCTTGCGGCCCCGGGCGCCAGACGGGCCCCACGCCGACGGGGCCACGCCGCGCACGCGAGCCGACGCCTCCGTCGTGGAGGCCGACCGGCCGCGCCGCCGCACATTGCCTCCGCTTCCGCCCCTCCCTGTGTGGGAGGGGCCCGTGGGTGCCGACGGTCGGCCGCTGGTGGACGTGAAAGGCATGCTGCCCAGCGAGCTGGGGGCGTTAGTCACGTCCTGGGGCGATCCGGCCTATCGCGGCCGTCAACTGTTTGAGTGGCTGCACCGGGGCGGTGGCGCAAGCTTCGATGCGGCGACGGCGCTCCCGGTTTCCTTGCGTGGGCGGCTGCAGGCTCATGCCGCGCCGCAGGTGTTCGAACTGATCCAACGTCAGGCGGACCCCGTCGACGGCACCGTGAAGTATCTGTTTCGCCTCGGCGACGGCCAGACCATCGAGACCGTGCTGATGCGCTACCGCTACGGCTACACCACCTGTGTCAGCAGCCAGGTGGGGTGCCGCATGGGCTGTCGCTTCTGCGCCTCCACCATCGGGGGCCTGCGGCGCAACCTCTCCGCTGGCGAGATGGCCGAGCAGGTCGCCGCCCTCAACCGGGACCTGGCCGATCCCGCGCGCCGCCGGGACCCCGCCCTGTTCCCGGCGCCTGCCGCCGACCCGGGGGCGCCTGAGGAGGCGGAGCCCGCCGGGTTCGATCGCGTGAGCCGTCTGGTGGTCATGGGGATGGGCGAGCCGCTGGAGAACCTGGACGCGGTGCTGGGCTTCCTGCGGGTGGTCCACGAGCCCGCGGGCGCTGGGATCGGCTGGCGCCATATGACGGTCTCCACGTCCGGTCTCGTCCCTGGCATCGACGCGCTGGCCGCCGCCGAACTGCCGCTGACCCTCGCTGTTTCGCTGCACGCCCCGAACGATGAACTGCGCGATGGCTTGGTCCCGCTCAACCTGCGTTATCCCCTCGCCGAGTTGCTGGCGGCTTGCCGCCGTTACGTGGAGCGCACCCGTCGGCGCCTGACCTTTGAGTACGTGATGATTGACCGGGTCAACGATCTGCCAGAGCACGCGCGCGAGCTGGGACGTCTCCTGCGCCGCATGCCGTGCCACGTCAACCTCATCCCCTTGAACCCGGTCCCCGGGCGCGACCTGCACCCCAGCCCCGCCGAATCCGTGGAGCGCTTTCGTGCCCTGCTCGGTGGTGCGGGCGTCCCGTGCACCGTGCGTCGGCAGCTCGGCCTTTCCATCGATGCCGCTTGCGGCCAGTTGCGTCGCCGCGCCGCCGACCCGGCGCCGCAATGAGCTGCCGTTCTTTGGGGGCGCAATGGTCCAGGGGCGAGCCTCCCCCTGGGCGCGCGCCTCGGGCGCGACCAGCCCCTTGTCTTCCTGGCTTGCCCATGGCCGTGCCGGAGCAGAGGGGCAGGGTGGGGCCGCCCGCGCGCGAATAACGGAGGAGCGCGGGGGTGCCCGTCTGGCCGTGCCGCGGACCGCGGCGGAAGACGGCCCTTTGCCCGGCGGTGCCGTCCTCTCGGTGCCGCTGTCGGACGGGGGTGCGGCGTGCAGTTCGCCGGGATCAGCGACACCGGCAAGATGCGCGAGAACAACGAGGATAGCTACTGCCTCGGTGAGCTTCCCGGCCGTACGGGCGACACCATTCGGGTGCTGCTGGCCGTGGCCGACGGCCTGGGAGGCGAAAGCGCCGGTGAGGTTGCCTCCGGGCTGGCGATCCGCATCGTGCGCGAGCGCATCACGGAGGGGGAGGGCCCCTGGCTGGACCGTCTCCGGTACGGCATCGCCGCCGCGCACGAGGCCATCCTCCTGCGCGCGCGCGAGGACGACCTGCGTGGCATGGGCACTACGCTGACGGCGGTGGTGGTAGACGGGCGCCGGCTGTACTGGGGGCATGTGGGGGACAGCCGGGTGTATCTGGTGCGCGCGGGCGCGGCGCGCCCACTGACGCGGGACCACTCCGTCGCTGAGGAGCTGCTGGCCACGGGGCAGGTCGGCCGTGAGGCGGCGCGCCGCCATCGGCACGTCCTGACGCGGGCGCTCGGGGCCGACGGGGAGTTTGCGGTGGACACCGGCGAACTGGACCTGGCGGACGGTGACTGGGTGGTCCTCGCCACCGACGGTCTCACCGCCGTGGTGCCGGACGAAGAGATCGCCGGGGCGGTGCGCGGCAGCGACACGACCGGCGCGTGCTGCCAGCGCCTCGTGGGTCTGGCCAACGACCGGGGCGGACCCGACAACATCACGGTCGTCGTGCTGCGCGCCTGAAGCGGTTTCAGCGCAGCGGGGGGCGCCGCGGGGAGGGAGTCGGGCCGTGATCGGCAGGGTGCTCGGCGGTCGCTACGCCGTCGAGGCGCGCGTGGGGGGCGGGGGCATGGCCACCGTCTACCGCGGCCTCGATACCCTGCTGGACCGTCCGGTGGCGCTGAAGGTGTTGCGCGTGCAGCTCGCCGGCGACCCGGACTTCGTGCGCCGGTTCCGGCGGGAGGCCCGCGCGGCGGCGAGCCTGTCGCACCCGCACATCATCGGTGTCTACGATGTCGGTAGCGAGGGCGCCGAATGCCACTACATCGTCCAGGAGTATGTGGACGGCGAGACGCTCAAGGAGCGCATCGCGCGGGAGGGCCCCTTGGCGCCGGATGAGGCCCTGGGCGTGATGCAGCAAGTGCTGGACGCCCTGGGGCACGCCCACCGCCTCGGCGTCGTCCACCGCGACGTCAAGCCGCAGAACGTGTTGCTGACGCGCGAGGGGCGCGTCAAGGTCACCGACTTCGGCATCGCGCTCGCCGAGGTGCCGGGCGGCGCCGACCGCAGCTACTACATCGTGGGCACCGCGCACTACGCCGCGCCGGAGCAGGTGCGGGGCGACCTGACCGACGCGCGCAGCGACATCTATTCCGCGGGTGTCATGTTTTACGAGATGCTCACCGGGAGCCTGCCCTTTCCCGGCGAGCGCCCAGTGGCGGTGGCCGTCCAGCAGGTGACGGCCGAACCGCCCGACCCGGCGCTCCTCCGCCCGCTGCCGCCGGGCTTCTCGGCCGTGGTCGCGCACGCGCTGCGCAAGGTACCCGAGCAGCGCTACCGCACAGCGGGCGAATTCCGCGAGGACATCGACGCCCTCGCCGCCGGGCGTGCGCCGGCCCACGCATGGCCCGCGCCGGGTCACGCGGAGGCGCCGTGGACCGGTGGCGCGCCCGCCGTGGGTCCGAACCCCACCGTGGGACCGGTGGCTGTGCTCGCGGCTGCGGGCGCCGCGCGCGGGACGGGAGCGTCCCCGGCGTCATCTCCCGAGTTGGCCGTGCCCGTGCGCACGCCGGGAGGCCGGGGGCGACCCGCCCGGCGCCACACGGGATCACGGTCCGCGGCCGCCCGTAGGGCGGACACGGGCCCCCCGACAGGGCCTGCCCCCACGGACGCCGCCAGGCTGATCGGCATCGCCCCGGTGCGGGTGAACGTGCCCGCCGCGGCAGGCCGGTCGGCGGCGGCAGGGTTGGACATGCTTCGTCCGTGGGGACGGTTCGCGCGCTGGTGGCGGTCCATCCGTGCTAGGCGCTTGGCGGTCTGGAGCGCTGTCCTGGTGGCCGCCCTGGCCGGCGCGTCCGTGGCGGTCGCGCGCTCCCTTCGTCGGCAGGCCGTGCTGGCCGTGGTTGCCGTGCCCACGGTGGTGGGTTGGAGCGCAGCCAGCGGGGAAGCGGCACTGCACGGGCTCGGCTTGACCTGGAGGTTGACGTCGGAGGTTGCCCCGCTACCGGCTGGCGACATCGTGCGGCTCAACCCGCCCGCTGGGAGTCTCGTCCATCGCGGGGGACGGGTGCAAGTGCTGGTGTCGGCAGGCCCGGGCACCGTCACCCTGCCCGACGTGGTGGGTCTCCCGGAAGGGGAGGCCCGCACCGAAATGACAGGCGCGGGTCTCGTCGTCCACGTCAGCGACGTGTCGGAGTACAGCCCCTCCGTACCCGCCGGTGACATATTGGTCAGCACGCCGCCGTCCGGAACGGTCGTGCCGCAGGGCGGCTCCGTGACCCTGGTGCTGAGCGCCGGCCCGCGCCCGCTGGTCCTCATGCCCAATTACGCCGGGACGCCCGAGGTGGCCGTGGCCGCTGCGCTCAAGCGCCGGAAGCTCACGGTCGGTCGGCTCGTCGGCGAGCCGACCGGGTGGCCGACCGGGGTCGTTGCCGCCACCGTCCCGGTGGCGGGGGCTCGGGTGCCCGCAGGGACGCCAGTTGATCTCCTGGTCAGCACGGGATGCGTCTACACCGCCCCGTTGTTGCTGAAGGCCGGCACCGGCGCAAGCACGGCCACAGGCGGGACCGGGCGGTCGGCGGGCGCGCTGCCCCAGAGCGCCATGCGAGAGGCCGTGCTCGTCCAGAACGCGGGCGGGGCGCACGCGCGCCTGGTGTTCACGGCCTCGGTGCGCCCCGGGCATGCCTTTCGGGTGCACCTCTGTTGGTCATCGCCCCGGGGTGCCTCATGGACCTGGGAGGAGAATGGTGTGGTCCGAGCCCACGGTCACGTTAGTCCGGCTGTTCCCTCCAGCCTCGCGACGGCGAGGACGTCGCCCGTGGGAGGGGGGACGGCGGCGTCGGGCAGCGCGCCGAGCGGGACATCGCCCGTGGGAGGGGGGACGGCGGCGTCGGGCAGCGCGCCGAGCGGGACATCGCCCGTGGGAG
>JAJZZC010000302.1 GCA_021797775.1 Bacillota bacterium
CGCGCGCCGGCCTCCCGCGGAGGGTGCACGAGGGCAGACCGACCGCGCCACGGCCCCGGCCCAACCGCATCCCTGGGCGGCCACGCCGCCGCGGATCGGGCCTCTCTCCCGCAGCCAGGTACGCGGGAAACCACTCGCCCGCGCGCTGAGCGTCCCGGCGGCCGCTTGGCCCTTCGCCCCCCTGCCCGCCAACGGCGCTCACCTCCCGCAACGCCGCCTGCGTACGCCGCGACCTGGCGCCGCGCCGGCAACATCTTCTGGCCCAAGAGGTTTGCCGGGCATGACCCGGCCCTGCCGCGCGCATCAGCACCTGCCCCTGCCGCTGCCCCTGCCCCTGCCCCTGCCCCTGCCGGCACAGTGCGTTTCCAGGGCATGGAGGACGAAGGAACGGACCATCTCCCGCGCCAGGGCCGTCGGGGCGGAGGGGTACGGCCGCGAGAGCACCACCAGGTCGACCCCCAGCACCTGCGGCTTCACCGGGCGGATCCGCGTATTTCCACCGCGCCCGCCGGAGCGCCGATGCCGGCTTGCCCGGCCGCGGCGACACTCCCGGCCTTCAGGATGAAAACCTCAGCCGCCCTGGCCATGTCCACCACCCTGGCAAGCACGCTCGCAGAGCGCCTCGTCCCCCAGGATCTTGGCGGTAGATCGCCGCGGTCAGCTTCCCAGGGGGCGTCGCCCGGCACAGGCACAGCATAGACAACGACCGTGTGCACGCGGCACCCGTCCCGCCGGCAGAGGAGCAGGTCGTACTCGGCGAATCAGCGCCTATGCATGGTATCCTACGCAAGGAGAGGGGACCGTGAGCGCGATGGCGGCCGCTGAACGCGGTGAAGCGGCGGCAACGAGGGAACCGGGTGGCCCACAGGGTCCGGTCGATGTCGCGTGGCTGAACTTGGAGCGCATCGGCGACCTCAAGGAGCAGATCGCCGACCTCCGGCGGGCGCAGGGGTGAGGGGACATGGCCGTGACGGCTGACGATCAGGACCTTCGGGCCCAAGTCGATGCCCTGCCGATGGGTGCCGTCCTCCGCGCCCTGCACGCCCAGGTTAGCGCATGGCAGGAGGACCCCGGCGATGCCTGGCGCGCGCGGTATCTGTTGCGGGGGCTCCGCGCGGGCGACCCTGGGCTCGTGCGCATGGCCTTCGCGCCGTACGACGACGAGCCGGTGACGGACGAGGAGCGTGCGGCCCTGGCCGAGGCCGCGGAAGACGTACGGGCCGGCCGCGTCCTGCCCTGGCCGGAGGTCCGCGACCGCTGGCTCCGTCCGTGAGTGCCTGGACGCTCGTCACCACCGAGAGGGCCGCGAAAGACGCGGATGCGCTGCCACGCAACGTGCGCGAGCGCATCGGCTGTGCGCTGGAACGTTTGGCCGCCAGTGGGCACGGCGATTTGGTACCACTGCGGAACGTTCCCGGTGCCACGCACCGGCTTCGTGTCGGCCGGACGTGGCGCGTGTGGCTGACGCTGTGATGAAGCAACCCGTACTGCCACGATTCGGCGCATCCGGCCGCGAGGCGACGATTACAAGCCATGACGAGGCAAGGCCCGCAACGCCGCCTGCGTACGCCGAGGGAGATGGCGCCGAGCGTCCACTAGCGGCGCGGGTTCCCCTGGGGCATGCGAACGACCTCCTCCCGCATGGAGCCATTACATGCCTAATGCGTATATGTGTCAATCGGCGCGTCTAAACCTGGTGCGGCATGCCACCGACGCGCCGGCCACAACCCCGTCGGAGCGGTGCGTACCGACCTGTGCACGGGCCGAGGACACGGCCGCCCGTCTTGTCGCGGTCCTCCGCGGCGCGCGGCACCGCCGGTCAGGCGGTCAGGGCGGCGGCGGGGTGGGCCGCCCGGGGCAGACCATCTGCATCGGCAGGCCCTCGGCATCCAGCGGCGGGTCGGCGGGAAGGGTCGGGCAGCCGTGGCGCAGGGCGTGCCGGGCGGAGAGTGCCAGCACCATGGCGTCCAGGGTATCCGTGGGGTCCCAACGGCCGAGCGGGGCCAGCGGGCCACCGTGCGCCCGAACCAGGCGGCGGCGTTGGCGCTGCGCCGCGCCACTGCGGCGAGCCGTTCCTCCCAACCGGCGCACTGGCTCTAGGCGTGCGTCGGCGGGCGCCAGCCGTTGGCGCGGCGAAGCAGACCTCGGGGTTGGCCTCCCGGTACCGGGTCGGCGGGTCGGGGTGACCGCGGAGCCAGGCGTCGACGCCGGCGATGCGGGGACAGATCCGCCATGCCTGCACGCTGAGGCCCCTGCCGGTAGCCCGCCGGTTCTGCGCCCGAGGCGGCGGCGTGGTCCGGAGCGTGCTGGCGCGGAAAGGACGCCGCTGCGGCGGGGCCCGAGGAGGGCACGGGCCTGCCGATCGCAGGTCCGCGTGGGCAGTCGGGGTCGGGCAGCCCGATCGGGATGTCCACCAGAACGCGCGACTTGCACGGTGTTTAGGGTAACCGCTTCAGCCTCCCCACGGCCAGAGCCGGGTGGTTCTGGAACAGATCGCCTCGGCCGCCGCCAGACGCTCTCGGGCTCGGGTCTGCCCTTGTACAACATCCCGGCCCTCAGCCTACGCTCGGCGCGCCGCTCCCTACGGGGGGCGGCGCGAGCGCCCCTCCCGCGTGCGACCCGCTCTCTCTCCCCTCGCGGCGCGGGGCTGGGGGACCGGCCCCCTCGCGCGTTGGCGCGACCCGGCGTTGCCGCGGACGTGGTCCCCTATGGGCGACCCCCGGCCCGTGCCTCCAGTTCTGCCAAGGCCCGGCCCACGCCTTCCCGGTCTGGCATCGTGTAGTACGCGCGGCGACCGCCCCGCGCGGTGTCGGTCTTGACGACGATGCCCCTGCTGGCCAAGGGCCGGAGGGATGGCACCCAGGCTCCCAGCCGCTCGACCACCCATGCCCCGGCGAACTCCGGCGAACTCCGGCGAACTCCGGCGACTGCCCGGCTTCCTCGTACGCGGCGAAGAAACCGTAGGCCCCCCTTGCGGGAGGCCTACGACCACCTTGCTGCGTTCCGATACCCGGCTTCGCCACGCCCAGGTCACACGGGGCGTCGCGGCGGCTGGTCCGGCAGCACATGCCAGGCTTCGCCGTCCACGGCGGTATACCACGGCGGCGAGGCAGGGCCTGCCGCAGGGCGGTGGTGAGCCAAGTCGCGGCCACCGCCTCCCACGCCCAGGCAACTACTGTGGCGAAGTGGGCCGCTCGGGTCCTGACTCCGCCATCTTTATCAGCCCCAAGGCGAGCAGTAACGCGCCCAGCCCGACCAGAACCAAATGCTTGGGTCCTTCGGCCGCTCGCGGTATAACTTGTCCGCGATGCTCTGATAGTCCTGAAACTCGCTTTGCTCTATGGCTTGCCGCTTTGATACTTTCTCGTAATAGTGCTCAAAGCGGGACAGTTCCTCCGCGGTAAGGGGGTTTGGATGCTGTCGCTCACGCTGAATCTGTTGCTGCCAAGGGGCTAAGGCCGCCTCCAGCGCGGCCCCTTCAGACAACGCTTTGCCCTGCACAAGCGCCGCCATCAATGTGGCCAGGGTGCCCTTGATCCCCGCAAGGTCGTGCCCCGTATCCCGTTCAAGCCCTTCGACACGCCCCTCAAGGGAAGTCACTCTCGCGCCGATGCCCGTGAGCCGCGCGGAGAGAGTCCACGCGGCACCGATAATGGCCACCAGTAAGGGGGCGGCAGCGAACACCGTAGTCCATTGGTCCGCCGTCACGGCACCCACCATCCCCAACGGGGGCCTGAACGGATGCCAGATCATGCCAGACGCCCCCTTAGAGGGCCCGGCATGCCAGGCGTCGCCATCCGCAGCCAGTATACTCAGAGTTCGACGCATTTGGCTTCTGGCGCGTCTCACCCGTTGTGCACGCCGGAGGTCCGCAGGTGGATCGAACAACTAGATGTGGTACTAATCGCGACGATGACGTACTGCGGGTGGTGTGGTGACCCGGCAGACCGCGTGCGGGATGCACAATCTGCCAGCATTTGGGTGATCCTTGGGGCTCAACGGTTTCCGGGCGGCGGCGAACCGATGAGCCGAAGTCTGATACTGGGCGGCGCGGGCGGCGCCTGCCGCCGGCCGGCGGGCCGCAGGGTGCCGTCATTCCGCTGGCGGGCTTGGGGGTACGAACGACGGCGCACACAGCCGCGCGGCGGTGGGGCCCGGGCACCGCGGCTGCCCGCCACCGCAACGGCCGCACGATGTCGGCAGAGGGGCGCCCACGGTGGCGGGGCGCGGAGGGGTTCCCCAGAGCCGCCGTACGCCCCGGGTGGTCGCCAACCGCTGCCAACCCTTGTCGCCGAGGCCGTCTGCCGAGAACGACGCGGCCCTGCGGCGGGCCGCCCTCGCGGATCCCGTCCCCGGCCGTTGTGGTCAGCTTGCCGGGCGCCGTCTTCCCCAGCCCCTCCACCAGCCCGTTGACCGCCAGGCGCACCGCGCTGCCGAACAGGCGCCCTCCGTCTCCAGCCCACTCTCCTCGCCCCGCCGCCAGGGATCGGGCGTTGCTCCCGCGGGCGGGTCGGCGCGAAACCACCCGCACTGCAGGGTAGCGCCCCGGCGGCCGCTTGGCCCTTCGCCCGCCTGCCCGCCTGCGGCGCTCACCTCCCGCAACGCCGCCTACGTATGCCGCGACCTGGCGCCACGCCGGCAACATCTCCTGGCCCAAGCGGTTTGCCGAGAATGACCCGGCCCTGCCGCGCGCGTCAGCCCTTGCCCTTGCACTTGCCCCTGCCGCTGCCGGCACAGTGCGTTTCCAGGGCATGGAGGACGAAGGAACGGACCATCTCCCGCGCCAGGGCCGTGGGGGCGGAGGGGTACGGCCGCGAGAGCACCACCAGGTCGACGCCCAGCACCTGCCGCCCGTGGGCGCCGTGCCGCCCGTGGGGCCCGCTGACATAGCCCAGGCAGAAGGGGGCCGTGGCGCCCGCGCCCGGCAAGGGCAACCCCACCTCCAGGCCGGTCTGCCCGTAGTCGTGATCGGGCGCCTGGACCGTCAGGAGGGCCGGGCGCAGCGGCACGGGGGCACCCACGCCGAAGGACGCCTGGATGGACCCCCGCGCCGCTTGCAACGCGAACACCACGCGGGCACGCGGATGCTGGGACTCGGGCCCGCTCACCCGGAGCCCCGCGGACCACCCGGACGGGCAGGTGTACCCGGCACCGCCGGAGACCGTGAGTTCGCCCGAGGGCACGACCGCCAGGGCGTCCTGCAGCCCGGCATCCAGGTGGGCGATCCCCGCGGCGGCGGCCGCCTGCCTCTGCCCCAGCCAGCCCGCGGCCAGGACCAGCTGCCACAGCGTGACGAGCATGAGCAGCAGCAGGCCGAACAGGCCGGCCACGATCACCGTCTCCAGCAGCGCCAAGCCCCGGTCGCCGCGGGCCGCACCCGGGGCATGGCGCCGGCGGCGGCGCCGGGCAGCGCCGCGCGGGCCGCG
>JAJZZC010000303.1 GCA_021797775.1 Bacillota bacterium
GCCTCGCCCCCGCCCCGCATCTGGGCCATGCAGCCCGCCGTCCCCCAGCAGCAGGCCTAGTCACACGACCCCTTTGGGCCCAGGGCTTGCTATGCCCTGGGCCTCTTGCTGTTCCGGGATCTCTTCCGTCTGGCAACCAGCCAAGCCGAGCTGCCCCACCACCCCGGCGCGGGCGCTCGGTGCCCCGTACGCGGCCCGCGCCCGTGCCGCCTCAGTCCTGCAGGTAGAGCACCAGCCGCTCCCGCCGGAAGAGCGCGATCCCGAGCCCCACGAGGATCAGGTCCAGCACCGCGAACACCAGGGCCGCGGCCTCCATCCAGCCCGTCGTGACGTGCGGCGTGATCAGCTTTAGGACGAAGGGCAGCACGAGGACGCCGACGCTGAGCATGGTGACCATGTACGCGGCCCGCTGGTCGCCCACGCGCAGGGCGACGAAGGTGCCCACCGTGGCGAGGTAGGCGGCCAGCAGCACGGGCCCGAGGAAGGCCAGCAGTCGCCCCTGCGGGCTCGCCAGGTACAGCCACTGGATCCCCCCGGCGGTCGCCGCGCCTGCCGTGCCGCCGCCCCCGTGCAGGTTCAGCGCGACGACCTGCAGCGCCACCGTGAGCACGGCCGCGACGCAGCCCATGACGGCCGCGGTGATCACCTTGCCGCCGAAGATGGCCCCGTCCGGCAGGCGGCTGGCCAACAGGTACTCCAGGCTGTGCCCGGTGCGCTCCCGCAGCACCAGGTCCGGGGCGGTCTGGGCCACGACGATCGCGCAGGCCACCAGCACATACATGGGCAGCACCACGTCGCGCACGGGCGGCGGCATGTGGCGGGCCGCGCCGAGGGTCGGCAGCAACCCGAAGATGCCGACGGCGATGGCGAACACGCGCAGCGAGCGCCGGTTGCCGAGGAACTCCGCGAACTCCTTCCAGAGCATCGTCGCCAGGTCGGTCATTCCCCCACCCCCGCCACCGCCGCCGCGGCATCCGGCCCGCCGGCCGGATCCACCAGCGACAGGTACACGTCCTCCAGCGAACGGCGTTCCAACGCCACCTCGCGCACCCCGGCCCCGGCGGCGACCAGGGCCTCCACCACCTGCTCGATGTCCTCCTCGCGCGCCAGCTCCACGGAAAAGGAGCCATCGGCATGCGTGGCGCCCACTTGGGCGCCGGGGGGCAGGGGCAGCGACGCGGCGGCTACACCGTCCATGCGGCTGCAGCGCACGCGAACGGTGGTCGAGCTGCCCCGGGCCAGGGCGTCGGGGGCGCCGAGGGCGACGATGCGCCCGCGCTGGATGATGCCCACGCGGTCGCAGATGCGCTGCGCCTCGTCCAGGTGGTGCGTGCAGAGGAAGATCGTGCGGCCGCCCTCCTGCGTCAGGGCCAGCAACAGGTCGCGCACCATCTTGATGTTGGCGGGATCGAGCGCCGCGGTCGGCTCATCCAGCACGAGTAGGCGCGGCTCCGCCAAGAGGGCGCGGGCGATGCCCAGCTTCTGCCGCATCCCGCGGCTGTACCCCGAGACGCGCTCGTCGCGCCGGTCCCAGAGGTCGACGCGGCGGAGGGCCCCCTCGATGCGCGCCGCACGCTGGGGCGTGGGCAGCCGCGCGATGCGCGCGGCCAACTCCAGGTTCTGCCGCGCGGACAGCCGGTCGTACAGCCCCACCTGGTCCAGCAACACGCCGGCCGAGGCCCGCAGCCGCTCCCCCTGGGTCACCGGGTTCAGGCCGAGCACCTCGATGCGGCCCGCCGTCGGCGCGAGCAGGCCGAGCATGAGGCGCACGGTCGTCGTCTTGCCGGCGCCGTTGGGCCCGAGGAAACCGAACACGCTGCCGGCCTCGACCTCCAGATCGAGGCCGTCCACGGCGAGCCGGGGCCCGAAGCTCCTGCTGAGGCCGCGGCAAACGATCGCGGCGGGCAACCTGCACCACCTCGAAGGCGCAGCCGCGCGGACGGAGCCCGTCCCCGCGGGCGCACTGCTCCTTGAGATCCGGGTCAGCATAACCGATCGCGGCCGTGCGGCCCTCCACCCAAGGCCTTGCCGTTACCCCCAAGTCCTGGGTCAACTACATATGGCGTCGATAGAGGCTGCGGAGCGCAACATCTAGGGGATTGACGCCCCCACAGCACTCGGGGGTCGAGATGTGGGTAACGATGAGGCCCAAGGCCCTACAGGTGGTGGCGCGAAGGAGATTGGCATACTACTGGCGGGAACTCTCTCTTAGCGGATGAACCCAAACGAGCCGGTCGCGGGATCGATGCCCTCCCGTCTGACGACCGGTCGTCGGGGAAGCCCCTTGGGGCGCAAGCCTTCGCGCGTTCTGAGCCCTTCCACCCCCGGGCTGAACGCTTACTGTCTAGTCACTACACAGCACCAGGTACCGACTCTGCCCCGGTGTGGCGCCTGCCGGATCTCACCCCGGCGGGCGTCACTGTTTTCCGGGCGCCTGATCGACATGATAGGACAGCCTTTCCTAGTGTGCAACGCCCCTTCGACAGGAAGTTTCGACTTTTTTTCCCGCGGGTTGGGGGCGGGCTGCAGACAGTCCCGCGCAAGTCCTCCCCAATCCCAAGGGGCACACATGATCGCATCCGAGGTGGTGAATGTCAATCCGGGTGGACGGCCACGTCGCCGCTCCCTTCCCCCTTCCCCTGCGCCCCTCCCCTCTATCGCGGGCGGAGCCGCGCCTGACAAGATGGCGCTCGGCGCTATTTCTCCCCCTATGGCGGATGCGGAAACCGGGGGGGGTTGACCGCGCGGTGGGTTGGACCCGATGGTGATGCGCTGGCCGTAACCCTCTGCGGCTCAATGGATGCGCGCTTCAAAATGATTTGTGCCAGGGGGGAAGGAGCGCCATCATTCCTGCTGCGCCTCTGCTGCGCTCGACTGGCGGGAGGGGTGGGAGCGGGCGCCCGGTGGCGGGGGCGAGCGAGCCAGGAGCATCGGTGGGGGAAGGAAGGATAAGGGGCTGCCTGGCTGGCGCCCTCGAGCCGGGCCAAGGGTCTCCGCCCACGGGGGAAAAGGGCCGGGGGGAACGGCGCATCCTCGCTTCACACTGCCTCGCGGAGGGCGGCATCGGAGGCCGCTGCGGCGAGTTCGAGTTGGAGGTCCTCTCCAAGCGGGTGAAAGCTGCCATGGACCGCGCCCGTGGACAGAGCGTGCACATCGGCAGGCCGACGACGACGGCGCGGCCAGGGTTCGCGGAGCGGCGGGCCGCCGTGGTACATAGTCCGCTCATGCCGATCACTCAATCCGGGCATGTCGATCACTTGGGTGAACACAGCGGTTCATGTGCGGTTGCAGGGCCGAGACAGGTGATCGGCATGGGACAGTGATCGAGCGCGCTCCCACCTCCCGACGGGTCCAGTGGTACGCCCTGCAGGGGCGTGGGTCCTGCCCTCTGCCGGCAGGAGGACCGGAGGGCGACGGCCCGTCCTCTTGGCGCCCAGGGGCCTCCGCGGGCAGACGGCGGGCTGCCTTTCCGCAGGCACGTCCGGTGCCCCCCTCCCCGAAGGCAGCGTAAGCGTCTGCCCCGGGGGAGGGGGCGCGGGGGGAGGCGCCCTCCAGGAGGGTGCTCCAGAGCCAGGGAACAGCGCGCCCCCTTGGCCCCCATCTAGATGATCGCACTGGCCTACTTTTCGATTGACACGGGCAGATTTCATGACTGGCCGTCGCCGACGCGTCAGTTCTGAGGACGCGCTATGCACGAGTGGCCACACTCAAGTAACCATGCTTGTAGAGCCATACGATGGCGAGTCTCGGGTCTTCGAAGCCCGAGTCCCAAGCCCACCTAGCTATCCTCCTCACCTCAACCCCGGGGCCCGACTCCTCAACAAACCGCAGCACCTCGTTTGCCTCTCGCCTGCTAACGACGTGCTCCATTTCCGGCAAGTAGTAATACAGGAAGTCGATCGCTAGATCAGCTGGACCCAATGACACAACATCTGTTTCCTCGATCACCCGGGTCGCATAGATGCGCACCAGCATCTCGTAGTCAGGAGCACATATATCGCGCACGTCGGTCAGCACGGGCCTTTCCCACAAGGCCCGCCAAAGGTCTTCGGTCTGTGACATCACCCGTCTAAACCCCATCCGTTCACTGACATACGCGCGCCCTGCCTCCCCCATGCGCCCACACAGCGCGGGGGCATCCAGTAGGCGTTCCAACGCACCTTGAAGCTCTTGCCAGTCCAGCGCTACGCCTTGCCCACAGATCAAATGGTCAGTCCGCCACCCTGAAACTCCTAACGTCCTGCCGACCCGGCCAGGCATGCTCGCACCGACTGTTCCTATCAACAGGCCCGTCTCACCGTTTACCACCGACTCTCTATACCCGTCCCAATCAGCCGCAACCACGGGGCGCCCCGACGCCGCTGCCTCCGCCACCACCAATCCGAATGTCTCCTGCACATTGTCCGTTGGCGCCACGAAAATGTCACAGCCCGCGTAGTACCACGGAATGTTCTCCATAGGCGGATTCAACCGCAAATGAACCCTATCTGTGATATCCATGGCTACGCATATCTCGCGGAGTAGGTCGACGTACTCCGCATTGCCAAATCCCGCGAGCACCAACAGTGGTCTGTCACGTCGGTCGCCCATTGCACGAAATGCCCGCAACAGCGGCAACAAGTCCGCCTTATCCGTTACCGAAAACCGACCGACCCACAGCACCACTTTGGCTGTGCCGTCCCATCCGAGAAGATCCCGAGCTGCCTGCTTATCGCGGATCTTGTAGCGCTCCGTATCGATAGGTAACGGAATCATGGCCAGTTCAGGGCAACGCATCGGAAATCCCATCCGATACTTCAGGCTTTCGCACATGCCCCGAAACCCCTCTAGCGCCGCGCGGCTTGAACAGACCAATGCGTCACGCCCATTCGTCATCCCAGACGAGATCTGAAGCACTTGGCCCCAGGCGTTGGGGTAACTAAGCGTGTGATGCAGAGATGTCGAGGGCACATTTGGCGCGACCCTGTTACGTGCCCTAAGGGTCACCAGCCACCGCTCCAGCGAGTGCGCATGAAACGCAACAACACCGTCCTCCACCAATCCCTCGAGGTCCAAACTCGATCGGTACCCGCACATGTCCTCAGCATACGGCCCCACCTCGTCGGCCCACCTGTGCTGATATTCGAACAACAACTCCAGTCGGTGTCGACCCTCCCTAACCCTGCCCTTTGCCCACAAATGAAGGCTTGACAGCCGACGCTGGATGGCCTATGGTACGAACATGGCACCAAAGCGGGTTATCCTCCAACGGCTTTCGCAGGCGGACGCAACGGAGTTCGTGCGCCGCTCACTGGCATCGGAGCCCGACATGCACCGGAGCGAATTGGCCGACCGCGTGTGCGACGCGTTTGGGCTGATCGACCTCA
>JAJZZC010000047.1 GCA_021797775.1 Bacillota bacterium
CCAAGCCCCCGTGTCGACGAACACCGTCCTCACGGGCGCCGCCCGCGTGCGCGTCCGTACAGGTACCAGTCATGGCGTTCAGCGGCGTCGCGGTGGGCGCCTTCGAACGCCCCCACCAATCCGGCGATGGGGTCGCCTGCTTCCACCTCTGGGGTTCGGTGCGCGGACCCCCTGTACGTCCACCCCCACGCGCCCGTGGCGCCCCCCGCCGCGCACGACCCAGCCGCCGGAGGGCGAGGCGTTGAAGTCGCCAGCCCACGTGGGCGCACCGGCAAGGCAGGGGCGGCCGGAAGGCTCGGCTCGCACGTCCAGCACCCCCGCCGCTCGCTCGACCTCCTCGGCCAGGGTCTGGGGGACGAGCCAGGCCCCGAGGCCCCGCGGTGGTGGTCCTCGGGGCGGCGGTCGCGCAGCAACCGCTCGCGTTCGGGCGGTGGCAGTAGGGCCAGGGCGCGGTCCAGGCCCTCCGGGCCAGGGGGTGGCGCAAATCTGTGGGGGCGTCGCGGCGGGGGCCGCCACGTGGAGCCAGAGGGTCAGCCCGGGGCATCGTACCTGGCGTCCCAGCGGACAGCGGGCCCAGCGCGCTGCCCTGCAGGCGCCGCACGTGTCGGTGCGGTTTTCGGCCGCCCACGGTATTGCGCTGCTCCCTCCGGGCCAAGACCGGCATCGCGGCCCACCGCAAGCACGTGCAGGGGGGATGTCACCTCGTTCCAGGGGGCGAGGGCCAGGGACGCCGACGCGCAAACTGGCGGAACAGGTTCGCCACGTATGGACGAGTCGTGGGGTCGACGCTGGACGCCAATCCCGATGCGTTCGAAGAGGGGGCGGCCATCCAACTCCAGACCAGGGCCAGGGGGAACACCCCCTCCGCCCAACCCTGCAGCACATCGCGCACGAAGCCGGCGTGCGGGTGCCGCACGTAATCCTGCCCGAACTCCCCCACGATCAGCGGCTTGCGCAACACGGTCCGCGCCGTCACGGCCATGGCGCGCAGGTAGGCCGGCACCGAGGCCATGCCCATCACCGACGCGCCGCCGAGGGACGGCAGGGGGATGTGCATCTGCGCGGCGGCCGCCTTGTAGATGGCGGCCTGGGCGGGCGAGATGCTTTCGTATTGCGGGTAGACGTGCAGGCAGGCCACGTCCGCGTACTGGTTGGCCAGCGCGAAGGCCTGCTGCTGCGCCGCGAGATCGGCCCCCTGGTCCACCGCCGGCATCGCCATCCCGGACTCCACCAGGTGGTCGGGGTCGACGGCTTTGATCACCGCCGTGACGGCCCGCATGGCGCCCCGCAGTCCGCCGACGGTATCGAAGTACCACTTGTTCCGCGGCCCCCGCGCCACCATCAGGTTCCACTCGTTGCCCAGTTCCCACATCAGCACGTTCGGGTGGCTGCGGTAGCGGCCCACGTACTCCCGAACATAGCGCAGCATCAGGGCGTGGGCCTGCGTGCCCGGCGTGAACACCGCCGCATTGCTCTCGCCGGTTGCGACGGCGAAGGGCATGGCGTGCCAGACCAGGGAAGGTACGAGGTAGACGCCGTAACGACCCGCGGCCGCCATCAGTGCATCGTGCCCCCGCCAGAACAGCTGGGGCTGTGTGAGCCAGTAATGGAGCCACGCGGGGTTCCAGCCCATGGAGATGAAGCGGATGACCCGGAGCCCGTAGGCCGCGGCTTCAGCCAGTATGCGCTCTCCGCGCGCTGGGTCCCCGGAGAAGGAGCCGTTCCAGGTGGTTCCGGCGGTCGTGAAGGGTTGCACGAGGCCAGGGGCAAAGTAGTTCTGCAACTGCCAGACGTTGGCGCCCAGGGCGGCGAACGGGCGTCCGCCCCATACCAACCGCCCGCTCTGCACCACCAGCCGGGGCGCGCGGCCCAGTGCCGCCGGCAGCGGGCCCGGCGCCGCGCCATCCATGCGCTGCGCCACCGCCCCGTCCCCCTGCCCCGCGACGGCCTCCCCCGCGTGGGCCCGCGCCGCCGCCGGTGTCCCGGGGCCCATCCACGCGGTCGCCGCCGCGGCGCCCGCCGTCCACAAGACAGCGCGACGGCGCCAAGCCCCTGTGGTCTCCTGCTCTCCGCCCGCACCGAACTCCTCCGCCGCAGTCTCGATGCGCGTTGCCATCGCTGCGCCCCCCCGGTGTGCGCCCACAAGCGGTCGACTCGCGCGGAAGCCCTTGGGTCAGCACCGCCGCCGCGCGGCGGCTCATCCCTGCCGGATCCAGGGGCCCGCCGCGGCGGCCGCCCGGACGGCGAAGGCCAAGCGCAGTGCGCGCAGCTTGTCCGCGCCCGTGGTCGGACAGGGAGCCTCCCCGCGCACCGCCGCCAAGGAGGCGTGGAAGTAGGCGGCGAAGGCGGGGGGTATGTACGCGGGTCCCGCCGGCTCCACCGTCTCTGCGGTCGTGCCCGCTGGCGTGAACGCCGCAGCTGCGGGCATCATCCGCGGACCGAGCGCCCCGTGACCCCTGGCGCTGCCCGCCTCGCCCATCAGCCGGAATCCCCAGCGCAACATCGTGGATGAAGACGTCTCGTCCCACACCTCCGCGCCCAAGACCCCCATGCGCTTCGCCCGCGACGCTGCCGGCCAGTTCCCTCCGTGCGCCCGTTCAGCCCACGGTCGTCCCCGCACGTCCCCGGCCACCGTCCGGGCCGTGGGTTCCGCCCCGCCCGGGCCCCGCGTGGCCCCTGCCGTCGCCCGGGCCGTCGGTGCCGTCCCGCCGCCCCCGGGGCACATCCCTCGCGGCTGCCCGCGGGCCACCCGCCAGGGGCGGCGGGCCCGTGGGCCCGCGTCTCGCCGCAGCCGCCGCGGACAGGCAGCGTGCTTCCGCGGCCATGGCACCGTGCCGCCACGACTGGGGCGCCAGCCGGAAGGAGTGGGCGCGGCCGGAACACCGGTCAACGGCGCGATCCGGGCAGCACGGTGAGACCCAATGCCTCAAAGTCCCGGTCGAGCCCAAATATCTCCGGAATGCGTCCTGCGTGGGCGAGCGCCGCGCTCGTGGCGTCCGTCAGGCTCAGCGCCACGTCGGCAAACTGCGTCAAGAGGCGCCATCCCTCCGCCTCCGTCGGCTCATCTACCCAGAGCATGTCCAGGCTGCCGGCGGCGAGCGCCGCGCCCAAGGCCGCGTGCCAGCGAAGGGCGGCGGGGAGCCCCATCTCGTAGCGCAGATGGGTGGCCGTTTCGTCCACGACGTAGTTGCTGGTCACCAGGCGTACGCGTACTTCACGGAGGCGTTGGAAGTGGGCGGCGACGGGGCCGTGCCACCGATCCCGCCGATCCAGCAACGCGATCCAAGCCCCCGTGTCGACGAACACCGTCCTCACGGGCGCCGCCCGCGTGCGCGTCCGTACAGGTACCAGTCATGGCGTTCAGCGGCGTCGCGGTGGGCGCCTTCGAACGCCCCCACCAATCCGGCGAGGGGGTCGCCTGCTTCCACCTCTGGGGTTCGCATGTTGGTGAGGTAGGCCGTTACCGCCGCCCGAACCAGCGCGGCGGCCGAGCACCCCTGCGCGCGTGCCACGGCGCGCAGCCGCGCGTCCAACGCCTCTTCCAGGTATACCTGCGTTCTGCGCATAGCGGGGAGTATACAGCGTCGTCGCAGTGGTGTATACGCCAGTACGGACCCGCCACGGTTGCGGCGCGACCCGGCCAAGGCGGGGCGGCGGCCCGCCGGCAGAAGCGTAAGCCACGGTGGGCGAACCGTACACCGCCACCAGGGAGCGGCGACCGAGTCGACCAGGGACGCATGCGCTTCGCCCGCGACGCTGTCGGCCCGCTCCCTCCGTGCGGCCGTTCAGCCCACGGTCATCCCCGCCCGCGTGCGGGAGCCCGAGGCACCGTGGCGTTGCGGGCGGCCGGTCTGTCTGCGGCCGGCAAGGGGCGGCCGCAGTGTGAGCAGTACCGCCAGGCGGGCTTCGCCGGGGCGCCGCACGACGCGCAAAACCCGGACGCCTGCGGCGCGCCACTCCGCGCCTGGGGCGCGCGGCCGGCTGGGGTCGCACCGCCAGTGCCCCGCGCGTTCCCTGCGTCCCCTCGCGCCGCCCGCTCCGGGGGGGCGCCCGCGCGTCCCACACCGCCCGGGCCGCGCCCGTCCGCTGTGACGCTTGCCCCGGCGTGTGCCGTGGGCGCGCCGGTGCCACCGGCGCCCCGCACGTCCCCGGCCACCGTCCGGGCCGTGGGTTCCGCCCCGCCCGGGCCCCGCGTGGCCCCTGCCGTCGGCGACGTACCGCTGGCGCCCCGCACCTCCCCCGCCCCTGCCCGCGCGCCCCCCGCCAGGGGCGGCGCGCCCGTGGGCCCCCGCCTTGCCGTAGCCGCCGCAGCCGGCCCCAGTGCGGCTGGGGCGGGTTGGGGAGAGGGCGAGCCGCCCGGCGACGCTGGTGGACCCACGGGCTGCGCGCCGCCCGCCGCATCGGATGCCCTGGGGCCCGCGGACCCGTGGGCGTGCTCGCGGGCCTCGGGCGGGCGCTCGGACGGCACGGCCCCGGGCCCGGCGGCCACGGCGTGTTCCGCCCCCGCCGGCGCTGCGCCCCCGTGCGAGCCGGACGGGGAGATCGGGACCGCACACGCCGCGCGAAGGACCCGTGCCGTCGCATGGGCATCCTTCTGGGCTGCCGTGGGTTCGTCTGTCTGGACCACGGTGCCCGAGCCTGTGTCCGGGGCCAGGGCGGCCAGTTCCTCGGCGGTGAAGCCCAGATGCAGATCCGATGGCAGGATCAGCCGCTCCGCGATCTCTGGGTCGCCCACGGCCGCCAGCGCCATGCAGACGACGGCCATCACCTCGCGCAACGGCTTCTCCACGCCCGGTCGCCACGGTGGCGGCGTCAAGCGCATGGGGAGATCGGCGCGGGCCGCGGGCTCGGTTGTTCCGTGCCCCGGGGCGATTGCGGGGGCGCAGTCCACCGCCACCAGCAGAGCGGCGGGGTCGCCCCACGCGTCCCGGTTGCGCAGGAGGCGCCACGTGCCACGCGGCTCTGGACGGAGGGGGACGCGCCGACGCATGGCGGCTGGCGCCGTGGCGCGGTCCGCCCCCGCGGCTCGCGCCGCCCAGAGGGCCCGTAGCGCGCCCGGGTCCACGCCGCGGAAGACAAAGAGCGGGCTGGCATCGCGGTCCAGCGCCCGCGCGAACTCCAGCGCCACCGCGGCGGCGTGCTTGCAGGGGTATGCCCAGTCGGCGCAGGCGCACTCAAACCCCAGGCTGCGGGGAAAAAGGGCGGCGCCCGCCTGCAGGGCCTCCGGTTCCAAGGCCCGCGGCAAATCGGCAGGGTTCCGGCCATGCAGGAGGCGTAACAGCGTGGCCTGCGGCCCGGCGTCGAGGCATGCCGCCGTCAGCTCGACGCGGTAGGCGGCCCGGCGTGATGACCCCGCCACACGGGCACGGATACTGCCAGGCCGCACCTCCAGGTCCACGACCCGGCCCTGGCGCGCGCAGCTGGCACCGCGGGCCAGGCGGCCCCTGTCCGCCTCCCGTTTGAGCAGGTCGAGGAACCGCCTCGCCCACCAGGACCGTCCGAACTCCTCCAGAGCGTCGCGCCCCCCTCGTCGCGATCACCCGCTGGCGCAGGGCGTCGCGCCCCGCCGCCCCCCGCCCGTGGCGGGGCAGCCGCCGTGGTCCTCGCGCCCCCGCTGATCGCGGTCACCCGCTGGCGCAGGGCGCCGCCGCCCCCTCCGGTGACGGTTGGTCCGCGAGCGCTTGGCATGGGCCGCGGTGCCGCGCCGTCTCTCCCGCGCGTCTCAGCCGAGGGCGACCCGCCGCAGCGTGAAGATCTCGCGCAGCGTGGCGTCGTCCAGTTCGGTGATCCAGCCCTCGCCCTTGTCCCCCAGGACGTCGGCCGCCAGGCCCTCCTTGCGGCGGATCAGCTCGTCGATGCGCTCCTCCAGCGTGCCGATGGAGATGAGCCGGTGCACCTGCACCGTGGCGGTCTGGCCGATGCGATGCGCGCGGTCGGTGGCCTGCTGCTCCACCGCGGGGTTCCACCAGCGGTCGAAGTGGAAGACATGGCGGGCCGCGGTGAGGTTGAGGCCCGAGCCCCCGGCTTTCAACGAGAGCACGAACACGCAGGGCCCGGCCGCCTCTGCCCCGGCCCCGGCCCCTTCCTGGAAGCGCCGGATCACCGCCACGCGCTCGGCGGCCGGCGTGGCGCCGTCCAGATAAAGCACCGGGCAGCGCGGCAGGCGGGCGCGCAGGTGGTCGGCCAGGCGGCGGCCGAAGGCGGCGAACTGCGTGAACACCAGGGCCCGCTCGCCCTCGGCCACCACCTCGTCGAGGAGTTCTTCCATGCGTGCCAGCTTGCCCGAGCGGTCGGCGAGTGCCGACCCGTCGGCGGCATAGTGGGCGGGATGGTTGCAGACCTGCTTGAGGCGCAGCAGCGCCAGCAGCACCGCCGCGCGGCGGGCCATGCCTGAACTGCCCGCGATGCGCTCCATCAGACTGCGCGTCACAGCCTCATAGAGCGCCGCTTGCTCCCGCGTCAGGTAGCAGCGCTGCAGCGTCTCGATCTTGGGCGGCAGCTCGTCCGCCACGCCGGGCTCGCGCTTGGTCCGGCGCAGCACCAGCGGCCCCACCAGCCGCCGCAGCGTTCGCGCCGCCTCCTCGCTCCCGCCGCGTTCAACCGGTGCCGCCAGGCGGTGCTGGAAGGTGCGCGCGGATCCGAGGTAGCCGGGCGCCACGAAGGCGAAGAGGGACCAGAGATCGGAGAGGGCGTTTTCCACGGGCGTGCCCGTCAGCGCGAAGCGGTACGCGCCACGCAGCAGGCGTGCCGCCTGCGCCTGCTTGGTCGAGGCGTTCTTGACGTTTTGCGCCTCGTCCAGGATCACCCCATCCCAGGGCACCGCGGCCAGCGCCTCGCCGTCACGCCCCAGCAGGGGGTAGCTGGTGAGCACCAGGTCGGCCGCCGCGCAGGCGGCGGCGAGCTCGGGCCCGCGTGCGCGGTCCGGCCCGTGGTGCACGAGGACGCCGAGGCGCGGGGTGAAGCGCGCGCACTCCGCGGCCCAGTTGGCGACCACCGAGGTAGGGGCGACGATGAGCGTCGGGCGCGACGCGCCAGCGGCCGCCCGCCTGTCCAGCAGGGCCAGGACCTGCACGGTCTTGCCCAGTCCCATTTCGTCGGCCAGCACCCCGCCCAGCCCCGTGCGCGCGCGGACGTCCAGCCAGGCCAGCCCGCGCCGCTGGTAGGGGCGCAGCCTGCCGTGGAAGCCGGCCAGGGCCTCCAGTTCCAGTGGGCCAGCGGTCAAGCCCTCCAGGGTCCGCCGCAAGGGCTCGTCCGCGAGCAACTCCACGGCCGGCGCGGCCGGTACGCCGCCGGTCGCCGCCCCGGCGCCGCCCTCCTCCGCCCCGGCCTGGAGGGCCAGCAGCAGGGCGCCGCCGGTCGTGACCTCCCCGCGCGCCCCCTGCTGCCAGCGCTCGCGCAGGCGTTCGGCCAGCGCCGGTGGCACCACCACCCAGCGGTTGCCCAGCCGGCAGAGCGGCTGCCGCTGTGCCACCAGGCGCTCGAACTGCTCTGGGCTGAGGGTATGCTCGCCGAGGGCCACCTCCCAGGAGAAGCGCACCAGGGCGTCGGCGGTGAACATGGCTTGGCGTGGCGGCGCCGACTCCAGGCGCAGCCGCGCACGCGGGGGCGCCACCAGGAAGTCCGGCGCCAGGACGGCGACGCCCTGTGCCTCCAGGCGGGCGACCCCGTCGGTCAGCAGGGCCCAAGCCTGTTCCCCGGTGAGGGCCAGCACGGCGGCGCGGCTGCGGGCGGCCTCGCGCAGCGGGCCGAAGGCGGACCCCGCGCGGCTCAGTGCCTGGACCAGCGCCCGCTCGGCGTTTGCCATCCCCAGGAGGTCCTGGTCATGGCCAGAGCCCCACACCTCGGCCGCGGGGATGAGCGCCGTGGGCTCGTTCGCCGGGCGTAGGAAGATGGCCAGCGACCAGCAGGCGCGGGCCGCTGGCGCGGGTTCCCCGTCCGTGGGCTCCTCCAGGCGCAGCACCAGGGTGGGCGGGCCGTTCAAGCGGGCCGGATCCTCCATCCAAGCGACGGCGGCCTGTCCGATGTGCCGCTCGTGGCCGAGGGGTTCGGGGATGGCGCCCGCCAGGGAGCGCACCCAGGCCAGCGTTTCGCCGCGTACGCCGCGGAGCGCGCGGCGGAGCCCGTCGCGCGCCGCCGACCCGGTCAGGGCCCGCCGCACCAGGGCGTCGGCGTAATCCGCGGCGAACCCGGCGACGAGCTCCCACGCGCCCATCCCCACGGGGGGCGTCGCAGCGGCCGGCAACCGTGCCGCGAGGGCCGCCAGCGCCTGCCGCTCCGCGTGGCCGGGGACGAGCCGCCAGTACGGCGATAGCTCCCCGTCCGCTTCCTTCACCAGCGCGGGGGCGACGGCGCCCCGCGCAACCAGGGAGCGCGTCCAGGCGGCGACCTGCCACCAGAGGACCCACTCCGGGGCGGGACGCAGCAACGGGTCGGGGAGCGGGGAGGGCCAGAGCAGGGGCTCGGCGAGGCTGAGCGGCACGACCACGCCGGCGACGGTCCATACCTGCCGGGTGCCTTCGGCGTGCGGGTCGCCGCCCATGGCGGGGCTGGGCAGGGGCTCGCCGTGCGCCGTGGCGAGCGCGAGGCTCAACTCGGGGTACGGCGCCTCGCCCAGCGCTGCCGGTGCGCCTTCGTCGTGGCCGACCCCGGGGGGCAGGCGGGCGGCCAGCGCTTGTGCCGACAGGGCACGCGGGTGGTGGCGCCAACCAGATGCCCGCGGGACTGCGGAACTCCTCACGCGCCGCGCGGCCTCTGCCCAGAGAAAGAGGAAGCCGGGGCCGGCCACCGGATGCAGGACGGCCGGCTCGCGCGGGGCGGCCACCACCGGCTCGCGCGCCCGCGCGTCCCTCTGGGTGCCCACGGTTAGGGAGGGGACGGGCTTCATGCTCACGGGTCACAGGGTCTTCCGCGCGCCGGGCGGCGACTCCTGCCGCGACGCCCGCGTCTCCGGGGTGGCGTCATTCCGGCGGGGGGCCTTCGCCCAGACGGTGCCACGAGCGGGGGTGACTTCGGAGCGGCACGCCGGTCCGCTCGCGCCTGCCACCGCTTTGGTTCAGCGCCTCGATGCGGCCGCTGCACCCGTGGGGTCACGGGGGCACTGACGGCCGTACGCGCCGAATTCGGCCAGCGCCCGCAATCGCCTGTGGCGCAAGCGAATCGCCTAGAACGACGCGGCCCTGCCCGCGTCTCCGGGTGGTGTCGTCATTCCGCTGGGGGGCTGGGGATCTCTGAACGGCGGCGCAGGTCGCCACCATCCACCGGGCCGCGCGCCCAGCGGGCGTGCGCGTCCCCGTGGGCCGCAGGCGCTTTGCCGCGAGCGGCGGAGGGCGGCGGCAAGGCGCCCGCCCCCTCCCTGCAATGCCCAGTCGCAGGTTGGTCGCCAAGAGCGATTGAGGCTCTGCCCGCCTCCTCGCCGGCAGGTGTGCTGCCCCGCTTGCCGTCCGTATACCCTATGGGGTATGGTGTCTGGCGCCCGGAAGGCGTGCGGTGAGGGGAGGTGAGGCTGTGCCGCTCTATGACTACCAGTGCGAGGAGTGCGGGAACGCGTTCGAGCAGAACCGCCCCATCAGCCAGCGCGATGAGGCGGACTGCCCGAAGTGCCGTAGCCGCAGGGTGCGCCGCCTGGTACGCAGCGTCGGCGTGATCGCCCGCGGCGGGGGTGGAGGCGGGTGCGGGTCGGGCCGCTCCAGCGGCTTTGGGTGAGCGAGCTGACTGTGGCCGAGGCCGGTCGGCCTCGGATACGGCTGGCGTCGTTCCTGATCCGCCCGTCCAGATCCATGGCGTGATCCGTCCGGTGGCGGAGGTGTCGGGCGCGGCGGCGCCAAGATGGCGCGGCGCGCTCGACCCTCCGCGCGTCTCCTCCTGCGCCACCTGCGACGGCGCCTTTTTCCGCGGCAGGCGCGTCGCGGTGGTGGGCGGCGGCGACACGGCGATGGAGGATGCCATCTACCTGACCAAGTTCGCGGCCGAGGTGCACCTGGTGCACCGCCGCGACCGGCTGCGCGCCAGCCCCATCATGCAGGAGCGCGCCCAAGGCAATGCGAAGATCCACTGGCACTGGAACCGCGTGGTGACGGCCTTTCTGCGGGCGCCCGACGGGAAGCTGCTTGGCCTGCGCTTGGGCGCGACGGGCGGCGAGCCCGCCGACGAACAGTTGCTGGTGGACGGGGTCTTTTACGCCATCGGCCACACCCCGAACACCGACCTGCTAGGCGGTGCGCTCCCCCGGGACGCGCAGGGCTACCTGAGCCTCCACGGCGTGGTGAGCGACATCCCCCGGTGTGTTCGTCGCGGGGGATGTGGCGGACCACCGCTACCAGCAGGCCGTCACCGCCGCGGGCACCGGGTGCGCCGCCGCGATGGAGGCCGAAGACTGGTTGCAGGCGGAGGGATTACTCGCGCCATGAACGAACCGGCTGCCGCCCGTTGGGCCCGTCTCGTCGCCCACCGCCGATCAGGCCGGAGCCCCTTCCCGGGCCGCGGGGAGGGTCCTCCCGCCGGTATGGCGGCGGGCCTGCGGGCGGCAAGCCGCCGCGACATGACCCGCACACCGCTCTTTCAGGCGGTGGTGGGGGCGTTGGGACCGGAGCGCACGGTGCTGGACCTCGGTGCGGGCACCGGGCGCTACACGGTCCCGCTGGCACGCGCTGGCTGCCGCGTCTGGGCGCTCGAACCCAACGACGGGATGCGCGAGCACCTGGGGGAGGAGATGGCCGCGTTGTCGTCGGAGCAGGCTGCGCGCGTGCAGGTCGTGCCGCGTGGCTGGCCGGAGGGGCGCTACGCCGTGCCGCCGGTGGAGGTGGCGCTAGCCTCGCTGGTGGTCCACTTCAGCGAGGACGCCGTGGGCTTCCTCCAGGCCATGGAGGCGGCCGCCACCCGTCGGGCCGTCCTGGCCATCCGGGCCGGCCAGATGCACCCCTTGGCGGAGCGCCTGTGGCCCCGCTTCCACCCGGAGCGGCCGTTCCCGGCACAGCCCATCCTCGCCGACCTCGTGGACGTCCTGCACGAAATGGGCGTCGAGCCCGAGGTAGGCGTCCACGAGGCCGTGCGCACGTATGGGCGGTACGCCACGCTGGAGGATGCCCGCCGCGAAGCGGCCCGCATGCTGGACCTCACGGAGCTGGACGACCTGGCCAGGCTCGACGCGGAACTGCCGTCCGCCCTGGTGCAGGGGGACGACGGCTGGAGGGCCGATGCCGAACCGGTGCACGAAGCCGTGGTGTCCTGGGCGCCGCGGGGGCGGTGAGGGGGAGGGGGCACCGGGTGACTGACCTATGCCCCGACAGCCCCGGGGCCGGCTGGTGGCTCCCAAGCGGGCGGCCAACGAAAGCGTTGCGGACGAGCGGTTGTGTCGATCCCGTACCCGCACAGATCGCGGCGCCGTGCCCCGCCGGGCTGTCTCCCTCATGGGCTGGGCTTGGCCCTTGGGTCCGGCGGGCGGAGCGGCGGCGACGGCCGCCGCTCCGCCCGCTATACGGCTTGTCTGCGGCCTGAGGCGCTGCCTTGCCGAGCCGGCACAGGCCGCATCGTCCCGGGCGCCGAAACAATCCGAAGCCGGAGGCCGCCGCGAAAGGGGATGTGCGCGGCGGCCTCCCTAGACGCTGCCGATGCGCACGAAGGTGTCGGGCTGAAAGCCGGTGACATGGTCGAACACGGCCTGCACGTAGTGCCCGCTCTGGTGCGAGGTGACGGCGAGGCCGACCCAGGCGCCGACCGCTTCGACCCCGTGCGTGCCCACCTGGGTCCAGTGGACGCCGTCCAGGGAGGTGAACGCCGTCCAGGTATCAACCGAGAGGGTCAGCCGCAGCCACACTGGCCGCAGCAGATAGTTGGCGGCGGGCTTGCTGTTATCGCTCATGATGAACGTATTGCCGAACAGCCCCGAGGCCTGGGTCGCCGGGGACTGGTGGGTATCGGCGATGTTGAGCGTATCGACAGCCCGTGCCATGAAGTGCGCGCCGCGCCCCGCGGCCACGTCGAGGAAGACCGTCGCCGCGGAGCTGGCCAGGTTGGCGCGGGCCATAAGTCCGACCTTGGCGCCGTTGGCGATGGAGGTGCCGCCCACCGCGGCCAGGGATACGAGCCGGCAGGTGAACGTGCCCGCCGTACTCGTCCACGGCGTGCAGGCGAAGGTGCACCCGTCGCTGGTGCCCGTCACGCCGGTCCCCGCGCCGCGCACGGTCCATATGCCCCCCGCGCCGGCCTGCGAGGTTGTCCTGCTGCAGGTAGCCGTTCAGCGGTAGGGCCCAGCCGCTTTCCATGATCGCGGCGAAGTCGCTGCAGCAACTGGCCCAGACGTCGTCGAACCCCTGGCCGGCGATGGATGCGGCGATCTGCCCGGACAGCCCCCCCCAGCCCGCGGGGTCCACCTTGGCGCGCAGCCCGCGGTAGCGCGTGTTGAAGTTGGCGTCGACGAACTGCTGGTCGAGGCCGAGCATGGTTGCGTTCCACGCCGTTCCCTGGTTGTTGGCCTGGAACCGCAGCTCGATCACCGTGTGCTGGGGCGTGGGCAGGGCTGCCGCGCGCAGCGCCGCAGGAGTGGCGGCCACAGCGCCGGCCGCCGTCCAACGGGCCCCGAGCGACAGCGCTCCACGGCGCGTCAGCGACGCGGAGCGCGTCCCGCCTCCGAGTGCCATACCGATATTCACCTCACCGATTGGGCGACCTCCAGCGGGCCTCTCGGTTCGCACGGGCAGCGCGCAAGGGCCGCGGATCCCACAGACCAGCCCCACGTTGACTGATACCGATGATCAGTCCGTGTCGTACCTGGCGGTCAGGCCCGGGTGGTCGGCGAGGGCGGACCGCCACGCCGTGCGCCCAGGACAAGCTACCATCGCCTGCCGGGCGTCCGGTTGCCCCCCGGGGGGCGCAGCGATAAGGTTCTGTTACGGTGCGATGAAGCTGGCGCGCTGCGCGTCGGCCCGCAGGACCCGGGTGCGAGGGCGACGCTGGGCGCGGTGGCCCTCGGCACGGGCGGGTATCCCGTAGGAGCCGCCCGCGGACGGCCCGGGCGAGGGACGAGGGGCGTGGCGCCGGCCCCACGCCCCTCGTCCCTCGGGCCCCGCCCGCTTGCTCCCGACCACGCTGGCGGGGTTTTGTGGGGGGTGGAGCGGTGCCGGGGGCGCGGGCCAGGCAAGGGCGCCACGCGGGCTCTGGGGCGTTGGGACGCGGGGGGGCGGGGCGTCCGAGGGTCGGCAGGCCAGGGCGGCATCGGGTACGGCGCTCCGCGCCGGCGCGTGGCGCCGGGGTGAGCGCGGAGCATGCTGCATGGTCCGCCCGACCGGGCGGGGCCCGGTCCGCCTGTGCCGTTCTGTTCGGTGGGGGACCCATCCAAGGCGGAAGGAGGCGAAGGCCTGGTCGGGCGCTCCGTGGCGGGCCGAGCGATCGGCCGGTGCACGCCCCCCGGACCAGCCCTCCCACATGGGATCGAGTCCTTCGGTGCCCACAGCAGGGATCTCGGTCCCTGCGGAGGTCCTCGTCGTGGGCGCGGACCGGCGCCTCTCCGCCCTGGTGCGCAGCGCGCTGCCCGCCACCGCCTACCGGCTGGGCAGCGCCGCCGATGCCCCCTCTGCGCTGGATCTGCTGTTTGCCGCGCGCCCGGATCTGGCCCTCATCCTGGGAGGGCCGGACGCTGGCGAGGCGGCGGCCCTGTGCCGCGAACTGCACGCGGTAGACGACCTGCCGACGATCATCCTGGCGGCCGACGCGGACACCGCCGCGCGGGTCCGCGGGCTGACGTGCGCCGACGATTACGTGGTCCTGCCTGTGGCGCCGGCGGAGGTGGAGGCCCGTGTGGCCGCCGTGCTCCGCCGCACGCGCCCCTGTCGCGAACCGTCCCTTCCCGTCTTTGACGACGGCCGCCTGCGCGTGGATCTGCGCCTGCGGATCGTCAGCCTCGGCGGGGGACCTGTCGACCTCACCCCCACGGAATACCGCCTATTGGCGCTGCTGGTGAGCAACGCCGGCAGGGTGTTCACGCACGACCAATTGCTGGCCCGGGTGTGGGGCACGGCCTACACCGGAGACTCCCACCTGCTGCGGCTGCATATCGCCAACCTGCGGCGCAAGATCGAGCCCGGCAGCCCGCCGCACTACGTCCGGACCATGCGTGGCGTGGGGTACGCCTTTCAGCCCGTGACCGGGGCGGCGGCGACCTCGGCCCGCCAGGGCGTCTCCCGCGGCTGAGGGCGAGGGTGCGCCCGGTCGCGGGGATGGCGGGGCTCGTCCGTTGCGACGCTCGGCGGATGCGGGGGTGCCGCCGCGGTACCCGGCGCGCAGGTGGGCCGGCGCGCCACCCTGTGGCACGGGCATGGTGCCGGCCGTGCGTACGCCAGCGGGGAGCGGCGGGGCATCGCCCCGCCCGGGGGCTTTCTGGCGCCGCGTATCGATCCTCCGCTACGGGCCGCGGTCTCGTTCGGCGGGCCGCGACGCGTGGCGGAACGAGCCGCCTGGCGCTCGCCCTGGCCGTGGGGCCCGCGCCCGCGGCCCGTCTCTGCAGTCTGGTCGCGATCTGGGCGCGGTGCAGGGACGGCCGGCGACGGGCCGTGGGTTGGAGGCTCGGCGACGCAGGGCGACGGGCGCTGGTCACCATGGCAGTCTGGGCCCGCGCTCCCGCGGCCGTCCGCACATGGATGGGCGCGCCCCTGGCGGCCGGGTGATCCGCGCCGCGTCTGGGAACGTCCAGCCCGTTGACCCGTCCCTGGCCGGCCCGCCACCCGCAAACCCCTGGCGCCCAACACATCCACCGGGCCGGTCTGGGCAAGCAGGACACGCGCTGGACAACCTGATTTTCGCCATGGGGCGGCCCGTCGCCTTGGCGCCCAGGGGTCCGCCCCTCGGCACGACCTCGCCCGCGCCGCCGCGGGGCCCTTCTGCGCCCGAGCGTCCGGCTGACACTGCGAGATTCAGGGCGCAAAGCCGCGGGGCTGCCGCGCACCCGCCAAAGGCCGTGCGGCAGAAGAGCTCGGAGCCCGGGGCCCCGCCGGGTCCAGCGGCGTCCCCGCACCGCCCCGAGGCGCTGAACGCCGTCCCGGGTGAGGGGGTAGCGGGAGCATTCGATGCGCGGCGCCCCCCTAGTGCCACCCTCCGCACTTCCTGATCCTAGGATGCGCCGCTGCCGTCTTGGCGTCGTTGACATCCGTTCACCGTGCCAAACCGCCTCTTGCCATGATCGTATCCAGTTGTTCACAGCCCCTTCCGTTACCAGTCGCTTCCAGCGCGGAGGACAGCACTAGACGAACCCTGGACGCGACGGCCGGGTGCGGCCCTCCCTCCGCTGGACGCCCGGCCCGTAGAGTGGCGGCGTCGCGAGCGAATGGCTGGCGGGAGGGCGATGACAGTGAAGACGGAACGCACGCTGTTGGGGCCCAAAGAGGTCGCCTATATGCAGAAGCGTATCGGCGGGCTATCGCGGGCCGTGCGGCTGCTGGTGTTCCAGCGCCCCGGCTGCGAGGGCTGCGGTCCCACGGCGCAGTTGGCGGCCGAGATCGCGGCCGCGTTCCCTCTGGTGCAGGCCGAGACGGTCTCCGACGACGGCGGCGCGGCCAGCGCGGCGCGCCTGGAGGCCTTCGGGGTCGAGCGGTTCCCCGCGCTGGCGGTCACGGCCGGCGACGGGCGGGAGCCGGACAATGGCATCCGCTTCTACGGCTTCCCCGGCGGGTACGAGTTCGACTCGCTGCTGGACGCCATCGACCGGGTCGGCCGCGGGGACGCCGGCCTCTCCCCGGAACTGGCGGACTACCTGGGGACGGCGGGTGCCGCTCCCATGCACCTGCAGGTCTTCATCACGCCGACCTGCCCCTACTGCCCGCGTATGGTCCAGTTGGCCCACCGCATGGCCCTGGCCAGCCCGCGCGTCACCGCCGATATGATCGACGCCGTGGAGTTTCCCGACCTCGCCGACCGCTACGGCGTGCGCGGGGTGCCCCTGACGGTGGTGGACGAGTCGATCTTCGTGGAGGGCGGGGTGCCGGAACAGCAGTTGCTGCGGGAACTGCGCGAGCGCCGCACCCCCGGGCGTCTCTAACGGACGCCCGGGTGGCGGCGTGGGCGGGGCTGACCCGCGCCACCCGTTGACCTGAACGGGCGGCGGGCCAGGGTGGCGAGGCCGCCTGGCTCCGCGGAGGCGGCCATCTGTGACGCGTACCGGCTCTCGGTCGGGGGGGGGGTGGGGCGCTTCGCATCCCGCCCCCTGCACGGGCGGTGCTGGTGGCGGACGACCGGAAGCCGCGCGCGACCGCCCGGCGGGTCCGCGCGGCCGCCCGGACTGCGACCCAGGGGCCCAGAAGCCGCCGTGGCCCCTACCCCCCCAGCCTGCGCCGCATGAGGGCCAGCACCCGCGGGCGTGAGCCCAGGGCGTACCCGAAGCCCAGGCCGTGGCGGAAGATCTCCGGCATGTAGTATCCGTGTTCGTCGTAAAGGATCATGCCGGAGTGTTCCAGCAACACGATCTCGCCGGTCTCCAGGCCGAAGCGCTCGGGCATGAATGGCAGTTTGCGCGCATCGCGAGGCACCTGTTGAAACTTCTCGAAGATGGCCTGGAGGGCGGGGATCTCTTCCCCGATTTCCGCGATCTTTTCCTGACTGCATCGGGGCAGCGCCTGGCGGATCGTCGCGGGCGGCAGCAGTCGCCGGTCCAAGGCCTCTTGCACGCCGCCCCGGGAGGCTTCCTCCGCCGCGAACGCCAGCAACCGCACCACGTCGCGGGCCTGGAGCTGCTTCTGGTAATCGGACAGGGCGGCGAGGACCCAGTTGGCCGTGAATGCCTCGTGCGAGCCCGGACCGCCCAGCCGCTCCCCCCATACCGGACGGAGGGCCGACTCCAGCACCTCCCCGCGTGCGGTGGCGACACTGTGCAGAGAACACTCCTTCACATAAGCGGATAATTCGGCGGAGAGGCAGACCCAGGCCGCCAGCCGCAGCGCCTCGTCCCAATCCCAGCGCAGCGCATAGGGCCGGTGCAGGTCCTCAAATTGTCCAAAGTTTTGCGGAATCGCGTACTGCGCCAAGTCCTTGCGCACGAAGATCACCATACCGAGCGGCAGGTTGGGCACGCTGCGCAGCAGATTCGGCAGATCGCGACAAAGGGCCCGCAGGGCTACCTGCTGCTGTCCATTCTGGGCGATGTCGACGAAGAGTTCCTCGAGTCCATCGATCGCCACCACCAGCGTGCCGCCCCGGGCGGACAACCCACGGCGCAGCCGGTTGAGCGGCGTCTCCGCCTCCGGCATGTCCAGGGCGTCTGCGAGCATCTGCAGCCAGATGTCGCGCCACTGTGTCTCGTCGAGGCCGGGACCGCGCAGGTGTTGGCGGAGCGCATCCTCCAGGGCCAGCGGATCAGACGCGAGGATGCACCCAATCCGTTGCCGCGTGCTCCTCCGCCGCTCTTCGACTTGTCGCAACGCCTCAACAGAAAGGGACTGGGGGTGTAGCCACGGGAGGATCGGCCCGCTGGCCATGCCTGACGCTGACGGCGCCTGCAGCCCGAGTTCCCCCAGAAACGCCTCCCAGGACCCGACGCGCACCATCTGCAGGAACGAGAAGGTTTTGCCGGAGCCCTTGGCGCCGAGGACCACGGCGGATGGCAGGCTGGTAGAGAAGCGCTCGCCGAGCGCTCGCAGCGCGGTGGTTCGCAGAAAGTCCGCCGTGCCGCCGGATTCCGCGCGCACCATGCCGGTGGCGGTGGTCCTCAAGCGGTCGCGGGCCTCCGCCCGATCTGGACGGCTCACCCCCCTACCGCTCGGTGGTTGCTGCCGGCGCAGGCCCCACTGTTCCGCGGCCCGACGCATCGTGCGCTCGACGACGGAGCCCGACAGCCGTTGCAGCGCCTCGCCCAGGCTCGGCAGATGCAGTAGGTCCATCGCGAAGGGGGTCTCGATCAGTCCCAGGTCCGCTTCGGTGACCTGCCGCTCCTCGACTCCCTCCTCGGCCAGGTACGCACGGAAGAGCGATTCGCGCACGGCCGTCAGCTCTTCGGGCCCGGCCAGTTCCGGCGTGATCATCGTGAGAACCAGGGCCGGTCCGAACCGCTCCGCGCCCCGTTCGGCCCGCGCCTGCAGACGCCGGAGCGTGCGCAGAATCATAGTGGTCCCCTGAACGGATTGCAGGGAGGGGCTGGTCACCAGGACCCGCTGGAGCCGCGGGTCTAAGAGCAGGGGGGCCGAGAGTTCGGTCACGCCGGCCCGCAGGTCGACGAGCACGGCCGAGACGGCGAGCTCCCGCCCGAGTTGCGCGAACCACTCGCCGACACTCCACTCCGCGCCGCGCTCCCGCGTCAGGTGTTCCGGGCGAATCGGCACGTCTAGCAGTTGCCGCTCATGCCGGAACGCCGGCAGGACGTAGGCTTCCCCGCCGCGGTCGCCGGCTGCGAGGCGAAGGCGCTGCCCCCCAATGCGTTCCACGGCCAGCCGCATGGCCATGTTCTTGTCGGGTTCGGCGTGTGCCACCGCCAGGAAGTCCAGCATGGAAAAATCGGCGACCCCCAAGGCCTGGCGGGTCCACCAGGTCAGCCCGGGCGCCTCGACGTCGGCATCGACGATCAGGACCGGGGATGCGCCCTCGGCCAGGGCCTTGGCCAGTGCGAGGAGATGCAGGGTTCGACCCACCCCGCCCTTGTAGGAATGAAAGACCGCTACCGGCGGGCACCCGCGGGGCAAGGGCGGCGGCGGCGTGGCGACGCGCGCGTAGGCCGCATCCGCGAACGACGGCCGGAACCCCCGGGACGGTGCGGCGGCGCCGTCCACGACGATGTCGACGGAAAGGGCCCGCTTGGCACCCACAGGGGCGTCGAGTTGCAGTTCTGGGACAAGGGCGTCGAACGCCGGTCCGAGCCATTGCCGCAACGTGGTCAGCGCGGCGTTACGCTGGTCGTCCTGCGCGATGTGGACTTCCAAGGTATCCGGGTACGCGACGACCTCACCGCCCCATGGCAGGCCGCGCCCGGGCGGCGGCGCCGCCCTGAGGGCGGACGTGACGTCCATCTCACGTGTAGTACCGCTGCCCGGTCCCCAGAGATTCCAGTTCCGCACCCATCGGCATGCCCCTCACCCTCACAGCGAGAACCGGTGCCGCAACCACTCGCTAACTTGCTCGAGCCATGCCTCTACCAGTCGCTCGTCCTCGGGGTCGAGGTTCACCCCGTAGCGCCACGCCTCGTGCCAGTCGGCGATGCCGATTTCCGCTGACAGCGCATGTGTTCCCGGGCTTCGCTGGTGCAGGCGCGGACTCTGCTGCACATGAGCCGGTGTCGCCAACGCGAGCAGCAGGGCCCTCAGGTCGTGCGTGCGTTCTCGGTCCGACATGGTTTGCGTACTGGCAGCGCGCCGGTCACGGAGCAGCAGGCATTTTGCCCCGCATTCCGCTGCATAACACAGCAAGAGCCTGTGACTCATGCCTCGTGCAGAGCCGGCCGACGCCGCCACGCCGAGGTGCTGGCGGAAGGCCTGGTGCAACTGTCGCATCGTCGCCGCAACCACTGCTGCGCGTCCCCCGCCCCCGGGTACATGCGCGGCATGCGAGCGAGGAACAGAAGGACCGTTTGGGCCTCGGCCGTGGGACAGAGGACCACCAGGGCCTCTGCCCGCCCGGCGCCAGTGGAAAGCCCCCTGCGGCCGGTGTACGCCGCCGAGATCGCTCCTGCCCGGAAGCGTCGATCGCACAGGCCGCCGCCTGTCGGCCCCGTCTGCCGGCTGAGCGCTCCGCTTGGGCCTTCCGCCTCCCTGCCGACCCGCGGGCGGGCATGGGAAAGGAGCGCCCGTGGGGTGCGATGTCGGCGCCACCCAGCCGCCGCCCCCCACCGCCTTGCCCCGGCACCCGCCGGCGTACCCCGCCACCCCGCGCGGCGCCCCGGCCGCCCCGTGTCCATGCCCATCCCCGCGGACGATCCAGATGAGGCCCCCCACGTACGGACGAGGGCCCATCCGCCACACCCCCGGCGTCGCCCGCCCACGCACCCGCTCTCCGTGTGCGGTGGGGGCCCGTATGGAACTGACACGCGGCTATCACATGCGGCCCAAGCCAGTCCGGTCACCAGCGCCGTCTCTCCGGCGAGCCGCGTGAGGATTGACCCAAAATTGTGTCATGTATAGGCCAGCATACCTGACAGATAATTGGCGACCCAGGCGGGCGCCCTGTAACCTATTGGCGGTAACGCGGCCGGCACGCGCGCAACGGACACGACCTTCGGCGGACATGTGCGGAGGGCGCGATGGGACGGACGCCGACCGTCTCCTCGCGCCCTGTGGGTGGCGGCGCGCGGTGCCCAGGTTGAGCGGGTTGAAAGGAGCACGGTGATGGAGGGCGGCAGCGGTTCGGGCCTCAAGAAGACCCTCACCCTGACCGGCGTCACGATCAACGCCATGGCCCTGATTGCCCCGGGGGCGTTCCTCTGGATCACCTACCAAGTGCAGGCGGCCCAGACCGCCCCGGGGGGCGGGTCCACGGCCGCCGACATGTGGCCCGGCCTGCTCTTCGCGCTGATCCTGGCGTTCCTGACAGCCATCTCCTACTCCATGCTGGCGCGCCGCTACCCGGAGGCCGGCACCGGCAGTTCCTACTACTTCGCCGAACGGGCCTTCCTGGACCGCGGAGGCGGGTCGGCCCGGTTGGCGCGCGTCGCCAAGTTCGGGATCGGTTGGCTATCGCACCTGTACTACTGGGTGTACCCGGGCGTGATGGTAGCCTTCATGGCCACGCTGATCGCCTACATCCTCGGGGTCTTCGGCGTGCACCTCAGCGTCGCCGCCCAGGTCGGGGTGGCGGTGGCCTTCGCCGGGTCGGTCGGGTATATCGCCTTCCGCGGCATCCAGGGCTCCACGTCGGCGAATATCTTGATCAACGCCTTGCAGATTGTCATGCTCGTGGCGACGACCATCCTGGCGCTCGCGTACCGGTCTATCAACCCGCAGCATGTGACCTTCGTGATGCCGACTCTGGGCTCCATCGTGATGCCGCACAACTTCGCCAACGTCCTATTCCAAGGCACCGTCGCTATCCTGTTGCTGGTGGGCTTTGAGTCCGCGACCGCGCTGGCCGCCGAAGCCAAGCATCCGAGCTTCGTGAGCAAGGGAGTCATCCTGTCGCTGGTGATCCAGGGTCTCATCATGTACCTGTTTGAGTACTTCGGCGCCCAGGCCTGGATCAACAACGGGTATACGCAGACGGCTGGGCACACGGCGGTGCATGGCTTCGCCGCGGCGGCGGTCTCGTCCGGCCCCATCGGCGACATGGTCAAAAATCTGGGCAACACGCTGCTCGGCGGCATCGGCATGCCGCTGATGATCGTTGTCGCTGGTATCGTGGGGATCGCGGTGCTGGGGACCACCCTCGCCTGCCTGAACACCGGCGTGCGGGTGACCTACGCCATGGGGCGTGACGAAGAGGTGCCGACCGCGCTCGGCCTGCTGCACGGGCAGTATGCCACCCCGCATTACGGGGTGTGGCTGCTGACGGCCGTCTCGGCGGTCGTGGGCGCGTTCGGCGTGGTGTCCGTCACCAATCTGACGGCGGTCAGCTTCATCTCGAACATCGGCACCTTCCTGCTGTACGGATTGACCAACCTGATCGCGATGCTGGCCCTGGCCGATGAGCGGGGCAAGACCCCCGCCGGGTTGCGCTTGATCGTCCCTCTGCTGGGGGCTCTGGCCAACCTGGGCATGCTCGTGGCGGTCTTCTACCTTGGCATCCTGGGCGGTGGCGCGACCAAGGTGGCCGCCGTGGAGGCCATCCTCCTGTCTCTGGCCTGGGGTGTGGCCGGCGCCCTCTACTTCGTGGCGAACAGTGCCGCCCGCAAGCGTGCGCTGCTCCTCCCGGCGGTGGAACAGGGCGTGCGCAGCGGCGCCTGACGGCACCCCGGCCGCGCGCTCCCCGTGGCACGGCTTCTGGCGGGTTGGGCGGCCCATCGGCCCCCCCGCCCGCCAACGGGGGGAGCGCGTGCTCCGGCCCATCGGCTGCAGCGCCGCCGGAGAGAGGGGCCGGCCTTTCTGCCGCGGCGAAGCCCGCGGCTATTTTCTGTCTCTGAGCCAGGTCTGTCCGGGGTGGGCGCGCGTGCCGCGCACCGGGGCCGGCAGGCGCGCGCCCCAGGCGCTTCACGGTACGGTGGCCGGCGCGGTCCGCCTCCCCACAGGGCGACGTCTGCGGGACGCGGCGCGGCTGGCGGGCCCAAGCTGGGGGTGCACGCGCGCTGTACCGCCCCTACCCCCGCGCGCCGCACGGTTGGCGGGGCACACGCGGTGCGTGGACGACGCCGGCAACCCGCAGACCGTGTGACGCTGACGCGGGTGGGCCGTGGCGCACATCGGCCGCCGGGGGTGTTCCGAGCGTCAGGCGCGCGGGTGCCGGTATGGTGGCTGCGTGGTCCCCCTGGGGACCCTCCGCTCCTCGCGCACGTCCCGCCCGATGGACCGCACGCCGGTGGCGCACCCGCCCGCGCGGGGCGGCCGCCATCCTGAGCTGGCCCCGCCGCGCGGAGGCCGGGCGCCGGCCGTGGCGAAAGGACACCGGTCCACCTCGACCCCGTCTGGGGTCGGCGTCGGTCCCGGGGGGGTGAAGGCCTTGCGCTGGAAGGTGGCGGCCGCCAGCGACCGCGGGCGCGTGCGCGCGCGCAACGAGGATTTCTACGCCTACTACACGCCTGGCGACCCCCGGCGGGCGGAGGAGTACGGGAGCCTGTTCTGCGTGGCGGACGGGGTGGGTGGCCACACGGCCGGCGAGGTGGCCAGCGCCGAGGCCGCCAACGTGCTGCTCCAGGAGTACTATTTCGCCCCCCCACGTCGGCGCCCGCCCGATCGGCTGCGCGCCGCCTTCAGCCGCGTGGCTGTGCACGTCTTCACCCTGGGCGACGCCCACGCCGATTTCCACAACATGCAGACGACGCTCACCGCCCTGCTGTTGCGCGGCGGCCGCTACTGGATCGCGCACGTGGGCGACGCGAAGTGCTACCAGGTGCGGGCGGGGAGCGCGCGGCAATTGACCCGGGACCACTCGCTGGCCGCGCAGATGCGCGGCCTGGGGTTGCTCCGGGCCGAGGACGTCGGCCGCCACCCGGGCCGGCACGTACTGGTGCGTTCGGTGGGGGCGGACCCGCTCGTGCGCCCCGACATGGTCGCTGGCGTCCTGCAGCCGGGGGACGTCTACGCCCTGGTCACCGACGGGATGATGGACTATCTCTCCGCGGAGGAACTCGGTGGACTGATGGCGGGGGCTGATCTGGAGATGGGTGTCCAGGAGGCGGTGGACCTCGCCAACACACGTGGCGGGGGCGACAACCTCACCGTGCTCGCGGTGCGCGTCGACGCCGGTGCCGGACCCGTTTGACCCCTTCCGGGTCCGCGCGCTGGCGCCGGCGGGGGTGCGGAGCGGCTTCCGCCCCGCCTGACGCCGACCCGCCGGCATGAGCGTGCGCAGGGAGGGTACGCATTCAGGTGATGCGAAGCCTTGCGCGCCAAGCGGCTCGGAGAGATGGGGCCCCGATCGGGGACGTGACTTTGTCTGCGGGCAGATGGTGTGCTCGCCCCGCATGGATGGCCTGGCCACCTACCGCTCGTTGGTGGACACCCCCCACACCACCGCCTGTATGGCAGAGAGATCGTGCTCACCCTGACGCGCAGGGTTGCCGGCCCAGGGGGGCGCACCAAGCAAGATTCGGAGGCGACGACGGCGCGGTTTTGCCACCACGCCGCCTGAGGCGGGTGGCCCCTGACGCGCCACCAGGGGCACCCGCGGGTGCGTGCGCGGTCTGCGCGGCACCCGTCGCGCGGGGCCCACATCTTGTGTCCGGCCCCGCAGACCCCCTGAACGCTGACCGCGGAGGATGGCCCTGATGCCATTGCGCAGCGGTGTCCGCGTCGGCGCCTATGAGCTGCTAGAGCTGTTGGGGCACGGCGGGATGGCCAGTTCGTGGCTGGCTCGCTCGGCGGACGGCTCTACGGTGGTGCTCAAGTTCCCCGACGTCGGTCAACTCGGCGACCCGGCGGTGTACGAGCGCTTCCGGCGCGAGGTGGCTATCGGCGCGCAGGTCGACCACCCGGCGATCCCCAAGGCCCTCGGCATCGGCGAGGACTGGCACCACCCCTACCTGGTGATGGAGTATGTCCAGGGGGAGTTGCTCTCGGCTCTGCTCCAGCGCGAGGGCCGCCTGCCTTGGCCGCGCGCGGCTGAACTGATGGGCCAACTGCTGGACGCCCTGGCCTACCTGCACGCGCGTGGTATCTACCACCGCGACCTCAAGCCCGAGAACATCGTGCTCACTCCTGAGGGGCGCCTGAAGATCATCGACTTCGGCATCGCCCTGGTCGGCGGGCGGCCGCGCGTGACGTGGCGGGGTTTCTCGGGGCTCGCCGGCACGCCCGAGTATATGGCGCCGGAACAGGTCCGCGGCGAGCGCGGCGGCGCAGCCTCCGACGTCTACGCCGCCGGCGTCATCTTCTACGAGATGCTGCGCGGGCGGCCGCCGTTTGCGGGGGATAACCCGCTGGCGGTGATGTACCAGGCGTTGAACGAGGCGCCGGAGCCGGTGTCGCGCTTCGCCGCGGTCCCGCCCGCTGCGGACCGCGTGCTCGCTCGGGCGCTGTACCGCGACCGGACCCACCGCTTCGCCAGCGCCCGGGAGTTCGCCCTGGCCCTGGCCCGTCCCGAGGACGTGACCGCCCCGCCACCCGTGGCGGCTCGCAGGCGCCGCCTGCCGGAGTGGGCCGCCAACCCACTGCTTTGGCTGCTGCTGGTGGCTGTCGCCACCGCCCTCGCGACCGTGGTGGCGGTGTGGCGCTTCCGCCATGCGGGCTAGTCGCCGCCGCGCGCGTGGCGGCGGCGCTCGGTCCGGCCGAGGGGCGGCGTACCCCGTCCGGCGGCGAGACGGAGGGCCGTGGCCGGGGCATGCCGGCGGTCGCCACCGGGGGGCCGGCCGGCCCCGGAGGGATCGTGCGGTGTGGCTGCCCTGCGGGTTCGCCCTGCCCGGCGGCATCCGAGCGGTGGGGGCGCACGGTCCGCCACCGCTCGGGCCATGCCAGCGGGCGCGGCCCGCCTGCTGCGGCCGGCCGGCCCAAGGGGGGTGCCGCCCACGGTGTGGGGCTGCCAGTGGGTTCTTCCTGCGGAGAGGCGGGATCCGAGCGGCAGGGAGGGCACGGTCGGTCGCCGCGCGGGCGAGATCAGCGGGAGCGGCCCGCGGCTGCTCTCCGCCAGGCGCGGGCCGAGTGGCGGGGGCCCATTACCCCACTGCGTCCTCCGCCGTGCGCTCGGGCTACGCCGGCTGGTGGTTCCGCTAGCCTGCACGACGCCGGCAGCCGCGGCGGCCGGGTGCTAGGGAGTTGGGGCGGCCGCTTCGGGCACCCGCCGCGCGCTCTGGTTGCCCGATGGCCGTTGTCGAGGTTCCGGGGAAGGTCCCCACGGGCGGGGGTACGCCGCCGGTGGGGCCGGCCGGAGGACGGGACGAAGACGAAGGTACGGGGGGGCGGCGCGGACGTGGGCGAGCTGTTCGGCATCGTGGCGGATCGGCAGTTGCAGTGGTCGGTGCACTTTCGCGAGGACGGGCACCCACGCGGTTACCGCGAGGAGGGGTGGGGCGTCGCGGCGCTGCAGGGGCCGGCGGCCCTGACCATCAAGGAGGCGGCCAGCCGCCCCGATCCGGCCACCGCGGCGATGCTGCGGGAGGGCCGCGCCCTCCGCGGCGAGGCCGCCATCGCCTACATCCGGCGCTGGACGCATTCCGCCAGTCTGGCCAACTCGCACCCCTTCGTCCGCGAACTGGGGGGCCGCGAGTGGGCCTTCGCGCACAACGGGAATGTCGCGGACCTGATGCACGCGCCCGGCTGGGAGCCCGCGCGCTTCCGACCCGTGGGCAGCACCGATTCCGAGTTCGCCTTCTGCGCCCTGCTCGACCGGCTGGCCGCCGCCCGGGCCGGCGGGGCCGAGGCCGTCCCCGGGCCGTCCTCCGATGGCGCCCGGGCGCTGGCCGAACTGCTCGGACCGCTGTCGCAGTCTATCGCGCGGCACGGCATGTTCAACTACCTCCTGGCGACGGAGCGCTGCCTCGTCGTCTTCTCCTCGGGGGAGTATGGGCTCTACGTGCTGGAGATGGCGAGCGTCCCGACGCCCATGGTGCTGGCGGACGAGGATTGGGAGATGGAGATCCGCGGCGAGGGCTCCCTCGGGCCCTGCATCATCGCGGCGAGCAACCCGATGACGGACGGTCCCTGGCAGCGCATGGAGGGGGGTGAGATCATCGTGGCGGTCGACGGGCGCTTGGCCGCCCGCCGACCGCCCGTTGCGGTCGTCCTCCGCGGGCGGCGGCCGCGACGGGGGCAGGGCGCGGCTCCCTGACGCGGGGCCGCCGGTCTGCGCGCCGGGAAGGGACGCAAGGCGACCCCGAATCACCCGTGCGGCCGGATGGCGGGAGCGGCCGGGCATCGCTGAGAAGGGTTCGCTGCGTTGGCGCATGGAGCCAGGAGGGGGCGGCCCCGCCTCCCCTGGGGTTGACCGCAGACCCACCAGACGTTGGCGGCGTTGACGCCATGTGGTGCACTGACAGACCCCTGGTCCGGCGGGGGCGCCGCAGCGAGCGGCGCCGGGCGGTCGGTGCCCGCGGGCGCCGTGCACGGCGCGCCACAACCCCACGAAGCTTCGCCCGCTCGGCATTCCCACTGTGGAAGACCGACTGCTGCAGGCAGCGGTGCAGGCAGCGGTCGCGAGACTGTTGGGAGCGATTTACGAGGCGGACTTTCTGGATTGCTCGTATGGATTCCGGCCGGGGCGTACGGCTCACCAGGCCTTGGCGGAAGTGCGGTCGGCGGTGATCCCGGGGCGGCACAATGGGTAGCAGAGGCCGATATCAAGGGGTACTTTAACCACATCCAGCACGAATGGCTCATGCGCATGCTCAAACTCAGGGTTGGCGATCCATGGGTTCTGCGCCTGATCGGCAA
>JAJZZC010000304.1 GCA_021797775.1 Bacillota bacterium
GTCCCTCCTGCTCTGGCCCTTCGGCCAGGCGTTCGGCGGCCTGCTCTCGGGCGGCGCCTCCTTCTTCACGGGCGCCCCGGGGTCCGCCTTGCTCTACGCGCTGCTCACCTGGTCCGCGTGGCCCGAGGGGGATGGACCCGCAGGCCGGGGCGCGTGGAGTGCGTTCGGCGCCGGTGTGGTCCACTGGCTGCGAAGCCGGCGCCGCACCGGCGTTCCCTCAACACGCGCCCGCGCGGTGGGCCAGGGCGCCTTGCCGCATCAGTCGTAGAGACACACGGGCCGCCCCGCCTCAAAGCGCGCCGCCTGCGCCCGCCACGCGGCCAAGAGGTCCTCACAAGGCGCAGCCGACTCCAAGCACAGCCGCAGATCCGGGCCGCCCAGCAGGCGGTCGAGCCAGGGCGTGCCGCCTGCGCCGCGCGCGGGGGCGATCTCCACCACACCGTCCTCCTGGAGCAGCGCCAGCAGGCGCACGCACACCGCGAGGCCGGCGTCCGCAACCGGCGGCACGCCGGGCAGGACGTCAAGGAAGACCCCCTGGCACAGTTGCCCCGCGTGCTTGCTCGCCGTCGGGATGAACCACGCGGGCCGCACCACGAGGCCCTGCGGCAGGAGCGGGCGCAGGCCCTCGGCCAGGCGGTGGGCGTCGAGCCAAGGGGCGCCGATCTGGCGGAACGGGTACGGCGTGCCCCGACCCTCCGACAGGTTGGTCGCCTCGATGAGGCACGCGCCAGGGTAGAGCTCGGCCATGGCGGCGCACGTCGCGTTGGGCGAAGGCGGCACCCAGGGCCGCCCCCAGGCGGCGAAGCGGTCGGCACGCCGCCAGCCCCGGGCGCGGTGCACCTGCAGGGCGCCCACGGGCGCCCCATCTTCGCGCGCCGCCAGCAACGCCAGTTCCCCCACGGTCAGCCCGTGGCGTACAGGGACGTCGAAGGCGGACACCAGGCTGCGCCGTTCCGCTGGCACGTCGGCGGGACCGGCCACCGCGCCGCCCAGTGGGTTCGGCCGGTCCAAGACGTGCAGCGGTACGCCGGCGCGCACCGACTCGGCGAGGAACCGCCGCAGGGTGCCCGGGTAGGTGAAGTAGCGGCAGCCGATGTCCTGCAGGTCTGCCAGGACGGCGTCGAGCCCCTCCAGCGCCCCGGACACCGGCGGCGCGCCGCCGCGGTAGAGGCTGATCACCGGCAGCCCGGTGGGTGCATCCACCCCATCGGGCACGGGATCCCCGGCTGGCCGCTCCCCGCGCAGGCCGTGCTCAGGGGCAAACAGCCGCACCAAGCGGAGATCGTCCCGCGCCGCCAAGAGATCGGCGGCGTGGCGTCCCGCCGCGTCCACGGCCGCCGCGTGGCTCAGTAAGCCCACGCGCGCGCCCCGCAGCGCGGCCGGCATGTCGTCTAGGACTGCGTCCAGCCCAGAGCACAGCGGCCCGGCGCCCGCCCCAACAGACATGCGCTCCACCGTCCCTTCCGCACCCCGGCATTCCTCGCCGCGCCCCCGCCGCCGGGGGCAGTCGCCTGGCGCCAGGGATGCGGCCGCCCGTGGACAACCGCCGGACGGCCAGGGGCGAGGGTCTTCGGCGGCGGGCCCGCCCCCGCCTGCGGCGGGGGGAGGGTGTCCCACGCAGGGGCGGGCTGTCGCGACGCCCGCCCGCCCTACAGGCAATACGCATCGCCCCGCTGGAGTGCCGGGGAAGAGCGGTGATCCATGACCGCCTGGCGCCAGTCCACAGGGTGGGGCTCGGCGGAGCCATGTGCGGCGGAGACCCACAGCACCTAGGCGGTTTGGCACGGTGAACGGATGTCAACAACGCCAAGACGGCAGCGGCGCATCCTAGGATCATGCAGTGCGGAGGGTAAGGAGTAAGCGCCCTCCCCGAAACCACCGGCGGTGTCAGGCCACAGGACTGAGGCCGTCGCGTGGCGGAGCGGCAGCAGCGGCCGGCGCGCACAGCCACCAGCCTGCCAGGGCCGACGTGCCGGACGAAGCTGACCCGGTCGGCTTCCGTGTCGAGGACGACCGCCCCTGTGCCCATGACGCCTTCGGGCGGCGGTCCACCCGGCAGCCGACGTTTGCCAGCAGCGTCAGAGGAGGTGCCGCCCGTGTCCGACGACGCACCCCTGCCCGAGGGCTCCGCCGCCCTCGGGCGCGATCTGGCCCGCCTGTTCACGCTGTTCGCCGACCTGGTCGAGGTCGAGGGTAGCGAGCCGGCCAAGGCTTCGGCCTACCGGCGCGCCGCCATCGGCCTGCGCGACTTTCCGGGCGACCTCGGCGCCCTCGCGGCGGCGGGCCGGCTGCGCGAGATCCCCGGGGTCGGGCCCATCCTGGCCCGCAAGATTGCGGAGTATCTCGACACCGGACGGATCGAGGCCTTCGACCGGTTGCGCGCCGCCGTGCCGGCGGGCGTGGCCGGCCTGCTCGCGGTGCGCGGGGTCGGGCCCAAGCTCGCCGCCGCGTGCTGGCGCGGGCTCGGCGTTACGGACCGCGAGGGGTTGCGCGCGGCCTGCCTGGACGGGCGCTTGGCAACGCTGCCCGGGGTGGGCCCACGGCGCGCCGCGCGCGTCCTGGAGAGCGCATCCGCTCGCGTCCCGTCCCACGCGACCGCGGCCCCCCGCCACCGGCCCGCCGACGCCTTGGCGGCCGTCCGTGGATGCGGTAAGGTACCGGGGTTCCGGCAGGGGAAGCGGGCGGACCGTCCCCACCGTGCGGTGCCGCGCCCCAGTGGGGCGGGCGGGTTGCCGCCGCGGCTTCCGCCGGGCGCGCGGGGCGGGGCCGCGGGCCTCTCCCCGCGGCGGGGGGAAAGCGATGGATTTCCGGCTGCCCCAGGAGGTGCGGGACGCGGGCGCGCGCATGCGTGCCTTCGTCGAGCGGGAGATGGTCCCGCGCGAGGCGGAGCTCCCGCCCTTTACCAACACCCTCTCACCGGCGGTCATCGCCGGACTGGTGCGGCAACTGCGCGCCGAGGGACTTTGGGCGCTGGCGGTGCCCCGCGCCTACGGCGGCGCCGGCCTGGGGTTCCTCGGCATGTGCGCGCTGCGCGAGGCGCTGGGGCACACCACCCTCTGCAGCCTGGCGCGGCTCCTGGGCACCGAGCCCCCCATCCTGCTGTACGGCGCGAGTGAGGAGCAGAAGCGGCGCTTCCTGCTGCCGACCATCCGCGGCGAGCGCTACGGCTGCTTCTCGCTCACCGAACCGGACGCGGGCTCCGACGCCGGCGCCATCCGCCTCTCAGCCGAGCCCGACGGTCTGGACCATTACGTCCTCAACGGCAGCAAGATCTTCACCTCGCACGCCGATGAGGCCGATTACGCCCTGGTGTTCGGCGTCACGCCGGAGCACGCCGGGCACGGCCGCGGGATCACGCTCTTCCTGGTGGAGCACGGCACGCCGGGGTTCGAGGTCGTGCGCCAGATCGATTCCATGGGCGGGGACCGACCTTCGGAGGTCCGGTTCACGGACTGCCGGGTACCGGCGGCCGGGGTGGTGGGCACGATCGGCGACGCCTTCGGGTTAGCGCAGCGCTGGTTTGCCTGCGACCGCATCGCGCTGCAGCCGCCCATCGCCCTCGGCGCCGCGGCCCGCTGCCTGGCCCTGGGGCGCGCGGAGGGTGTGGCCCCGACGGCCGAGGCGCGCGAACTGGACATGGAGTTGGACGCGGCGCGCCTCATGCTCTACCACGCCGCCTGGAAGGCCGATCAGGACATGGACGTGCGCCACGAGGCGTCGATGGTCAAGACGGCGGCCACCACCCTGGGGCTGCGGGTCATCGACCGCGTGCTGCAGTGGTTCGGTCCCGCCGGTTACGGCCGCGACTTGCCCATGGAACGCTACTACCGCGACCTGCGCCGCTTCCCCATTGCCGCCGGCACCGTGGAGATTCAGCAGTTCATCGTGGCGCGCGGCCTGCTGCGCGGCTACGCCCCGCTGAACTGCCTGGAGGGCGCGGACTGATGGACTTCCGCCTCCCCGAGCCGGCCCTGCGGGCGCGCGCCGCGGCCCGCGCCTTTACGCGCGCGGCCCTACAGCCCGTTGAGCCCACCCTGCCGCACGGGGCTGGCGCGCTCCCCGCTCCCGTCGTCCAGGCGCTGCAGGAGCAGCGCCGGCAAGCCGGCTGGTGGGGGCTGACCGTACCGTCGGCCGAGGGCGGGCGAGGGTTGTCCTGGACGGAGCAGGCGGCGGTCCAGGAGGAATGGCACAGGAGCCCCCTGGGGCTCTTCACCCTGGGGCTCTTCGTCGCGGGTGAGCCGCCCGAACCGCTCTACGCCTGCACGCCCGCCCAGCGGACGCGTTACCTGCGCCCGTGCCTGGAGGGTGCCCGCGCCAGCCAGGTGCGGCTGCCCCCTCAGCGGCCCGGGAGCGGCGCGGGCCTGCGGGCCCGCCGGGTTCCGGGTGGCATCCGCCTCGACGGGCTGTGGCCCGCGGCACCCGCGATCGCGGCGGAGCATCTCCTCGTCGCCATCGCCGCCACAGACGAAGGCGAGCAGGCCTTCCTCTGCGAGCCGGGCATGCCTGGGATGGAGGTGCGGCACCGCCGCCCGGGCATGGGGGCGTTGGAGTTGGCCGATCTCGCCTGGGTCGACTGCTTCTTGCCGGGGACGGCGATCGTCCCCGGGATCGGCGCCGCGGCGCGGCGCTGGGAGGCGAGGCAGCGGACCGCTGTGCTCGCCGCTGGCGCGCTGGGCGCCGCGGAGCGCTGCCTCGGCGACGCCCTGTCCCACGCGCGCGCCCGCCAGACCTTCGGCCGGCCCCTGGCCGACCGCCAGGGCATCCAGTGGATGCTCGCCGACTCGGCCCGCGAATTGCACGCCGCACGCCTCCTGGTCTACCGGGCCGCGTCCCTGGCCGACGCGGGCGAGGACGCCGCCCCTTGGGCGGCCCGCGCGAAGGCCTACACCGCGGCGGCGGCCTGCCGCGTCGTCGACCGCGTGATCCAGATCTTCGGCGGGTACGGCTACTGCGCGGACCTCCCCTACGAGCGCTACTGGCGCGAGTTGCGTGCCTACCGCCTGCTGGAGGGGGTGGACGAGGAACTGCTCGCCGCAGCGGACGGCGAGGACCTGGCGGCCGAGCGCGCGGTACCGTGAGGACGGGCTGACGGGCCCCAAGGAACGCACGGGGTGAGGGGGCGGGCACGGGCGAAGCCGGGCGCGAGATGCGGCCCGGCCCCCTCAGGCTTCGTGGTCGCGTGGGCCAGGCCTGCTCGCCCTGGCCGCGTGCCAGGGTGGCGTCATTCCAGCGGGGGGGCCTTCGCCCAGACGGCGCCACGAGCGGGGGTGACTTCGGAGCGGTACGCCGGTCCGCTCGCGCCTGCCACCGCTTGCTGCGCACGGGTTC